>NZ_JBMMUF010000003.1:0-410018 GCF_049257235.1 Pseudoalteromonas maris
GTTCGCTTTGAGCTTAGCCAGCTTCATCAAACGAGCTACCCGGTTTTCGCCAACATGAGTACCATTACGCTTCAGTTGAGCTGTAATGCGAGGGCTACCATAAACACCGCCAGACTCGATAAAGGCTTCTGTGATCTCTTTGGTGAGTTGCTTGTTTTCAACTGCCCGAGGAGACTCAGGTTCATTTAACCAAGCATAAAACCCACTGCGATGAACGTTTAACACAGAGCACATGCGAGTGACTTTCCATTTGTCGAGCCGAGATTTTATGAACGCGTACTTTTCCTTGACTCGCTTGCAAAGAACGCGGCGGCCTCCTTTAATATGTCACGCTCTTCTGTAACGCGCTTGAGCTCGGCCTTTAACCGTTTTAACTCTTCGCTTTCTTTGTTCTGCTTTGGCGTTTTTTTGGCCTTGTTGACCCAGTTATAAAGGGATTTATCAGTGATCCCCAATCGGTTGGCCACATCTTTGATCGCGTAGCCATGCTCGATAACCTGGCGAACTGCTTCGTCTTTAAATTCTTGCGGATATTTATTTCTCATAACACCTTCTATCTTACTTCATTTTCAAAATAAAAGATGTCTAGTTGTTTGAGGGAAGATCATACAACGGTAAATAAATTCATTGACCGCATCGCGGGTGATTTAAAATTTGTTGTACATGAACTCAGACACACTACTCGGACGCTGCTGAGTGCTTTAAAAATAAAGAACGAGGTAGCAGAATCTTACATTACACATTCCTCTTGGCTCTACATGCACGATCCACTTCACTTATACGATGAAAGAAAAGAGGCCGCATCAGCTATCTCAAACCTAATCACAACTCTGAGAGAAAAAGTAAAAGAAGAAGCTTTAAAAAATGAAGACACCATTTGAACGAGTAGAGCCATCGTTGACGTTGAATGAAGTATTGAAAATACTTCGGTACAAAAAGTCTTGGCTTTATAAGCAGATGAAATTAGGAAAATTTCCCAAGCCGGATCGCAAAGTGGGCAAAAAAAATTTATGGAGTCCTGAAGTAATCGAGCAATATTTAGCGATGAAAGCAATAGAAGAATCGAATCATTCTGACCAAATTTACAATTGGTCTGGAAGTGCTATGACATCATATCCTGCAATACCTTGCACAATGAGGTTCAGGTATTAATACATGCTCAAAGCACCACGTCACAACCCTGCAAGGTATGGCAGGGTTTTATGTATCAACTTCCAGTTTAAACCAATGTACTCGTCACTAGCTCGAAGTTGTTTCTGCAATACCTCGCAGAAAACTCTTCAATTTAAAAGCAGTGCCCTATTGCAGGAAAACTGTTTTCCTGCGAGGAATAATATGCAGACCTAATAACTCTTTTACTTAACAACCTAAGGGGACCAAACTTCGGACATAAAATAAGACTATGCATCAAGCTCTTTTGATGGGGAAGACCAACCCTACACAACGATGAACTGATTTTCATAACGTGCAAAAAATTCCAACTGACATATTGGTCAATCAAGATAAGAACTTACTTACGTTTATATAAAAGCAAGAATGCAATAGTCAGCACTAATACACTTATCAGAAATACTGAGATGGTGACAATTGGCATCTTCTCTCCTTAAGCTCTTCAATCTAGGTTATGAAAAAATTAAATCTCACGCCGAAGCACACGAACTGATAGCTGAAAACCTCCTGGAGCTAAAATTTTATTCAATACTGAGACTCTAGGATCTGTATTGCCTTTTTCAATATCTCTGAGGGTTTTGTCAGACACCTTAATAAACTTTGCATATTGAGTTTGTGTCATACCATACAATTGTGTGCGAACTTGCTTAACTAATTCACCAATGGAGATTACATTGTTGGCAACATCATTTTCCAGCTTCGCAAGCATTTCTTTTCGCTGTTCACCAGACAAACTAGCCATCATAAACTCCCATTTCTACTAATTTATTTTTTATGTTGCTAAATCCAATCGCAGGAAAATTTAATATTTCATCAGGGCAATTTAACTTTGCTAATCGCGCCGGCAGGTCGATTAATTTTTCTGCCAGTTGATTCAAACATAAAATCATTTCTTCCGGCTCACAAAAGTCTGAAAGTTGCTCTGCAACGTTTGAAAAGTTCACTTGTCCGCGGAGCTCACAATTTCGTTCCCATTTGAATAAACGGGTTACTCCTTCTTCATCTGCTTTCATCGGAGCAAAATCATAGATAGGAGCAAAACGAATATCCCCAGCAAATTTTAAAAATGAAATGTTACGGCCGTGATTATCTGAATTACCAAAAACAAGATTTAAAAAGTCTCTAACAACATATTGCTTTGCAAATTCGCTTTTGGTCATTTGAGTTGCAGAATTAATCCTTCGCCAAACTGTCTCCATAACATAAAAATGACCTTGATAACTGCCAGGCTCCGCATTGATGATTGAATAGATGCTCTCCAAACCGATTCTTGTAGCAACTCCATTTTCAAATCCGACATCAAAGCGCGGCAGCCATAAACTGACTTGGCCACTTTCTTTGTCTTCTAGTATTCTTAACTTATCGGCTTCGATTGTTTTAACGCTAGTGCCTTGGAGGATCTCAGTAAGAGCCTGATAAAAAACACCTTCAGCTTTAAGAATGTTATTGTCTCGAGTTGTACGCTTATTTCTAGCAAACTTTGTTAAGTATGCTGTTGCCGTCAATGGCTTTCCAGCAAAATCTCCGTCAATGTAAACACTGTCATCTTCAAGCATGAGTAATAGTTTTGGTGCGACACCACCAGCCCCAGTTGCTCCCCCAACCGCAGCTCCTTGTTCATTAGCATACTCTAAGAAGTCATATTGCAATGAAATAACGTCTTCAATGGGAAAGCGACGAGGATCCCTACTATTCTCTGTCGGTACAGACTCTTTTATTCGTAAATTGCCAACGGGCGACATACAAGCATGAGTCAGCAGCGCGTAATTTTGCTGAAACTCGTTTGAGCGACTGGTATTAAGATACTTGAGCCACCAATCTCGAGATTTACCCACTGGCAAGATATCATCTAATAAAGCAGGCCAATTAGGGTAGTCTTTAGGAACAATGCTAATGGGCGCATTAACTGAGCATGCCCAACAATCTTTAACCTCATAGCTAGCGACCTTAGCAATATACTCATTCTCATAGTACAGCGAGCAACTTGCACTGAGCCGCTCATCAGAGAAACTCAAAGTAGCAGCATCCCACCATTGACCTTGATTAAACAATTGCAGTGTGACTGTTAGCATCATTCACCCAGTAGTTTATTACCGTTTAGTTATTAATATTAGCAACTTTTCGGTAGAAATCTACCGTTTCATTGCAAAACAGCAATCATTTTCGGTAGAAATCTACCGGTTACTGCACGATACAGCACCTTAATCAGTACTTTGTTACCGTTTATCAATTTGAAAAACACATAGGTTTTCTAAGTGTTTCGGTCAATAAGCTCAATATAAATTACTTAGGCTGTTCATAACCAAAACAGGGGGATGGGTTATGAAGAATTATACGAAAGTGCAGCGTATTGCCATCGCAATACTCATAGTTACAGAGGCAGTATCCAGTGAAGAGCTAGAGTCGATTGGCATCAAAAAGTCACAAGCTGACGCGTGGGCAAAACACTTATTGGATAAGCAAATCAGCTTTCAAGATGCAATGGATATTTTTCAAAATAGGGATACAGATGCGTCCATCAATCATTTACTGACACTATGCATTGATCAACGCTTTTTTACTAAAAGACCTAAACATGATGAAGAAGCTCAAGGTGAGCAGAAAAAGCAGGGATAACCTGCTTTGCTCTGAAGTTTAGAAAAACCTCATCATGTCTTGATATTCAACGCTCTTTCTAGTGCCTCTTCCCACCAAAATATAACTGGTGCTATTTGTCGTAAATATGCAATTCTCATGGATACTGAGTATTGCTGTTGTTCGCACCCAGCCACCAACTGGAAATCTACCTAGTTCATCATAAATGATGTAGTCAGCCTTTATTAGCGATATAGCAAAGTCAGGCAAAGATTGTGGTAGCTTAATGTCCCATATAGCCCAGTCCTTTACCACGCATATTGGTTTACCTGGTGAAAATTGGTCACACTTTTGTTTCATCAAATCGATTTGTGATTCTGAGCAGCCGAAGTCCGTTAATATTCCAGGCTTATACAAAACACTTGCAAGCCTATCGATCTCTCGTTTCATTTCATTAGTCATAACTATCTCTTGCTATTAAAAGTTATGACTAGCTTGAGCTCACTCTCTAATCTGTCAAAAAATCACTTCGCATTTAAATGTGTGCAAAAGGCTTCCAGTCTTGAACTCTATAAAAATGGATGATTCATTTTGTATGTGGAAAGGATGGCTGCATTTGTAATAACAGCTCGCTGGCATGTAAAACGGATATGAGCAGTAAATGTTCTTGTGTGCATCGAGCGGCAGTTTAGCTAACTGCTAGGTACCTAAGTTATTGCATGGCACCAAATCTACCCGAGGGCTCTAATGAGCTGAATTTAAATTATTAAACAAAGAGAGGTAACCAAGTTTTGATTATATAAAGTTTATGTTTAGGGCAGGTATCGATTTAAAGCTTAACTCCTGCGCTAATCTTCTGATTATAAAACAAACAACTATCTCTTAATGAAGTACACTAACAAATAATATGTGTATAACGCGCCTAATAGTCGCGGCAAGACTCATAAATTACAGACTCCTAGCCTGTGCCTATCAAACTCCGTACTGTAGAGGGATAGAACTGCTTACCTGTCCGGCTTTTAAAGCCTAGCCGGTTTAGTTCGTCTGCAATGCCTTTTAACGTTGTTGTTCCTGCTGCTTTCACATTTTCAATAACTGGTAAAATTGCCGCTCGGTATTTTTTTGTGTTTGCCATAAACTGTGCATGAGCATTGCTGGTACAAGTATTTCTGACTTCATTAAAGTTAGGGTTACCTAATTCCACGCCTCTCTTTTTAGCTTCCGTTAAAGCTAATTTTGTCCTTGTAGAGATTGCTCTTCGTTCCTCTTCTGCGACAGCCGCTAATACTTGTAACACCAATGGGCCTGAGTTGGGCTGATCACAACAAATAAACTTGATATTGCTTTGCATCACTGAACTTAAAAAATGCAAATCACGAGACAACCTATCCAGCTTTGAAACGATTAATGTTGAGTTGGTTAGCTGACAGTGTTGAAGTGCTTTGGCCAATTCTGGCCGGTTATTATTTTTGCCCGACTCTACTTCCGTGTATTGATAAAGCAATGATCCTTCTTGTCGATTTATATAATCAATCACCACAGACTGTTGAGATTCTAGTCCAAGCCCACTTTGACCTTGTCGCTGAGTAGATACACGATAGTAAGCAATAAAATTCATAATATTCCTGTGAGTTACAAAGGCGCAATACCTTCGTTTTGCGTGTTTGTATTTAGATCTATAGATTGACTGCTTGGGAATATTCGTCAAAAAGTAGATGGTGTGATTTATTCTTAAAAAACGCGGTTGATGGGCCTTACCAAGATTTCCTTTTGGCTCCATAATCTAGATACAGCCACACGAAGGAATTACATAATGGAAGATAAGAACAGACTTGCTAGAGCAAAACGCATAGCTAGAAATAAAATGAAATATCGTGATGTTGATTTCGTCTTGCTGCGACAGAGAATTTATCAAGATGTTACAGCGACAAACCAAGCTTTGCATTCTAAACCTTGGTATGAGGGATACTTGAGTAGTTTAGCAATCACTCTTGCAGGAACAGCTTCTTTATTACTACTCATAGTAGTTTAAGTAGACCCCCCTTGAGTTTTAAATGAGTATGGTAAAGATGCAGCTCACCACACAACTTGTTCGGCGATGAACAAAAACCCGACTGTTGGGTTTTAAATGTTCAGGGTAAAGGTGCACCTAGCTACACAGCTTATTGTGTAGAGCCAATAAAGTTTAAGTGGGTTAGTCGAAGTAATAGTAATTGCGCCTTGAGATGGTTAAGTCGCAGTTAGTGTCGAGGGTCAGTAACCATCTAAAAAAGTAATATTTTAGGGGCTTTCTGGATGCTAATTGATGGTGCCAGATTTGCTTCGACTTAATCTCGGGGTAAGAACGACCCATGCCGCAGACAAAAATAAGTTTGCGTTTAAAGCTTCTCAGAGATGTTAGAGGTAGCTTTTTTATGCCATAAAAACGCCCTGTTAAGCAAAGTTGAGTAACAGGGCAGATCCAAGTTAATGACGCTTTCGGTTATGCTCTTCGGATTTTCTGATTGTGTTATGAAAGGAGTTAATGAGTTCCTCAACTCGAATCATTAGTTCTTTTTCCTCTCGGTCTTCACAAAACCTAACTATAGGAGATGCCCCCAATAAGAATGTAGTGACAGCAAGTATCGGCTGCATGACCGCCTGAACAGGTAATTCCCCTTTCGCAATATCAACAATGTAATTAATCTCATCATTAAGAACGGTTATGGCTGTCACTGCGTCATTAACTAGCTCTTGATAGTTACTACGGTTATGCTCACCCATCTGCTTAATCTTCAAGTCAATTAACGACATGGCGAAAACAGCTTCTAAACCGCTGTCGGTTACCTGGAGATTATTGACTAAAGTTTTGAATTCAGGTTCCGACATTATGTCGTTTTGAAGATTTGTAACTAAAGCCTGTTGATGCTGCTCTACAGGAGATAAATAATATTCTTGCTTGAAACTTAACATGATGTTTTTCCTATCTAATTATCGTGAACACCATATTCAGCTACTTCTTAGACTTGTCAAAAAACAGGGCTTTAACAATCCAATAGAGTAGCTCTTATCTCATGTCTAAACGTAAGAACACAGATAAAGTAGCAATACCTGAATATCTTATTGATCTAGAAACCCTGTTGTTTAGCTTTTTATAAATGTTACACCCTGGTATCATCACCTTCGGCATTTCAAAGTGGTAAGTAAGATTGAATAAGAAAGATAAAGTTCTGGTAATAGACCTATTTGCAGGCCCAGGTGGCTTGGGTGAAGGTATTTCTGCTACGACAGATAAAAATGGTAAAAAACCTTTCGATATTCGTATATCTGTAGAAAAAGAACCATCGGCTCATAAAACTTTAACAACCAGATCATTCTTTCGAAAAATCAGAACGATGCCCAAGGGCATAGAAAACTATAATCTATATTTACAAGGAAAATTATCCCGCGAAGAGCTATTTGCAAAATTTCCGGAGCAATCTGCACTTGCTCTAAATGAGACATTAGAAGGCCCCAAAGCTCTTGGTGAAGATAATAAACTAATTCATAGCCGTATCGAAAAGCTGATTAGTAATCATAATGGACCTAAAGTAGTCATTGGTGGGCCTCCATGCCAAGCTTACTCACTTGCAGGAAGATCTCGCAACGCAGGAATAGAAGATTATAAAGCTGAAAAAGACCATCGTAATTTCTTATATTTAGAATATTTAAAAGTACTCTCAATTGCTCAACCTGATGTTTTCGTAATGGAAAATGTTAGAGGTATCCTTTCCGCAAAAGTTAATGGCAAAGTAATGTTTCCTCAAATTCTAAAAGACTTGAGAAAACCAGGGAGAGTCACAAAGATTAAAGGTGTAGCGGGATATAAGATCTTTTCTTTGGTTGCTCCAGCAGAAAACCCTAATAATCCTCAATATAAAAACTCTTCTGACTTTTTGATCAGAGCCGAGAATTACGGTATTCCCCAAGCTAGACATAGAGTAATTTTATTGGGAGTGAGAGAGGATTTAGGTCGTGTACCGCAAACAATTGAGCAATTACAGCAACAAGTAACAGTTGAAGAAGTCCTTATGGATCTGCCACCTCTTAGAAGTGGATTTTCCAAACAAAAAGATATTCAATCTGATTGGGAAAAACAAATTTTAAATAACTCAAAAATAATCACGAAGTTACTTACGAAAAGGTTTGGAGAGAAACCTGTTTCTACTCTACCTCTTACCCCAATTAAAGGCCTAACTCGCTTTTCCTCAAAGAAAACAAATGTTAAGCCTAAAATACCAAGCCATATTAAAGAGTGGTACTTAGATTGTGCACCCAACAACGTGCTTAATCATGAAACAAGAGGCCACATGACCTCTGATTTACTGCGTTATGGATATAGTGCTGCTTTTACCAAACTAAATGACGGTGTTTCGCCCAAGTCTAGAGACTTCCCTGTCGAACTCGCGCCTGAACACGATAATTGGAATTCAGGCTCTCATGCTGATAGGTTTAGAACGCAGGCCGCAAATAAACCTGCCACTACAGTTACAAGCCACATATCGAAAGATGGTCATTATTTTATTCACTATGACCCTCAGCAATGTAGAAGCCTTACTGTAAGAGAGGCAGCCCGCCTTCAAACTTTTCCCGATAATTATTTGTTTGAGGGAAATAGGACACAGCAATACGTTCAGGTTGGCAATGCTGTGCCTCCGTATCTAGCTCACAAAATCGGTAAGATAGTTCTCGAACTACTTTACAATTGAATATGTTGACTTTTGTCCAAGAGTTAACTTGTTGCTTGTGGGGGGGCAAGCTTGCTGACTAAACTTCCTGCTATTTCACTTTTCTTCAAATCTGGCTGCCCTTGTCTTCCAATATAAGCTGAGAACCTTGACTGAATGTCACGCATAAACTCCCCAGAAACGGTAGCGATACGATTGTAGGTAACAAACTCTTCTATTGTACAAGTTTCAACATTTTGAAAGTCAGATATTGAAGCATGTAACTCTCCATGATTAGGTAAAAAATGAAATTTAGGATCTTGGCCCTTAATCACTTTCTCTAACGCAGCCCTTAATTTACTTGTTCCAGTGCCTTCTTGGATTAACTTCTTGTCAAGCCATTGCTCCCTTGAAACAGGTAATAGTGGACACATTACGATTCTATTTGCGTTTATAACTGGAAGCCCTTCAACTATATCTCTGGGAGCAACATCGCAAGCTGGTGACATGACTAAATACTTACCATTATCGTTTTCAACAACATCTCCCGTAGCGATGTACTTCTTGATAGGTGGCTTAATATAGAACTCCCTTTCGTCATACGTAGTTAATGTACGATCTATATACTCGTTCAAATGATTTAACGTATAACGCAATAACACTTTTTCAGAGCCACTTGCCCAATTTTCAATATCATTCGACAGATGCTCCCAAAACACCTCCGTTAAACGCAACTCTAACTCTCCCTTTCTACCCAGTATTTTGGTTATGCCCGTTTCATATAGAGAAATAAACTGCCTAAATACTTCTTCATTTGCAATATCCTCCCTACTGTGGAACTTCAAGAAGGGACTCTCTTTTTCTACAAATTCCTGTCCTAAGTGAGACAAGTTTCCGGATATTACTTTAACCGGGAATCGGTTTTTATTATAAATAGCATCTATGACTTGGTTACCGCCTGCTTCTTGCGGCGTGCTAGTGTCCAAGTTCAAGTCAACAATCGCACCATCAAAATCACCATCTTGCAAAAGCGCTATCGCACCATCAGCATTAGTTTCATGTACCAGCTCTATATTGTAATTTGAGAATTGCTCTGAGATTTCATCTGCCGCATCTTGATACGCTTCAACTTGACTATCTTGATCCTCGACCAAAAGAATTTTAATACTACATGTCATTTAACTAGTTCCTTTAATTACAATGTCAAACACAGCCCCTTGCGTACTGTGTTTAGCTTCAATCTTTCCACCAATTCGACTCATCGCCTCCCCTGCTAATGACAACCCGAGACCTGTACCGTCAGGTTTCATGCTATAACCAGGTTCGAACATTAAATCTAGATTACCACCTTGAAATCCTGGACCAGAATCTTTGTACTCTAGTTCGACAGAACTACCTTCCGCATAGATGTCAATGGTGATAGTTTTTTCTGCATCAGCTTTTTGAGAGATCCAAAAGATACTGTTTTCAATTAGGTTCGAGAACACGGTTATCAAGTCCACTTCGTTGCACTCAATAAATACCCCCCCACCATGATTTCTTAATTCAAACTGAATTTTAGCGCTAGTGAAGTCTGACTCAAATATGGCCCCAATATTATGAAGTTCATTGACTAGGTTTAATTTCTTATTCGGGCTACGCTTTGTTCTTGCCAATGGCTCAATTTTTTTAAAAAGATACGACAGCCCTTTAGAGTGAGTTACTACTTTTCGACTCCTGTCATTTATTTTTTCAATTAATTCAGAGTCTGGACTTTTGATAACCCTTGATATCCACTTGGCAACTCTAGGTGCAGTCTCGTTGATGTATTTAATATGCTTTCTTCCTTCGTGCAAAAGGACATGAGTAATCTTACCCAGAGTGGCTTGGCCTTGATAAACTGCTATTGTGTCTCTGATTTTTCTTTCTAAGTTAGCTTTTTTGTTCTCTTCATTTGTCAGGATCTTTGATATCGAAGACTTCACTTCTGGCAGTAATTCTGGTGATACTTTTAAACGGTCCAATTCAGAAGATATGTGGTCTTTCGTCTTATCAAAATTAAAAAGAGAAGTTAAATCATCTTCAATGGAGCTACTTCTACCACCTTTTTGCGCTTTATCCCTATATCTAAACCTGCGCACTTCTAACTGTTTAATTATTGTGGACAATATTGTGGTTAAACCAAAATATGCTCCGTTTTCAATCAATCCATCTCTAGCACTTTTTTCTTCTAACCCTGAGTGTTCCTCGTGTCGAACATATACAAAGCCAATAACCTGATTGTGACCTATCTTTCTGGAAGGGTCTTGAACCCTCTTTTTATCGAGGTCAAGCCAGTCAAATTCCTGATCTCCATAAGGTCGAATTTTAAATTGTTCCCTATAAATCCCCACCCCATAATATTCGTCTAAAATCCGTCTAGCTTCATTTTTACCAACATAGCTACCTGTATCTGGATCTTTTAAGCCTCGCTCAATCATGTTCGTTATAGAGTCAGGATCTCTGTCATATGCCCTAATGTCTACATAGAGCTCCCCTGGGTAAACTTGCCCTTCTATCCTATTCAGAGGTATTTGGACATTTATTTGTTCTGGTTGTAATGAAGGAACGTTTTGATTCTGATACGACAGAGAAACATGGCCATTCGACGATACCTTTCCAGAAATTCGATAATCAAATAAATCTAGTACAGGAAAAGGTTCTATTTTTATTAACTTGTTTGAATATTCGCTGAGAGGGAAATCATAAAATTGAAGTTTAATATCAAATTGATCATACTCAATTTTAAACCCTTGTTTTAGGGCAGATTCAAATACCTCCTGGGGAGCAGTCAAACTTCTTAATTCAAGCAATAGCTTTTTAAATTGCTTTGGTGTCCAAATTTCTAGCAGTTTTTCCTCTGTTAGATTAAACGTTTCTATTTTGATTGACGTTCCTGCACTACGAGTTGTTTTCTCATGTGTCACGTCCAACACAAGCTCATCAAGGAATGTGAATGACTCTACTTTTTCCATGTCTAGATTGAGTTTTGTTAAATAGCCACCTTGAACGGTTTCTAAGGTTATTTTTGAACCTAGAATTGACGCAGCAAACCTACCAATACCTTTTCTACCCTGCAGAACACGATTTCTCGCACTTCGTTTGCGGATCAGTTTGTCGCTAGTAGCAGGAACAAGCCACTTGTTGACAACTGTATCTAAAGACATTCCATCACCTTTATCGACAACGTCAACTACTAAAGTTTGAGCAACTTTATCGTAAGAAAAACTTACAACCACATCCTCTGAATCAGCATCGTATGAGTTCTTAACCAACTCGACAATTGCGGCATATACATCCTTAACAAGATCTTGACCTACTGTTCTTAGCAATCGAGCTGCTGGTCTAATTTTATGTGCGGTAACATCCATATTTTTAGCCCTAATTATCTTAACATATTGTCTAATATATAGTTTCAGCTATTCATTTGGAATAGTTGTACCTAAGCTTAAAACTATGATGCCTGTAAAAACTGAAATGAATTTCAAATATGCGCTCATTGAAATATATTCACGGGTTTACAACAAATAACGATAAGTGGTGGCGCGAGTGGTAGTTCGGTGTTAGTCTGGCCAAGACGACATTGCTGAAAGGCCTGCTCTTATTGGGCTACAGAGGCGCTTTGGATATTGTTCTTCGTTGAGATCCAGAATATTGAATAACAATCACGTCTTCGAATGACTTTAAGGCGGGTATAAATGCTAAATTTCAGCCCGCCTTTCATATAGAATTTCCCACAAGTAGCCATCTCTCATCAAAGCCTACTCAAACTCATTTTTGAGTATCGATCCGAACACCACTAAATTGAACCTATTTTTAATAAATAGATTTGCACGCTTAGTGTTCGCACTAGCGAGTACCTAGGCCTTATGCCAAGATTAAATCACTTAATCGCTAATCTGGTATTTCATATGAACAAGTTGCTAATCGCTGCACTATTGAGCCTCACTTTTCTTTTCGGTTGCGACAAGGAACAAGGAGATGCCTCCAAAGATGAAAAAGCGGCTGTGGTTCAAGAGCCATCTCAGATAGCACCTGATTCCGCAGTTGATGAGGGGCGAAATATCATTAAAAAAGTGGAAGACGTGGCAGTACAAACCAAAAAGTATCAGTTTAACAAAACGTTTTTCACGTCGTCTTCTGAAGTCATAACGCATAATTCGCGTGTACACGACCTAGCTATAAATCAAGAGGCTGTTGTCAATGGCACTATTACGATCATACTGGCGGGCAATACAGATACATCTATGCTCGCGAACCATCCTTTAATTGTCTCGGCTGTGGTCAAAAAACTCAACCCAAACGTTTGGCAACTTGCATACGAGAACGGCACGGATTTATATAAAACAATGAACCAATTAAGCACTATTGCCGCGGTAGAGGACATAGAAATAGACGTTACATATCTCAGTAATAGTGCAGCTGAATTTTAGCCTTTAAAAGTCATCACCCTTCATTTATATGTTGGCACTTCAGCTAGAAGTAACAAAAAAAGATGCATACAGCCTCATTAGAGAGAGCCTTTATGCCTGTATCATCTCCAACCAGAAAAAATTAACAAAAACAAAACAACCGAATATTTTTTGAGCTCGAAAACTGATTTTGAGCATACCTAAAGCGCCAGTTTACCCATATGCACCGAAGGATAATTTTTTCTACAAAGCCTATCAAAACCACCTTAAACGCATAAAATAACCCCGCACATCCTGTACCCAACTAATGCAAAAAAATAAAAAACCAACGAAAAATTGAATAAAAACTCTAATAAAAACCAACAAAAACACCCATAAACAACTGAAAAGGATAGATTTACCCATTTCAAACCCGCCACATCAAGTACCTAAATATCAACCACATACCCCAGCGCTACAAAAGTGTACACACAATAGATTGAATATTAACCGTAAATGTTAAGACTAGAAAATGTTGAAATTGTTAATCAATAGTAAAAAACATAACTAAACATCTAC
This sequence comes from Pseudoalteromonas maris, assembly GCF_049257235.1. Lineage (NCBI taxonomy): Bacteria > Pseudomonadati > Pseudomonadota > Gammaproteobacteria > Alteromonadales > Pseudoalteromonadaceae > Pseudoalteromonas > Pseudoalteromonas maris. Next base: position 13,418 of record NZ_JBMMUF010000003.1, read on the forward strand.
GGAGAATTTCCAATGAGTGCAAAATCAATGCTCAAAAAAGCGTCGATTGCCCTGACAGTTGCAGCAGGTTTGTCCCTAGCAACTTCAGCCAACGCAATGAAGCTTAAAAAGCAAAATCTAGAGCAGCTAACGGCCGCCTCTCAGAACATCATTGCTGGTGAAGTAATTAAAGTAACAGATGGTTTTGACAACAAGCGTCCTTACACTGAAATCACTATCAAAGTAGATAGCGACGCGAAAGGTAAATTACAGGAAGATTCAACATACACTTTCCGCCAATTTGGCCTACTTAAGCCTCGTTCAATGGGAAATGGCAAAGTGTACTTAGGTGTTACTCCTGAAGGATTTGCTAAATGGAACGAAGGCGAAAGTGTCGTTGCATTTATGTACAAACCTGCATCTATCACAGGTTTCCAAACTACCGCAGGTATGGCCCAAGGCAAGTTCGTTATTAGCAACGGTAAAGTTGTTAATCAGTTTGCAAACAACGGTCTTTTCGAGGATATGGATACTTCAAATCTTACAGACGAAGAGCGTAATTTACTGACAACCTCAGGCGCTGTAGATGTTGACGTGTTTTTGAACTTGGTAGGTAAACTTGCAGGAGTACAACAATAATGAAATTCACAAAACTCGCAGCAAGCATTGCACTGGCTACGCTTTCAGCTGGTGCATTAGCAGGTGGTCCACTATACATCCACGAAGACACGATGCAGCCATACAAATGGGACACCTCAAATGGTCCGATCCCTGTTTGGACTGACGGCGGCAAACTAATTAAAGATAAAAATGGCAACGACGTTCAATCATTCACCGTGCTAGAAAAAGGCACAACATTCAATCGTGATATCACATTGCCAGACGGTACAGTACTGCCAAAGTACGTAGCACTAGATCGCGACTATACATTTTTAACAATCGCTCAGGCTAATGCTGTAACCGCAGATGCTATAGCACAATGGTCAAATGTTGAAACATCAACGCTTGATATGACTATTGCTGGTACGATTGAAAGCCAAACGGGTATCGCTGATGTAAACGCATCAAACGTAGATCAAATCTATGGCGCTGAAAACGGTTACGGTTTTTGGGTGAACTACGACACCGATGGCGCGATTTTAGAAGAGTTCTTCGGTATTCCTCGTAGCCAAGTTCTGGGTATCGCATTCCCTGAGTGGGCGAATGAAGAAACAGGTGAAATCCTTGAAGCTACCGCACTAATGAACGGTTGGTACATCGATATCAATGACACCGAAGGCAAAATGGTTCAGGGCGTATTTACCCACGAATTCGGTCACGCAATGAACATGTCTCACTCTCAAGCTAACGGCCACTTCACCTACATCGCAAGACCATGGTCACCTGCGTACGATGGTGTTCCTGGTTGTCCTAGCACAACAACGTACACTGGCCGCAATCAAGCTCCAGCTGACGGCATCGAAACCATGTTCCCTTTCATCAACGTGCGTGGTAACGAAGGTATTGAGCAAGGCACAGTAAACGTTCGTGACGACATCGTAAATATTTCAGACCTGTACCCAACAGCTGATTACAAAACCACTTACGGTAGCATTAAAGGTAAGCTGTACACCAAAGAAGGTGTTGAATATTCAGGTATGAATATGATTGCACGTAACTTGGATAACCCAATGTACGATGTAATTACACAGCAATCTGGTAACATGACCCAAGGTCTAATTGGTCCTGATGGTTCATTTACTATCAATGGTCTCACTCCAGGTGGTCGCTACGCTCTATATATGGAACCGATCCGTGCGGGCGGTTACCCAACTTCACCCACAGCCCTGTTATCTGAATCTGAGTACTGGAATGCTAACGAAAGCACTTCTCCAGCAACGGATAACGCGTGTGACCTAACTGAAATTGTTGTCGCTGGCGGTGAAACTAAAGAAGTTGAAATGTACTTCAACGGTTATACCGACGGTATTCAGTACACGCCGCTTATTCAAGCATTTGTTACTGAACACGCTAAGAACGGTAAAAAAGCACTGGGTGTAACCGGTGGTGGTCTACCTTTCCTTTATGACAGTGTTCAAAACACATTTACTACAATGGTTGGCGATGATGGCCTACCAAACCTTAGCTCAACCACTGCAGCAATGAACAAAACAGCAACCAAAGCAGCTGTTATCGCAGACATGGACAACGATGGCGTTGGCCAAGGTGCTGTGTGGGACCTTCGCTCAGGTAAATTAACCGCTCTTGAAGACCCAAGTAACGGTACGTGTACGTTATCAAGCCAGCAAGGTATTAGCTCTCACTCAATTTGGGATATGGATGCTGAAGGTAAACATATTGTCGGTACGTATCGCCAACCTAACGATGGCACACATGAGTGTGAAATCGGCCGAGGTGCGGCTTCGTACGGTGTACCAGCAGTATGGGATACTGGCTCAGGTAAAGTAACGCCTATTGTTGATGGTATAGAGTTTGTTCCAGCTCGTTACGGCTCTCGTCAAGAAGTACTAATCAATGGCGAGCGCATTGAAGCATGGTTACGTGCAGATGCTATCTCAGGTGAAGGCAATGTCATTGTGGGTACTGGTAACTCTCAAGGCCTTGTAGCTTGGGTTGATGGTGAACTACACGACATCAATACTATGTTTGGCGCACGTGACAGATCTGTAATGAGCCATGATGGTGAGCACGTTGTGTTTAATACAATGGTGGGCGAAGGCCGCTACCGTAAGTACGACGGCGTGAAAATGTGGAATACAACTACCGATGAAGTTGTAGATTTAGGTAGCATGCGCTGGTGTGATGATATTCCATACGTCCAACGCTTTGTAAACTACTGTGAAGCACCATATAACCTAAGCCATGAATACATTGCATCGATTGTGGGTGTTCCTAGCATGCTTCCTCTTGATGCAAACGAAGACTTGTCAGTATTCACAGCACGCTACAATGGCGGCAGTGCCATCTACATGGAAGGTCTAGGCTGGATGACTGCTAGCGAATTCTTTGCTCGCCAAGGCGTTGTTGAAGCGAAAAACCTACTAACAGATAACTGGTTCGCAATGAGCGGCAATGGTTCAGAAATGATGGCTGGTTTAGCGGGTGCAATCGTCAGTATCGAAATCGATGCAAACAAAGCTTTTGTTTGTAAAGATGGTACTAACCAAGAGCTGAGCTTCCCTAAACAAGTAATCGCAGCAGTAAAAGCGGGCGCTGAGTTCGGTCGCTGTGAGCACTTAGAAGATAAATACTAATAGCTCTCCTATTTGTTGTTAACTTTAAAGGCCCGTTATCGGGCCTTTTTTCGTTTAAACAATCACTTACCCGAGTCAAAATTTTGCGTTCACCTGAACATTCCCTACTTTTGGTAATTTTCCCTTTGCAAACACCTTTTTTGTTGCTACTTTGTTAAATACTTGAAAATATCAAGTGTAGTATTTAACAGGACTCAGCCATAAGCTTTATGTGCTTTTTTTATGGAGAAAAATGTAAGCGCTTACATTTTTGATTTCATAATCGAATTGAGGGATCTCCTACAAGAACAACGCTGTGAGAGAAACACACTATGCAGAAAACAAAAGCAACAACACTCACTGCCACCAGCTTGGCAATCAGTGCATTATTTACAGCCTCAGGTAGCTTTGCACAAAGTTGCCAAAACCCAACCCCTGTATGGGCCGACGAATTCGATGGCAATTCACTAGATACCTCAAAATGGGAGATCATGCTTGGTGATGGCTGTAGTTACGGAATTTGTGGCTGGGGTAACAATGAGCTGCAGTCATATCAGGCCGACAACGTTGGCGTTGCAAATGGCGTTTTAACGATCACGGCTAAAAAGCAGCGTGTACAAGCAAAACAATACACGTCAGGTCGTATCCGTACTGCAAACATGCCTAACGGCGGTGAATGGACAAATGGCCGCTTTGAAGCACGAATTAAATTACCAAATGGCACAGGCATGTGGCCTGCGTTTTGGATGCTACCAACCGATCCAGCAGTAGGTTGGCCGCAAAGTGGTGAAATCGATATCCTCGAAGCGACTGGTCAAGCTGATATGATTGCCTTTGGTACCATTCACTATGGTCAACCTTATCCAGACAACGAATGGACCAGTGGTCGCATCATTAAACAACCTGACGCATGGTCTGACGGCTTCCACGAATATGCAATTGAATGGGAACCCAACGAAATTCGCTGGTATGTGGATGACATCCTTTATTCAGTAAAACGCCCAAGTGATTTAAGCGACGAAGCCTATTGGACGTTCGAACAGAATAAATACCACTTCCTACTTAACCTAGCTGTTGGCGGTAGCATTGGTGGTGCGGTTGATAACAGCATGCTGCCACAAACCATGGAAGTTGACTACGTGCGTGTATATGACTTTGGTCAGCCATCATTAACAGGTGAACATATTGTTGAGCCCAACAGCAGCGCAACGTATACCATCATTGATGAAGCGGGTACAGGTTCAAGTTACAGCTGGACAACTCCCACAGGTGATACGTCAACAGGTAACTCAATCACCGTTAACTGGGGCACCCAAAGTGGTGCAGTGAGTGCAACCATCAACAATAGCTGCGGCACTTCAACCGTTGCCATGGATGTGCATGTCGCGCCAGTGCAACAATCAGAGGTGGTATTTGATGATTTTGAAGGTCCTGAATCAGTCACCTACAGCCAATGGACAGGTACATTCACTCAAAGCATTGCCAACCCAGCCCCTGATGCTGTTAATGATTCAGCAAACGTTGCTGAGTACGTTCGCGACGCGGGCTCACAGTGGGATGTAATTGCAGCGGATACGACTGATATCGTCACTGCTGCGCCATTTATAACAGGCGACAAAGCCTTTTATTTAGATGTACTGACCTCTGCCCCTATTGGTACAGAAATCCTTGTGCAACTTGAAAATAGCAGTACTGCAACAGCAACGAACTACCCAACGGGTCGTCACTCTAAATATGTTGCACACACTACTTCGGATTCAGGTTGGCAACGTCTTAAATTCAAACTGGAAGATAGAATCGACGGTATGACCACAGATCTCGACGTAGACAGTGTGATTGTACTGATTGACCCTAACAGCTTTAACGGTGACACCTACTTCCTAGATAACTTCGCTATCTACGCAAAAGGTGGCTCACAACAAGAAGTTGCGACAGAAATGTATGTAGCGGGTGTAACAACAGGCACCCAAGGCGCCGGACGAGGACAAAAACTAGGCACAGCAACCGTTACTGTACTAGACAATGTGGGCCAACCAGCTGCTAACGTAACCGTAACAGGCGACTTTTCTGGCTCTTGGGCAGAATCTGCGAGCGCGGTAACAGATGCTAACGGTCAAGCACAGTTGCAAACCAGCAGTACACTGAGTGGCGGGGTCACTGTGAACTTCTGTGTTACCAGTATAAATGGAGAGCTAACGCACAACGCGCAAGCGAGTACAGGGTTGTGCCAATAACTAATGTAATCCATAAATAACCTTCCCACCCACCATGTGCCTGCGCTTACGTAGGCACATTTTCTTTGTCACTCACCTTTTTAGCATTTAGGTAAATACGCACACTGCCAACATCTCGACTAAGCTTTGAGGACTTAAACCAATTTTGTTTAATACATGCGCAGAATTGGCATTTTATTCAGTCTAAGTTTTACCGCTGGAACACGCTCGTTTACGTTTTTCTTGAGTGCGTCAACAGTGATAATGGTTTAAAGAGGCGCCATGAGTGGACACAACCTCTCATATGATGAGAAAGCACGTTTAGAAGCATTACAACTTTTGCAACTGCTCGACACACCAGCTGAAGAGCGCTTTGACCGTATTACACGTATCGCTAAACGCATGTTTGGCGTACCAACAGTGCTCATCACTTTGGTTGATGCTGACAGGCTATGGTTCAAATCAATTCAAGGGCTTGATGTAAAAGAGGCTCCTCGCTCTGAATCCCTGTGTGCATGCGCAATTACCGAAGATGCTCCTTTGGTCGTTGCCAACACTCTGCAGGACGAGCGATTTGCCCACACACCACTGGTTACCAATTACCCCAATATCCGTTTCTATGCTGGATGTGCACTGCGCGCCCCAAGTAATCACAAAATTGGCACCTTATGCCTAATTGATTCCCAGCCCCGTGAAATTTGTGATGAAGATACCGCCATGTTGCAAGAGTTGGCGTCATTAGTTGAACAGGAGTTCAAAGCAACAACATTAAGCACGATAGACGAGCTTACAAATATTAGTAACCGACGCGGCTTTATGCAGCTAGCACAACAAGCTCTAGCGCACTGTGAACGGGAACAGCAAACTGCGTGTCTACTTTTTTTCGACTTGGACGGCTTCAAACAAATTAATGATACCTTAGGACATGCGGTTGGGGATGAAGTACTCATCGCTTTCGCACAAATTATGAGTCGTTCATTTCGCACCTCAGATGTATTTGCGCGATTAGGTGGTGATGAGTTTGTCGTATTATTGACAAATACTACCGAGAGCGAACTGCACTATGTACTTGATAGATTGCAACAGGCTGTTGATGCCTACAATAGCAACCATGATCATAAACTAGCCTACAGCTGGGGCTCAACAATGACTGATCAAGCCCACAGCCTTGATACTCTATTACTGTGTGCTGACAAAAAAATGTATTCGCAAAAAGCACAAAAAAGCAACGACAGTCAAGGTTAACCCGAGCCACTAAATCAGCTATACTGTCGCGCTGATTGTTTGGTCCTAATTTAGAGAGATGTCATGAGCCAAGTTCGTGGTAATTTGTTTATCCTGTCCGCCCCGTCAGGTGCTGGAAAATCAAGCCTTATTAATGCGCTTTTAGAAAAACATACGGATATGCAAGTTTCAGTATCGCACACCACCCGCGCCCCGCGCCCTGGGGAGCAAAATGGCGTGCACTATCATTTCGTAACCCCTGAATCGTTCAAGGAACTCATCGCTAATGATGACTTCTTTGAATGGGCGCAAGTATTTGATAACTACTACGGCACATCAAAAGCGGCTATTGAGCAACAGCTTGAAAATGGCATAGATGTATTTTTGGATATCGATTGGCAAGGTGCCCGTCAGGTGCGTGACTTAGCCCCAGATGTAACCACCATTTTTATTCTGCCACCATCCAAAGATGAGCTGCAAAGCAGATTAACAAACCGCGGCCAAGACTCAGCAGAGGTCATTGCCTCTCGCATGGAAAAAGCCCAATCTGAGAGCTCTCATTATGACGAGTACGATTATGTTGTGGTGAATGATGACTTCAACACTGCACTCAATGAAATTGAGACCATCGTCAAGGCAACGCGTTTAAGTTTGAATACCCAAAAAATCAAACACAGCGCACTAATCAGCGAACTATTAAAATAAAACGCTCATGGCCTATTGGCCTAGAGCAGGTGTTGAAGTAAACTACGCGTTTACAGAACTAAATTTTGGAGTGAAGCATGGCTCGCGTAACTGTTGAAGATGCAGTAGATAAAATTGGCAACCGTTTTGACCTGATCCTTGTCGCGGCACGTCGTGCACGCCAGATCGCAGTAGGCGGTAAAGACCCTATGGTTGAGGTGGAAAACGACAAGCCTACGGTTATCGCACTTCGTGAAATCGAGAGAGGCCACATTACCGCTGATACGCTTGATGCAATTGAGCGCCAAGAGCAACAAAATCAAGAAGCAGCTGAAATGGCTGCGGTAGCTGCAATTGTTGGTGGTAACCAATAAGCATTGCTAGTTGCTCACTAAACGGCTGCAATTTCCTTGTAGCCGTTGGCTTTCCTCTCTTTTCATCGTATATTCAATCTTAATTATCAATATCGCCTCGAAGTCTCTGGAGCGTGAATGTACCTATTTGAAGGACTAAAGAAAAAAATCTCTGAGTACCTACCCGCTGACGATGTAGCGCTGGTGCAAAAAGCCTATGTTGTGGCCAGAGAAGCCCACGAAGGACAATTTCGCTCGAGTGGCGAACCTTACATCACCCACCCTGTCGAAGTAACACAAATCCTCGCGAATATGAGGCTCGATCACGAAACCCTCATGGCAGCGTTGATGCATGATGTGATTGAAGACACTGATTTTTCTCAGCAAGACCTCGCCGACATCTTTGGCGAAACAGTGGCTGAGTTAGTGGAAGGGGTAAGTAAGCTCGACAAACTCGGCTTTAAAGATCAGCGTGAATTTCAAGCTGAAAACTACCGCAAAATGATCATGGCGATGACGCAAGACATCCGCGTCATCCTCATTAAACTGGCCGATAGAACGCACAATATGCGTACTTTGGGCGCGTTAAGGCCTGAAAAGCGCCGCCGTATTGCGCGTGAAACGCTCGACATTTTTGCCCCTATCGCTAACCGCTTAGGTATCCATGATATTAAGAATGAGCTTGAAGATTTAGGTTTCCAAGCACTCTACCCAATGCGGTATCGCGCATTGAAATCACAGGTTGCCAAGGCGCGCGGAAACCGTAAAGAAATCATCAGTAATATCCAAACTGAGATTGAGTCACGCTTAAGCGAAACGGGTATCCAAGCGCAAGTGTCTGGGCGCGAAAAACACCTCTACAGTATCTACCGCAAAATGCTCAACAAAGAACTCATGTTCAATGAAGTCATGGACATTTACGCATTTCGCATTGTCGTTGATAGCATGGATACCTGTTATCGCGTACTCGGTGTTGCTCACAACCTGTACAAGCCTATTGAAACACGCTTTAAAGACTATATTGCCGTGCCAAAAACCAATGGCTATCAATCTTTGCATACCTCGTTGGTAGGCCCACACGGGATCCCTGTGGAAATTCAAATTCGCACATTAGATATGGATCACATGGCCGACAAAGGGGTTGCAGCACACTGGATGTATAAAAAATCTGGTGATAATTCAGGGCATACGGCACAACAACGCGCCAGACAGTGGATGCAAAGCCTACTCGAGCTGCAACAAAGTGCAGGTTCATCTTTCGAATTTGTTGAGAACGTTAAGACCGATCTATTTCCTGAAGAAATTTACGTCTTCACCCCAGATGGACGCATTGTTGAGCTCCCTATGGGAGCGACGGCCGTAGACTTTGCCTATGCTGTGCACACTGATGTTGGCAACACCTGTGTTGGCGCCCGTGTGAACCGCAAACCTTACCCTTTGAGTAAAGCGCTAGATACAGGGCAAACCATTGAAGTGATTACCAGCTCAGGTGCACACCCTAATGCCACCTGGTTGAACTTTATTGTTACCGCTAAAGCGCGCCTTTGCGTGCGTAACTACCTTAAAAACCAACGCCAAGAAGAGGCATTGCAACTCGGTCGCCGTCTGTTAGATTCAGCTTTGGGTGAGCACAAACTTGATGACTGCACTCAAGAAACCGTGTTGCGTGTACTCGATGAGCATAAAGTCACCACCATTGATGAATTACTCATTGAAATTGGCTGTGGCAATATCATGAGCATTCTCGTTGCCAAACGCCTACTGCAAGGCGATGATGCCGATTTAGACGCCCTAGCTAAATCAGCAAAGGCAGCGATTATTGGTACCGAAGGCATGTTGGTGAATTACTCAAAATGTTGTCGTCCGGTTCCAGGAGATGACATCGTTGCCTACGTAAGCCAAGGTAAAGGCCTGACTGTGCACCGCCATGAATGTAAGAATATTCGCGGTTGGCAAAACGAATCTTCTAAGTACTTCGTAGTGAAATGGGAAGATAAGTCGGACAAAGAGTATATCTCAACCCTTAGGGTGGAAATTATTAACCATCAGGGCGCCTTAGCCAAGCTGACTAGCCTCGTCGCATCGACAGGGGCCAACATTGTTGAGCTGGCGACCGATGAAAAAGAAAGTAACCTCTACGTTATAGACCTGGGCGTAACCGTCAAAGACCGTGTTCACGTCGCGAACATCATGCGCCGCATTCGTGTGATGCCAGATGTACAACGGGTATATCGTAAGAAATAAGGAAAAACATGAATAAGATCATTATCTCTACCGATGAAGCACCATCAGCAATCGGTACATATAACCAAGCGGTAAAAGTAGGTACTGCGGTATATTTGTCAGGACAAATTCCTTTGGTGCCAAGCACCATGGAAATGGTGTCGGATGACTTTGCCGAACAAACACACCAAGTATTCAAGAACTTAACAGCTGTGTGTAAAGCTGCCGGTGGTGAATTACAAGACATGGTCAAGGTAAACATTTTCCTTACTGACCTGAGTAATTTCGCCACAGTGAATGAAATTATGAGTCAATACTTCAAGACCCCTTATCCAGCGCGCGCAGCAATCGGGGTTAAAGAGTTACCAAAAGGCTCTCAGGTTGAAATCGACGGCATCATGGAATTGCCTTCAACCAACTAATGTACCTGTATGGGGTAGTTTTTACTACCCTGCTTCCAATCTCCTTGCAAATCTCATAAAGTAGTGTCACGCATATATAAGTCGTGTGCTCGCAAGGAATTATTAGTGTTTAAATTAGCCCACAACGGCAACATACTTTTCAATATTTCATCGCAATCACCCGCGCCAGCATCAAAGGCACTGCTCATAGAAGCACTGAAAAATTCAGAATTTGCCGAATGCCAAGTGGATGAGGAACATATTGATAAGTATTACAGTGGCGAAGAAACTGGCCCAACAATCGTTGTTGCCAAAAAAGTTGACGCAACGTTAGAAGTGACCATTAGTGAAGACAAAATGGTGGCGGTTGGCCGTTTGGTTACGGCCCAAGGCGGCAACATGCTGAGCTTAGAAGATGGTAAGAAGGCCATTGTTAAAGCAGGAGTACGCCGCGGTTACCAGCAAGCACTATTAGAAAAACTACTAAAACAACAATTAGAATTACCGGCGGGAAGTGCTGTAAAAGGCACACTTGCAAAGGGCCGCCTTCCTATTGAAGGTCAACCCAGCGAGCTCATCAAAGAAACGCAAACCCTGCGTGATCGCATCAACCAACCCAAGCGCCGCGAAGATGGCACTGTGGATATGCGCGACTTTGGTAAACTAGCCAGCGTCAAACCTGGCGCGCTGCTAATGACGCTAAAGCCAGCCACCTCAGGCACAGACGGTTTTACCGTAACTGGGGATGTCATTGAAGCCAAAGCAGGTGAACAAATTCACATGGTTGCTGGTGAAGGCACCCAAATCAATCCTCAAAATCCAAACCAACTCATCGCTACCTTAGAGGGCGTCCCTGTGGAAGCTGGCAATGGCATGCGGGTTGATGACATCTTCACTATTGCGGAAGTCAATGTAAAAAGTGGTCATATTGATTTTGATGGTTCAGTGCTAGTAACGCAAACTGTCTCCCCAAACATGCGTATCACCGCCAAAGGCGACATCAGTGTGATGGGCACGGTGGAGTCGGCTATTTTAAATGCCACAGGTGACATCACTATTAAACAAGGCGCATTTGGACACCCTAATCATCAAGATGAGACCCGCGACTTGACCTGTCAAATCAATGCCGGGGGCAATATTTACATTAGCCACGCGCAATATGTATATCTTGATGCCACCGATATTTTTGTCGACCGACAAGCAAGCCACTGTCAGCTAAAAGCGCAAAACAGCATTATCGTGGGTAAGGTAGAAAAACCTAATGGCATCTTATTCGGTGGTGAGGTGGTGGACGCTCTGCGCTTAGAAGCAGGTGAAATTGGCAGTGATTCTGGCGCGAAAATGCGGGTTAATATGGTGTCTCGAGGAGCAGACATCACCGCAGACAATGACGCCTGTGTCGAACAACTGTCGTACACCGATGAAAAACTACTGTCATTGCAAGACGCGCTAGAGAAAGCTGAATCCATCCAAGATGCCGAAAAGAAAAAGCAACTCATTGATAAAATTGGGCAAACTCAGTTATCACTGATCCAGCAAGCTGATGATTTAGAGACCAATCTAAAAAAACTAGAAAATACGCTCAATGATTTGCTATCGGGTGCCGAAATCGTTGCTCACCAAAAACTTAATCCTGGTGTAGAAATACGATTTTTCGACAAACTATTAAAAACGGCACGACCTTATCCGCCTTGCTCGGTTAAGTTAGAAAAGAGCAAAATTGAAGTCGAATTTAAAACCAATTAGCACAACTGTATACATAATAAAAAACGGCACACCAATGACCAACATTGCTGTGCCGTTTTGTTATTTAGAGGCGTTATACCAATCAGCATACATGTGCTATCTGCGTTGATTGGTATTACAACAATGCCGCACTTTGCTTTACGTCAGCTGGCCATACACTTACCTGCACTTGGCCAATGTGCTTCTTCTGTAATAGCAACATAGCAAGACGCGACTGACCTATTCCCCCGCCTATTGTTTGAGGCAACTCTTTTGCCAATAAAGACTGATGCCACTTTTGCTCAGCTTTGTGGCCTTGTTCGTTGATGTGCAGCTGAGTCAATAACGACTGTGGACAAACCCGAATACCCATAGATGAAATCTCAAATGCATCTTCAAGCACCGTGTTCCACACTAATATATCGCCATTGAGCCCTGGCAAACCATCTTCACCACAACTCGACCAATCATCATAATCAGGAGCGCGAACATCATGACGCTTGCCATCTGCCAATGGGGCACCTATCCCTATTAAAAACACCGCACCAAAGCGCTTGCACACTTCGCGTTCACGCTCCTTGGCACTCAAATCTGGGTATTGCTGACGCAATGTCTCAGCATGGACAAAGTGAATATCCTCTGCGAGTTTAGGTGATATCGAAAAATGCTCGGCTACATAGCGTTCAGTAGCCTTAATGGCTGCGTAAATCTGTCGCACAGTCTGCTTAAGCGTTGCCAAGCTGCGCTCTGTGCGCTCGCATATCACCTTTTCCCAATCCCATTGATCGACATATACAGAGTGGATAGGGCTAAGCTTATCCTCGTCAGGGCGCAGCGCTTTCATATGCGTATACAACCCAGTACCAACATCAAAACCATATTCACCCAGTGTTTGTCGCTTCCATTTGGCAAGCGAGTGCACAACTTCATATTGTTGCTGCGGCAGAGTTTTTACTTGCACTGCAACTGCTTGCTCATAACCACTTAAATCATCCTGAGTGCCATCACCCACTTGGGTCAAAATCGGTGCTTGTACTTCAACAAGATTCAGTGCGCGCTCCAGTTGCAACGAAAACTCCTGTTTAACTGCGCTTATTTGCCTCTGGCATTGAATATACTCTGTGCTCATGGTCCTCACTCCCATTGCTGCTGTTGTTTTGTTGTATAAACCATACCTCAACACAAAAACCATTCAATACCATTTAATAAAAAGACCTTTACTTAAAAATAAAAATCAATATAACTGTCAATAATTAGATAAAAACTAATAATTAGGTGTTTTTACTATGACAAATTATCGATTCGATAATCTCGACAAATCCATACTTGGGGCGTTAATGAACAATGCGCGCACTCCCTATGCCGAATTAGCTAAGCAATTTGCAGTGAGCGCAGGCACCATTCATGTGCGCATTGAGAAGATGCGACAAGCAGGCGTGATCACCGGCACGAAAGTAAGCGTTGACGCCAAACGGTTGGGTTATGATGTGTGTTGTTTTATTGGTATTAATCTCAACAATGCTCGAGACTACCCACGCACCTTGGAGCAACTGCGCACCCTAGAAGAAGTGGTTGAAGCCTACTACACCACAGGTAACTACAGCATATTTATAAAAGTGATGGCGCGCTCTATTGAGCACCTTCAAGATGTACTTATTAATAAAATTCAAGCCATTGACGCAATCCAGTCAACCGAAACTCTGATCTCCTTGCAAAACCCAATCAATCGCAGTGTGACCCCGTAACGACATTGACGTATAATCGCGGCAATTTTTATTGCGACATGATTAGGCCATGACTCAAAAGCGTTATCACCGAGTAAAACAGGTATTAGACAGAAGACAAACTGATCTTACGGTTTGTCTGGATGAAGTTCACAAGCATCATAATCTTTCTGCGATTGTGCGCACTGCTGATGCTGTAGGCTGTCATCACGTTCATGCAGTATGGCCAAAAGAACAACGTCGATTAACGAACAACACCTCGGGTGGCAGTAAAAACTGGGTGGAAACCCATATGCATGATGACATTGATGCCGCCGTCGCCAACATCAGAGCGCAAATCCCCGGTGTGCAATTATTAGCGACTAATCTGTCTGATGAAGCGGTTGATTATCGTGATATCGACTATACCCTCCCTACCGCATTTATTGTTGGTCAAGAACGTGACGGCATTTCTGATAAAGCCCTTGCTCACGCCGATAAACACATCGTTATTCCTATGCAAGGCATGGTGCAGTCGTTAAATGTATCGGTCGCTGCAGCGCTTATTTTGTACGAAGCTCAGCGCCAACGTGAAGCCAAAGGTTTATATGAGCGCGATATGCTCGACGCCGACATCAAACACACCTTGTTGTTTGAAGGTTGTCACCCCATCATCGCCCATCAATGCAAAGAAAAAGGACTCGCTTACCCACCTTTGGATGACGAAGGTGAAATTATTGCTGATGAAGTGTTTTGGGACACCCTGCGTTATAAGCGCAAAAAGTAAGGCTATTACCACAGCCTCAGGCACAAACATCCCCTAAATACTTGAAAGTAAACCCCTTCAATCAGTACACTTAATTCAATACTGATTGAAGGATCTATCATTTGCCAAGCCTCAACACTTACCCCATCACCGACCTCAAAGGCGTTGGCCCGAAAATGGCCGAGCGTCTTAGCAAGCTTGGCATTACATCAGTGCAAGATATGCTCTTTCATCTGCCTTTGCGCTACGAAGATAGAACCCGCATTGTGCCAATCAACGAGCTGCTGCCACACACCCATGTCTGCGTGCAAGCCCACATCGAAAACGCCTCGATTACCTTTGGTCGTAAACGCATGCTGATATGCCAACTCAATGATGGCAGTGGCAGACTCACCCTACGCTTTTTCAACTTTTCCGCGGCACAAAAAAATGCCATGCAACCGGGCAAAGTAATGCGCTGTTTTGGCGAAGTGCGCCGAGGCAAAGTCGGCTATGAAATGGCTCATCCTGAGTACAGCATTAGTGACGATGCACAAGCACTTCCCGAGCAAAGTCACCTCAGCGCGATATATCCAACCACGGAAGGACTCAAGCAGCTGTCTATTCGTAGTTTGGTGGCTCAAGCACTGGCTGTACTCAATCGCGCCCCGATAGAAGAGCTTGTTCCGGCAAATTACCGACCGGCAGGCTGGGCCTTGAATGACGCCATTCGCTTTATTCACGAACCACCGGTCGATGCGGATATGAGTATGCTGGAGCTTGGCGAGCACCCTGCACAACAGCGCCTCGCCTTCGAAGAGTTACTCGCACATAACCTAAGTCTGCTGGCATTGAGGCAAAAAGCCCAAGCTCATCATGCGGTATCCTTGGCGCCAAACCACACCTTGGAGCAACCATTTTTACAGGGGCTTGGTTTTAAGCCCACAACAGCGCAACAGCGTGTTGTGGCCGAAATTAAAGCAGATATGCAACAACCCCTCCCCATGATGCGCTTAGTACAAGGCGATGTTGGCTCAGGCAAAACCCTAGTCGCAGCGTTGAGTGCTCTGTGTGCCATATCGGCTGGCTATCAAGTGGCGCTGATGGCGCCCACAGAAATCCTCGCAGAGCAACATGCCCTCAATTTTAGCCGCTGGTTTGATGCGCTTGGTATTGATGTCGTGCTCCTTGGCGGAAAAACCAAGGGCAAAGCAAGGGAGTTGGCGCTCGGCATGATTGCCAGTGGTCAAGCACAAATGATCATCGGCACGCATGCTCTGTTTCAAGACCAAGTAGAGTTTAAGAACCTTGCGCTTATCATTATCGATGAACAACACCGCTTCGGCGTCCATCAACGCTTGTCGCTTCGTGAAAAGGGACGTTTTGGCGATTGTTATCCACATCAACTAGTAATGACTGCCACGCCAATTCCTCGGACTCTGGCCATGACCGCTTATGCCGATTTAGAAACATCAATCATCGACGAGTTACCGCCAGGGCGAACCCCTGTGACTACCGTCGCGATTGCTGACACCCGCAGGGATGAAGTCATTCAACGGGTTTACAACGCCGTTAAAGAACAAGGCCGACAAGTATATTGGGTGTGCACCTTAATTGATGAATCAGATGCGCTGCAATGTCAGGCGGCCCAATTGACCTCTGAAGAGCTCAGCGAGCGCTTGCCCCAGTTGCGTGTAGGGTTGGTCCATGGACGCCTCAAGGCCGATGAAAAACAAGAAGTAATGAGCCAATTCAAGCAAGGTAACATTGATGTATTGGTTGCAACCACGGTCATTGAAGTAGGTGTGGATGTGCCCAACGCCAGCTTAATTATCATTGAAAACCCCGAGCGATTAGGTCTTGCTCAACTGCACCAATTGCGGGGACGTGTAGGTCGTGGCGCAGCGGCCTCGCACTGTGTTTTGTTGTATCACGCGCCTTTGTCACACACCGCGCAAATGCGCTTAGGTGTATTGCGCGACAGTAACGATGGTTTCGTCATTGCCGAACGCGACTTAGAAATTCGTGGACCTGGTGAGGTGCTTGGTACCAAGCAAACGGGCATGGCCGATTTTAAAGTCGCAGATTTAGAACGCGATAAAGCCATTGTCGGGCAATTGCGTCCCATTGCTAAACGTATCCTTATTGAGCATCCAGATGCAGCACAAGCACTGTGCTCGCGTTGGCTTGGTGAGCGCTCTTCATATGCTCAGGCATAAAAAAACCCGCAACTGCGGGTTTTTTTATCGCTAACCAGTAGGGGTTAGAACTTGTATTCAATACCAACGCCTAGGTAATCTTTGTCGTCTTGCGCGTCGTTATCAAATTTAGTGTAGAAACCGAACAGCTTAGTGTTCTTGTTGAACTTGTAGTCCACACCCGCTGTGATACCTGAACGGTCTTCACCTGAGAAGTCCATTGTTTGGTACTGAGCTTTAAGTACTGTTTTGTCGATAGCGTATGATGCGCTAACCATAAAGCCATCAGCGTCGTCACCACCTTGCGCAGGCTCTTGAGTTTGGTACATCGCGCCTAGCTTAACACCAGCAAGTTTAGTTTGTACTGTTGCACGAACGATGTCATAGCCTTTCACATCACTGTCAGCTGCAATTGATGCAAACACTTTTGATTTCTTAAGGCCAGTGTCACCATATGTAAGCGCTACTGAGTAACCGTTTTCGCCATCAGTGCTGTCTTCAGCAATGTAAGTAGCGATTACTTTGAAATCGTTGAAGCTATTAGATGTATAAGTAACAGTGTTACCAAGACGGTTTTCACCTTTGAAGATGCTCTTGATATCCGCCTCAAGGTCGCTGAATAAGTCAACTTTACCTTGTGCTTGCTTAAGAGCAGTATCGTTACGACCAACAACTACCTGACCAAAATTGCCTTTAAGACCAACATACTGGTTACGTGCAGTAATGTTGTCATCATCACCTTTTGAGTCTGCGTCTGTTACATCAACTTGAAACTCAAGTTTGTAAACTACGTCTAGGCTATCAGAAAGCTTCTCTGAACCTTTGAAACCCAAGCGTGAAGCGTTGCTTTTAATTTCAGTGAATGAACCTTCACCTTCATCAGAAGACTGCATAGTCACATTTGCTTTACCGTAAATGCTAGTGTCAGCAATTGCATTGAATGATAAGCCAGAAATAATCGCTGCTACTAACGCAGAAGGAGCAAATTTCATAGTTGTTTCCTCAGTTAAAAAATCACAACATCAAATTAGTTGCGTGCACTATGACAGCAATAAATTACAGTAATATGACAACTGACATTTTTTCGTAAATTAACTGTCATTTACGCGCATTAACTATAGTCAAAAACATTCAATTTGTTGTATTTGAGGAAAATTCATCACCCAAGAGCTGTAGTTGGTGCTGTAGTTTTTCAATGAGATCCTTCTGTTCATTGTCTTTGTGGAATGCGATAAAGATGTCGCGAGATGTTTGCGGCACCCCTTCAACTAAAAATAACTCGCCAGAATCAAGGTATTGCTGCGCCTGCACTCGTGGCACAAAAGCACTTCCTCCGCAGCGTAATATCAACTCAAGCGCAATTCGCCCGGTACTGGTGCGAAAGTATGGTGGTGGTGCGTTAGTAAAGTGACGAGCATGCCACAGCGAAAACGCCGTCCCCCAATCAACAAACACATACTGATTGTCAAAAAAGCTCTCTGCTGTGGCATCGGCATAACTGGACAGCGGAATAATATCCAATGTGCAAATTTGCTCAACACACAACTCATCTACTTTGGGTAAGTCGAACAAGACGGCTAAATCCAGTGTTCTCTCTAACAATAAGCGGGTGCTTTCTTGTTGGTTTTTCACTTCCGCCACCAAAGAGATACCCGGCATTGCCGACACGACATTGGCAATTCCCGTTTGTAAAAACGCATCCCAAATATTAGCGGTTCCAGTTAGCATCAATTGGCGGCGCATGTTATCTGCTAATGCGACATCTTGCTTTGCCCGCTGGACGCCTGTGACAATCATTTTGGCATGGGGAAGCAAGCGCTCTCCCGGTGGCGTAAGTTGAATATTATTGCGCTGGCGCAAGAACAAATTCACACCCAAACTTTGCTCTAATTGGCGAATACGAAAACTCACCGCAGACTGCGTAATGTAAAGGTTTTCAGCTGCACGACCGAAGTGGCGAGTACTGGCCACTTCGATAAAGGTTTTCAATAAATCAATATCCACTCAATTTTATCCTCACGATAAAAATTTTTTGTTTAATAAAACGATGCTTCTGTACCATACTCCAGCCGAAATCTCTTGTAAAAAGGAGTCAGCTATGACGGCCAATCAACTTGTCGAATTACGTAAAGCATTCCCATGCGACCATAAGTTCTATAACGATGAAAAGTTTCCTCGTGGCTTTAGCCGTAGTGGTAATTTCACTCTGCTGGAATCTGAAATATTAGAGAATCATGGCCGTTTGTTGAAGGCGTTGCAAGAAAAGACTGTGGAACCAAGCAACGATACCCAAGCACATTTTGTAGCTGCAACAAATGGGCAGTCTACACCCATTAACCCAATTGAAAGTGCTTGGATAAAATACCTCAAACTCACTACCAGTAAAGCGCGTTTCTTCACTTTATTTGGTCGTAAACGCAGCTTCGATGCACCTGAGGTAGAAGTTGAAATAGACACTGACGACCTCGATTAAAAAAATAACACGTCAGCGACTTGCCAAAAAGATACCCTTGAGATTACTCTTAATTATCGAGTAAAAATCCCAAGGGTATCATGGCTAGAAGGCTGCTCTTAGTTGAGGACACCCCGACAATCGCCAGATTGCAGACGCTTATAGCCCAACGTGCTGGCTATCAAGTGGACGTTGCCACATCCCTCGCCCAAGCAAAATCATTAACCGAAGATAACAACTACTACTGCGCTGTCGTTGATTTTGTTTTACCCGACGCACACAATGGCGAGGCCATCGATTTTGTGCTCAGTAAAAACATCCCCTGCATTGTCATGACCGCACAGATGAACGACGACGTTCACACCAAGGTAAACCAAAAACCGATCGTCGAATACATCACAAAAGAAAACCATCAATCTTACCATTACCTAGCCAAACGACTGGCGAGTCTTCCTCGAAACGAGAAAACCAAGGTATTAGTGGTGGATGACTCGCGCTCCTCGCGAGAGTACATGATTACACTTCTCAAACGTCAACACTACCAAGTTATTACAGCAATAGATGGTGTTGAAGCCCTTGAACAGCTGCAAAAGCACGAAGATATTCGCATGATCATCACCGACAATGAAATGCCTCGCATGGATGGTGCTGAACTGTGTGCAATTATCCGCGAGCGATACTCTCCGGAAGATAAAATAGTCATCGGCATTTCTAGCTCCAACAATTTGCGCTTAAGTAGCCGTTTTTTGAAAAATGGAGCTAATGACTTCTTGCACAAACCATTCAATGAAGAAGAGTTTTATTGCCGTGTAAATCAGAATATTGATTTATTGGAACAGTTCGAGATTATTCGCCAGCAAGCTAATTTAGATTACCTTACCGAGCTTGCAAACCGTCGTTACTTTTTCCACAGCGGTGAGAAATTAATTACCAAGTTTGCCAAGCATGAGCGCAATGTGTGCTTGGCCATGCTGGATTTAGACAACTTTAAGCGCATCAACGATACCTATGGCCATGAAGGGGGTGATGCGGCGCTTAAGTATTTCACCGGACTTTTCAAAGAGTACTTTGACTCGCAATTGATAGCTCGCTTAGGAGGGGAAGAATTCGCTTTGCTATTCAAAGGTGAAGATATCAAGATGGCGATGGGTAGACTTGTTGAGTTTTGTGCAGATCTCAGAGATCACCCTTTTGAGTTCAATGGCCATCAAATTTCACTGAGTGTGTCTGTAGGAGTCGTTGAAGCCCATAAATATGACCTCGATTTACTGCTTTGCCATGCCGACAATGCGCTATACGAGGCCAAATCTAAAGGCAGAGACCAAATTGTTAAGCGTTGCGTTGACGACGGCTAAAACGCCAGGAATCCCAGCTAAATATCACCAACGCACTCCAAATACAGACAAACGTCACGACCCGCTCCATATCGAATATCTCGCCATAAAACACCACTGCAAGCATAAACATTAAACTCGGGCCGATGTACTGAAAAAAGCCCAGCGTACTGTACTGTAGGCGTTTGGCTGCAGCGGTAAAGCATAACAAGGGGAGCGTTGTGACTACGCCTGCACTGACCAACAGCACATTCAACTCGATATCATTCATCATCATGTTTGAGCTGCTAGTTGGCGTAGATAGCCACCAATAAAGCAAAGCGGCAGGCAGAAGTATCAAGGCTTCTAATAGCAAACCTGGCAATGACTCTACTGGCATTTTCTTACGAATAAGGCCGTAAATCGCGAACGAGCCAGCAAGTGCAAAAGCCACGGTAGGAAATGAACCAAAGCTCACCACTTGAATAACCACGCCACTTGCGGCCAGAGCCACAGCGATCATTTGCCATTTACGTAATCGCTCACTTAAAAAGGTCACGCCCAACAACACATTAAGCAACGGATTAATGTAGTAGCCTAAGCTGGCATCAAGCATATGGTCATTATTGACAGCCCAGATAAACAACCCCCAGTTAAAGCCCAGTAACGAGGCGCTTAGCACCAACATGGCAAGGTATTTGGGGTTGCTCAGCACAAATCTTACTTTATGCCACTGATGCATAATGCCGACAATAACAACGAGAAATAGTACGGACCAAATAACGCGATGTGCGAGAATTTCAAGAGCGGGAACCTGTAGTAATTGCTTGAAATAAACAGGCGCAACGCCCCACATCATAAAAGCCAAAGCAGCGAATAACATGCCTTTTTTAGCTTGTGGATCAGATGACATAAACGAAAATCACATAGACATAAAACGCTATTTTATATCAATTTATAGTGCAAGTATGTGCTTATAAGGCGAAAGTCGCGCTTATTTTTGCCTCATCCCACCAAGTAGGTACCAGTGCCAAACGCGATTTGGACGCCTTGGTCATTGTGCAATTCCATGCGGCATACGCACACCTTGTTGCCAGAACGAATAAGCACCGCACTCGCACTAAAGCGCTCTCCTTTGCCGGGTCGCAAATAATCAGTACGCAAGTCGATTGTGCCCAACGTCGAGAGTCGACTCATTAATGTATGCTGTTGCTCATCAGTAGTTTTATCTACTACCGAAGCCGCCGCGAGTAACCCACCAACGGTATCGAGCAACGTAGAAATTACCCCACCATGCAAAATACGCTGTTGTGGATTGCCAACTAATTGCTCACTCCAAGGCATAGATATTTTCGCGGTATCACCGCTAAGTTCGATAATCGAAATATTAAGCAATATATTAAAGGGCATTTTGGTAAATACGTGGGCTAATTGCTGATATGCGAGTGCTTTGTCCATAATGTCACAGTGAACTGGTAAGATGAGTCAATCCTAGCCTGATATTTGTTTTAACGCAAAGTCCGTCGGTTTATGTTATCAAGTGCAGACAAGGCCAACAAAAGCCTCTAAAATAGCCCGCCATGAGCAGTGTATCCGCATTATTTAACGAGCAAACACCTGAGCAAATTTTGCAGCAGGTTTTTGGTTACAGCCAATTCAGAGAGGGCCAACAGCAAGTTATTAATGCTGTGTTGGGGGCTCAAGATGCGCTGGTTTTAATGCCTACTGGCGGTGGTAAATCTCTATGTTATCAGGTGCCTGCTTTGCTCCTAAATGGCGTTACCCTAGTAATCTCGCCATTGATATCCTTGATGCAAGATCAAGTTGCCCAACTTAATGCACAAGGCGTCAAAGCTGCGTATATCAATAATTCGCTCACACCACAACAGCAGCACCTCGTCTATCAACAATTGCATGACGGCCAAATAAAGCTCTTATATGTGGCCCCTGAAAAAGCGCTGCAATATGAGTTTTTGGAACGTCTAAGCCATTTGCAATTGAGTTTAATTGCCGTTGATGAGGCCCATTGTGTGTCGCATTGGGGTCATGATTTTCGCCCTCACTACTTTCGCTTACGCGAACTAAAGCAGCGCTTTGCACACGTACCAATGATGGCGCTGACCGCTACCGCAGATAGCGCAACCCGAGTGGATATCGTAAATCAGTTAGGACTGCGCTCGCCGCATGTACATATTGGCAGTTTTGATCGGCCCAATATTCGCTATACGCTTGAAGAGAAGTTCAAACCCTTTACCCAGCTTTTGCGCTACTTACGCAGTCAAAGTGGGCAAAGTGGCATTATTTACTGCACAAGTCGAAAACGCGTTGACGATCTTGCGCAAAAGCTCAGTGAATCCGGGTTCAATGTCGCGGGTTACCATGCCGGAATGACCAATGACTCGCGCCATTTTGTGCATAATGCATTCGCCAAAGATGACATTCAAATTGTCGTTGCTACTGTCGCCTTTGGCATGGGTATCAATAAGCCCAATGTGCGCTTTGTGGTGCATTACGACATTCCTAAAAACATCGAGTCTTACTATCAAGAAACTGGCCGCGCTGGGCGCGATGGTTTAGCTGCAGAAGCAATTATGTATTTTGACCCTGCTGACATCCCGCGAGTACGCCGTTTTTTTGAAGACATTGACGATGAGCAGCGTCGCCTCGTAGAAGAGCAACGCTTCAATGCCATGGCAAACTTTGCCCAAGCACAAACTTGCCGTCGCCAAATTTTGCTTAATTATTTTAGTGAATACCAACGAGAGTCATGCGGTAACTGTGATATCTGCCTTAATCCACCGCAGCAATTTGACGGTACCACTGTGGCACAGCAAGCATTATCCTGCGTCTATCGCGCGGGTCAGCGTTTTGGTTTAGGTTACATTGTTGAGGTCTTGCGCGGAGCCAACACGCAACGTATTCGCGATATGGATCATCATAATCTCAGTACCTATGGCATTGGCAAAGATCACAGCAGTGAGTATTGGCTAAGCATTTTACGTCAACTTGTGCATCATGGGCTGCTGCATCAAGACATCACGCAAGGTTCAGTACTGCGACTCACAGAAGCTGCGCGACCCGTATTAAAGGGTGAATATCAGCTCAAACTTGCTGAGCCTCGTCTACAGGCCAAGCATGTTTATCAAGATAAGCTTGCTCAATTTAACTATGACAAAAAGCTCTTTGCTAAGCTGCGGGCGTTAAGAAAGCAGCTAGCTGACGAGGATGATGTACCACCTTATGTGGTATTCAATGACCGTACGCTTGCGGAGATGGCGCAGCTAATGCCAACCAATGACACCGAGTTCTTAAAGGTATCGGGGGTAGGCTTTACCAAACTCACTAAGTACGGCGGTGCATTTATGACACTCATCCGTAATTATTTGTCAGCGGAATGAGTCTCATCACCTTGTTCTGAGCGGTGAGCGACTCCGTAATAATTCGCAAGTTGATCGATTTCTTGCTGAGTCAACGTCGCGGCCATCGCTGACATTATTCCGTGCCGGCGTTTTCGTGTTTTATAATCCATTAACTGCTGGCGTAAATAGGCACGGTGCTGCCCTTTCAAGTGCGGTGTGTTGTCAGCGGTGGCAATGCCATCTAAACCGTGACAACTTTGACATCGTTTTGCGAGCTGCTCATTTGCAAGGCTGGGAAAAGCCAGCAAAACAAAAACTAAATATATATATTTCATAAACATAGAGAGTTAATTAACGTGACTACCTTAAGTCTAGACCGAGATCATTTCATCATCATTATTACACCCGATGTAATGCCGGATGCTGACGAGTTTGACTTTTGGAGCAGCATTTTCCTTGCTAAAAACGATATAACGCTTGGCGATTTTGAGCAAGGTGCAGACAGACATATGCAACGCTTCTATTTCCAACAACAGCCTTTTGAGCTGCACTATGAATATTATGGTGACAATATTTGGATAGCGCCCAGCGGTGTTGAGTCGCAACAATTGCTCGAAAAATTATCTAGGTATTTAAGGGAAAGATGATTCGATGTACAGTAGACTTAAGATAAACACCAACATCAAAAGACCGCATCTGAATGAAGCAACTGCTTGTATCCATAGGAATTTTAACCATAGCAATGGGGCAAGCTTATGCCGCGGGTAGCGGCTGCATCAATCCGACACAAGCAAATCAAGAGCAGTCCTTACTATCGCGTCAGCTAACAGATACTCAGCCTCTTCCCGAGGCAGATACCACCAGCTATATTCGCTCAATTCGTTTTGTGCAAAACAACATTTTCGATACCGACAAACCCGAAGAAAACAATTGGCTTTTTCGTCTAGCCAACGATATGCACATAATGACCGACCAACAAGTGCTGCAAAACATTCTATTGTTTGCACAAGAAGATCCATACAACCCTGAGCTTTTGCGCGAGTCGGAACGCTTATTACGTGAACAAGAATACCTGTACGATGCACGCATATACGCGTTTAAGTATTGTGATGGCAGTGTTGATGTTACCGTTGAAACCAAAGAGTTGTGGACCTTACTTCCTGAAATTAGCTTCAGTCGCAGCGGTGGCGACAACCGTTCAACCATAGGGTTTCGCGACAGCAACTTCTTAGGCTGGGGCAAACGTATCTCCTTAGCACGTACTAATGATGGCGATCGCACCGGCTATGAATTTATTTATGCCGACCCAAACGTACTGGGTAGTCGCTATCGCAGCCGTATTGAATATGCCGATAACGATGATGGCGAGCGCCACTGGGTGTCGTTGTCTTACCCGTTTTTCTCGTTGGCCACTCCCACCAGCTATGGCTTCTCTAATGGCAGCAATCGACGAGTAGAAAGGCTCTATGACAAAGGTGAAGAGATCAGCGAGTTCTCCCAACACACCACGCAGAGCAGCTTATTTTACGGGCGCTCGAGTTCACCTGCTGATGATTGGACACGACGTATCGTTGTGGGTTATCACTACCAAAAAGAACGTTTTTATGAGTTGGATAACACCAATCTACCGCTTGCAAAGCAACGCGTGTTTTCTTATCCCTATGTCAGCGTCAATTGGTTACAAGATGAATATGTCAAAGTACATAACATCGATTCCATAACACGCACAGAGGATCTTAATTTAGGATGGCAAATCAATACCTTGCTGGGCTACTCACCAGAGTCTTTAAGTGATGATATCAGCCGATATATTATCAAACTCAACGTCAGCCGCAGTCATTACATCAATCAAAATAGCCTGTGGCGTTGGCAAGTAGGTATTAATGGCGCAGTGCTTGAACAAGACCTTAAAGCCGAAAACTTAATGCTCTCTACCCAAGCGGAATACTTTTACAACAGTGATAGCGATGAATCTTGGTACGTTAAAGTTAACTTAGATGGCGCTCAAGGTCTGACGGCAGATAAACAACTCACCCTCGGGGGTGATACGGGCTTGCGAGGTTATCCAAGTGATTACCAACAAGGTGATCGCAGGGCGCTGGTGAGCATCGAAAAGCGCTACTATTGGGAATATAACCTGTGGCAATTATTTCGCGTTGGTGGTGCGGCCTTTTACGATGGCGGTCAAGCATGGCAAAACAGCAATGACTCCTCGACTCACTTTCGCCAAAATGTAGGCTTAGGTTTGCGCCTTGCGCCAAGTCGCGCTAACGCGGGTACGGTTATTCACTTTGACGTTGCTCGCCCCATTAATCGCCCTGATGACGTTGATTCATTACAGTGGCTTATCACCGTAAAAAATTCTTTCTAAGCCTTACAATCAGTTGGTTAGCGTGTTTTTGTATGCTATACAGCATGCTTCAGATAAACACCTTCATTGATTAGGATTCACTGTGTCGTTCGTAGACATCATTACCGACAACTACAAATGGGCCATCACCCTTACAACCATTATTCTGTTTCCTATTTTTGCGCGGTTACTGGTCAAACTGTTCAATAAAACCATACGCGGAAGGGTAGACCCACACCGTAAGCAAAGAGCACAGTTTCTGTTAAAACTATTACTCGCCTTTGTATTAACCTGTGTGCTGCTGGTGTTTTGGGGCATTGAGCTGCGTGGTTTGCTGGTTATCGGTTCGAGCCTTTTCGCGATGCTCGGTGTAGCGCTATTTGCTGGTTGGTCACTGCTGTCTAATCTGACATCTTTCCTATTGATGTTTGTGCAAAACGATTGCCGCGTTGGCTATTGGGTAAAAGTGATTGATGGTGCCAACTTTATCGAGGGACGGATTGTAGAGATGGGCTTTATGAATGTGGTGTTGGAGCATATCGACGGCCACAAGGTACTCTATCCTAACAACTTATTTGTGACCCGCCCGGTGATGGTGCTAAACAAACCACCACAAAAAGCCAAACCTATTCGCAAGATAATCGGACCAAAAAAATAAGCGCTCAAAGCGCTTATTTTCATTTAAGTCATAGAGCTTTAGTTATTGAGCTCAGCGGTCTTTAACTCATCATCTAGGTCACTAATTTCATCGATGAAATGCTCAAGCTGTTGCTCCACAAGGCTGTTTGCGTGAGCAAAATAGGCAAGATGGAATACCGCGTCCCCTTCATTAACCAATGGCAATGTTTGCTGGCCGATAACGATACCACTGCGTGGTGCCACCATTTCGCACTCAGAGCTGCCCAATGGGCTGCTGATATACGCTAAAACCTGTCCTTTCATCACCCGCTCGCCAAGGGAAACTTGAGCGCGAATAATGCCGTCGATGTCTGCTCTTATCCAACTTGTGGCGCTGGCAATCACCGGCTCTGGTTGTTTACGTGTGCGCTTTCCGCGCAACATGCGCAATTTACGCATTACATTTTCAACGCCCTGCACACCCGCGGCAATAGCTATCGGGTCAAAGCGTAGCGCTTCACCCGCTTCGTAGGTGATCACGGGAATACCCCGTTCTGCTGCTTCCGAGCGTAACGAGCCATTACGTAAAGATGCATTAATCACCGCTGGAGTACCAAACGCATTGGCTATCTTAGCCGTCTCATCGCTACTTAAATCAGCGCGAATTTGCGGTAAGTTCGTGCGATGAATTGCGCCTGTATGCAAATCAATAATGTGACTACACAGCACAGCTACTTCGTTAAAAAACGTATGCGCCATGCGTCCGGCGACAGAACCACGAATTGAGCCTGGGAAGCTGCGGTTGAGATCCCGCCTATCAGGCAAATAACGGGACTTGTGAATAAAGCCAAACACATTAACAACGGGCACCGCTATTAAGGTTCCACGGAGCTTGTTGGCATCGATTTTAGCGAGTGTTTGTCGCACAATTTCAATGCCGTTTAGCTCATCTCCGTGAATCGCTGCACAGACCAATAAAGTGGGGCCCGGCTCCACACCATGCACCACCTCGAAGTTAATCGTCAATGGTGAGTGGGTGTAGAGCTTTGCAGCTTCTAATTCAAACTCACGACGCTCCCCGGGGGCTACTTGCTCAGAGAGTATCGTAAAAGGTGAATTTTTCTTAGCCCTTGCCACGTGTGCGTGTCCTTTTCGCTTTTGCGTTCTTCTCGATAAATTGAATAATCATGCTCGCGATATCCTTACCGGTTGCTACTTCGATACCTTCTAGGCCTGGCGACGAGTTTACTTCCATCACCAAAGGTCCACGCTCTGAGCGCAGCAAGTCAACACCTGCAACATTCAAGCCCATTGCTTTAGCTGCGGCAACGGCTGTTTTACGCTCTTCTGGGGTAATACGCACGAGGCTTGCACTGCCACCGCGGTGCAAATTAGAGCGAAATTCACCTTCTTGCGCTTGACGCTTCATCGCTGCAATTACCTTGTCACCAATTACGAAACAGCGAATATCTGCACCGCCTGCTTCTTTGATGTACTCTTGCACCATGATGTTGGCTTTTAAGCCCATGAAAGCTTCAATAACACTTTCTGCAGCTTTGCGCGTCTCAGCAAGCACCACACCAATACCTTGCGTGCCTTCTAGGAGCTTAATTACTACCGGAGCGCCACCTACCATTTCCAGTAAGTCTTTAACATCATCTGGTTTTGATGCAAAGCCTGTTACTGGCATACCTACGCCTTTGCGTGATAGTAATTGTAATGAGCGCAGTTTGTCTCGTGAGCGAGTAATAGCAACTGATTCATTTACAGGGTAAACACCCATCATTTCAAACTGACGTAAAACCGAGCAGCCATAAAATGTTACTGACGCGCCGATGCGAGGGATAA
Organism: Pseudoalteromonas maris; assembly: GCF_049257235.1. Lineage (NCBI taxonomy): Bacteria > Pseudomonadati > Pseudomonadota > Gammaproteobacteria > Alteromonadales > Pseudoalteromonadaceae > Pseudoalteromonas > Pseudoalteromonas maris. Next base: position 42,039 of record NZ_JBMMUF010000003.1, read on the forward strand.
TCGCATTGAAGCCCTCTAGCTTTTCACCTTTATAGTGTATTTCAGGTTCATCGGAGTTAATGTTCATATAGCAACGAAGTGCATCTAACACCTGTACTTCATGTCCACGAGCCTGCGCTGCCTCAATTAAGCGACGAGTTGAATATAGGTTTTTATTGCGCGATAAAATACCGATTTTCATAGTTATCCTTTTAACTTTGTCTGGTGTGATAGTACAGGATCTACAACGATCCTGCCTTCCATTGCGGTGCGTCCAAGTAACATACGAAACTTCATTGTATCGCGATTAGTTAGGGTAGCTTCAATCGGCCATTGCTGAGCATTGATACTCAGTGTGGTCTCAATCACATAACGCATTTCTTTGTGGCCACCTGAATCAGTCACAGTGCGCTCATCTTTTACTTTAGCTTCGCACACCAGCTCTGTATCTGAGTCATCTTGGTTTGGGTGCACCCAAAACCTGACCCATTGCTCACCATCTTTGTCAAAAGGATCAACCTTGAATGCATGCACACATGAAGTACGCGCACCTGTATCCACTTTTGCTTTAATTTGCTCGATGCCTAAGTCTGGTAAAGCGACCCACTCGCGCCAACCCACTAGTATTTTATTATTCATAATGGCTACCGGATCAGTGCTCCTTATTGAGGAGCAGTTGTCAAAAAACCGCTTTATACGGTAATTCACCACAAAGGGAAGTGAATTAAATTACTCGCGTCGATTAATTTAATTAATTGATCTCTACGAAGTTGTAGTCAAGGATAGAGGAAATACACACGAATAAAAAGTGAATACGATAATGAGCGCACTAATTCATGCCTTAGTACTTGATGGCCGCGGCGGGATAAGCAAACAACTCACCAGTGCAGAACAAATTAGTACCTGGAATCGTGAAGACGGCACCTTATGGCTACACCTAGATTATCAACTTGACGATGCAAAAGCGTTTCTTGATGCTGCGCAACTGAGTGACTTTTCAAAGCAGGCACTCATGGCGGGTGAAACGCGCCCTCGTGTTGTGTCTGATGCTCAGGCGAGCTTGATGTTTTTACGTGGCGTAAACCTTAATCCTGAGCAAACTCCTGACGACATGGTCTCAATTCGTTTGTGCGTGCAAGAACACCTGATTGTTTCAACACGTCATCGTCGTCTTCTTTCGGTTAGCGCGCTTGCTGAGTCTCTGCGACAAGGCAAGGGCCCAAGTGATACCTCATCATTGATTTGCCAGCTGTGTGAAAATCTCACCTCGCGCATGCAAGATGTGATTGATAACTTAGAAGATAAAATGGATGAGTTTGAAGACATTGTCGACAGCACTCCCAAAGCGTATGACCACAATGCACTGTCGCAAGTTCGCCGCCAAACGATTGGTCTAAAACGTTACATTCGCCCACAAAAAGAGGCTTTGAGAGCCTTACTCAACGAGCGACCTCATTGGCTCAAAGAAAGCGATGTAGCCCGCGTCAGAGAAACCACCAACCACCTGGTACGTTACTTAGAAGAGCTGGATTTGAACATTGAGCGCGCGCAAATTATTCAACAAGAAGTCGCCAGCCAAGTCTCTGAGCAGCTAAACGCTCGCATGTATGTCATGTCGGTTGTTGCCGCTCTATTCTTGCCTCTTGGCTTTCTCACCGGCCTGTTGGGAGTGAACATTGGGGGGATCCCAGGCACTGAGTCAGATGTTGCATTCCCCTTGTTTGTTATCGCCTTGGTTGTATTAACGGGCGGCATAGCCGTTTATTTCAAACTCAAAAAGTGGCTATGAGTTTAGGTGGCCTTTGCCACTTGCGCTAACAGCATAAAAGCCGCGGCAATGACACCGCGGCTTTTGTACACTGTAGACGTGCGAAGTGACGCGCCAAATATGTCACTGTATCGGTGTTGCCTCCGGGGTTATCACGAACATCTATGATTAACTGCTGAATGTTTTGTTTGCGAATAGTGGCGAACGTGTGATCGATAAATTGGCTAAACTCTTCGATGGGCACATCAAAATGCGCAAGATAGATAAACCCCACTTCATCAGATAACTGCAAATAATAATGTGCTTTGTCTGCACTTTGATGAGTCGATTCACTCGCTACAGGCCAGCTATATTGAGGGTTAATCGATATGCTTTGAATACCATTTGGCGATGAGATTTCTACATTAAACGTGTCTAGCCAACCATAACTAGCCCACAATGATGTACCGAATCTCATGGCCACCGAATGTCGACGTAACAGCTCGGTTTCACCCCCAGCATAACTCATCAACTTTGCAACAATGGTCTCACTATCGACACCATTAATGGACTTTATCTCGCTAAGGCGCGGCACTTGTGTACTGTTAAGTCGATAGCTGTGTTTTATTTGCAAGCGACCGTCATTGGTAATAAGCACCGCAAGCGGAAATTTTTTATGCCCTGCATCGAGTGCCTTGTTAAGTTCTTGGTATGGCCACAATAAAAAGGAATGCCCGTCTTGAAAATACGGTGACAATTGACCAACAACTCGGTAGAACTCTGTGCGCGTAAGAGGGTGGGTAATGCCGGATTTGAGTTGCGCAGCTTTGTCTTTTAGTAATCTGAGCTCCGCGTACTCTTGTATATCGGGGTGGCGGCTAATCGCACCATCAACAAATGCATCGATATCCTCTCGCATCTGCTCCACAGAGAACTTTTGCACCATCAGCTGCTCATTCTCAAGGGGTGGGAATATCTCTAAATGGCTTTGCTGGCAGCCTGCAACTGATAACAAAGCGACCAGCAAAGGAATGATCTTATTCATGTAATTAATCTCACACTGTGATTGATGACACGAGGGTAACAATACAAGTGTGAAGTTTTTGTCGTGATCAACGTATAAATGCACTCGCCGTATACTACTCTTAAATACATTGCGACCATGATTGAATACTCTGTAGTGCACAAATGCGAATTCGCGACTTTCTATACACACACCTCAAAAAAGCGGATTTTCACGAGCGCACGCTAGCATTCAAGTTAAGTTCTGCTGCCATACTCGTTAGCAGTTTTGCGTTAAACGCAAACACGCAACCTAAGCAAAACGTCACTGTTATCGCAGTCGAATACCCTCCTTTTACTACTGCCTTACAAGAATCAAATGGGGTTGCTTTTGAGTTGTTGCGCTCGGCGTTAAAGCAGGCACCAATAGAGTTATCGGCTGATATTGTTCCTCCTGCACGAGCACAACGAACGATTGCGCAAGGGGATTGGTGCGCGAGCTTCTACCCTCCCAAACAAGGTGATTTGGGCAGTGACTTTGTGCCACTCGGAGAGACCATCGACATAACCCTTGTGTCGGCTACTTTGCAACCTAATTTTAAACTCTATGGTGGAGTGCCATTCACCAATAAAAAAGTGGCTGTGCTCAGGCCCTCCAAAGAAGGAGAGTTGCACCAGCAACTGATTCAACGCGGGTTAGAATTAGTGTTTGTAGAATCCATATATCAAGGGTTAGAGATGCTCAAAAAGGGCAGAGTGAATTTTGCAATGGGGGATAAGTATAGCGTTGCATCATACCAACAGAATATGGATCCAACCCTAGAGGTGGCGCTTGCGGACGCACCGTTAATGTCCATGCCAATTGGTATTTTTGTGAATAAAGATTGCGAGACATACTCGGTGCTAAAGCTGCACCTTGATGCAGGCAACTAAAGAGTCTTTAATGGCGTCACGCTGATTGCACTGTGCCATAACACAATGATGGCGAGGACATTTGCACGCGATTTCGACCATTGTGTTTTGCTTCATACAAGGCGTAGTCAGCCCTCTCTATGGCGCCTTGCCAATTGTCATCATGTGATGAATTAGTACTGATACCAATGCTCACAGTAATCTGGATTTCTTCTTCGTTAGATACAGCGATGGTGCACTGAGATATGGCCTCCCTCAGACGTTCTGCTAAGATAATTGCGCCATCACAATCAGTTTTCAAAGCCACCAATAAAAACTCTTCACCACCCATTCTAAAGACCGAGTCTTGCTCTCGGATATACCCTGTTACGACTGACGATATGCGCTGTAGCACTTTATCCCCAACATGATGGCCATATTCATCATTAACTTTTTTAAAGTGATCAACATCAATCATGATAAACGCCAGCCTTAGGTTTTCTCGCTTGGCAAAGTTATACGCCTTAGAAACAAATGGAACGAGAGCATTGCGATTAAAAAACCCAGTTAAGTTATCGGTCACGGCCATCGCTTTGAGTTTTTGTTCACTAAACCAAAAATTGGTGAATATCAGCGATACGGTCAACAAGAAATAATATGAAGAAAGAAGAAAGTTACCAATATATACAAAGCCTTCTTTTATATACTCAATGCCCCCATCGCCTTGAGCCATCGATATAAATCTCAGGATATAAAGCACCAGAAACATAAAAACACTTAAAATCAAGGGTAATAACCCCCTAAACTCCTTAGATCGTAGGTGCTTCGCGAGCACTGTCAGAGCTGCAAGGTTTATGACAATAACGACAGGAGAAAGGATTAGCACTCTAAGCTGCGCTGAAGCAACGACAGCTGGAACAAATTGTATTGCCACAACAATTATAGAGAGTGCAACCACAGCAAAGTAGCCAGATTGATGCCCCATCAGGCGCAGACAGCCTTTTAAAATAAGTGCATGACCTATAATAAAAAAAGCATTGAGAAACACAGTTACGGTTGGCTGTGCCATTGCGTGATACTGATCAAACACCGCTAGGGTGCTCGCCACCGAAAAGGCAGCACCAGCAAAAGCCCAATCTAGCGTATGTTTTTGACTAGAGTCAAAAATGTAGTCTGACACCATGGTCAGGGTCATGATCGCACTGGAAATAACGATCATGATGAGGATGGTAAACTGATCCATGCAGCTTGTTCTCCTTGCTAGTGCCTAGCTCTAACCTACAAGCTGCTGAAACACGTATAAACTGGAAGCACTCTAAACCATTATTCTCCCGCTTCCCCTACCTCACTGAGCGGATAAAATCGTCGCAAAATTGACATGAAATTTATATCAACCCGATATATAAAAAAGTAAAAAAAGCGAAAAAAGTCAAACAAAAGGGGGGATTTTAGCTGCAGCTAGGTGAATAAACAGTCGGATGTCATCTATTCCTCATTGCAATGAGACGCTCACCAACAAGCAGTTCGCTAATGATGCTTTCGATATGAGAGTGACTAGAGAATACGCAACAATACACATACATGTTAATACTGGCGCTCCCGCCAGGGATCGAACCTGGAACTTGGCCTCCGGAGGGCCACGTGATATCCATTTCACCACGAGAGCATGAAGTCGTCAGGACAACGACCTGTGTATAGTAATGAGATAACCCGCTAAATACTAGCCCTACTGATTCTTATGGCGATTATTTCAACAGCTTTCATTAGGGCGTGATTTCCAAGGGGACATATTAGTTCAACATTCAGGCTAAATATGCATCAATTCATCCCTTTTTAAGGTAAAAACCTTAAAAAGCGCACAAATACACATAAAAATTACAAAATTACGACACAAAGTTAACTAAAAGCATCTAGCGAATGAATGAAAATTCTATATAATTGCATCAAAATTCACTTAAGCGCTTTTTGAGTACCTAAGTATTCATTGCCAGTAATGAGCACGCTCCATTAGCTTGGTGGTCACATCAGCACAACATTGAGCGCTCTGTATGAGTGAAATGCATACTTAGAAAATTTTCATCTATCTTTTTTTGCACGAAAATTCACGATTTATCGGCAAAAAAGCATAGAAAAGCAAACTAAGTGCATATAAATATTTTTACCCATTTCAAGGGGTTGCAAACACAAAGTTAACGTGTTTCATATATGCAATACAACTTTGCTACATATACATTACAGGGTCATCGGACAATGAAAACATTTAAGCCTACGCTCGTTGCTGCGGCAATTGCCAGTAGCTTCTTTAATACTGCTGTTGCAGAAGAAGCGGCAACAGAAGCCAAAAAAGAAAAGTCTTTAGAAGTTATTCAAATCACGGCAACTCGCCGTAGTGGCTCTGCACAAGAGGCACCTTTGAATATCACGGCTATGGACTCAGATGTGATGAAAGATCAGAACATCGCCCAACTCGAAGATGTTGCGCGCTGGGTGCCAGGTTTAACCATCACAGATCAGGGTGGTCGTGAAGGCTCGCCTATCATTGTTCGTGGCCTTAATACTAACTCATCAGAACGCGCTTCAGACAGCGGTACAGTTGCCACGTACTTAGGTGAAATCCCACTGAACATCAACCTACGTTTAACTGACGTTCAACGCGTAGAGGTTTTGATTGGCCCGCAAGGTACGTTGTATGGCGCTGGTACGTTAGGTGGCGCGATTCGCTACATGCTTAACGAGCCTGTACTTGATATGACTGAAGGCCAAATCACTGGCGACTTATTCTCGTTGTCGCAAAGTGACGGCATGGGTGGCGAAGCAGGTTTTGTGTTCAATACGCCGCTTATCGAAGATGAATTAGCGGTTCGTGCTAGCGTTAATCACTACCACAACCCAGGTTACCTTGATTATAACTTTGTTGTGCGTGAGCCGGGTGTGTCATTACCTGACCCTGATTGGTCAAATGCCGATGACGTTGCAGCCAACATCAAACAAGTTGAAGATGCCAATGATGAAGACATCACCACTGCACGTATCTCGTTACGCTGGGCTCCTAACGAGACGTTTGAAGGCACGCTGAATTACTTCTATCAAAAGCAAGAGCACGGCGGTAACTCAATTACTCAATATGGCTCTATTAGCCCACAAAATCCAATGCATGATCTCGTGGGTAAATACGACTCAGCATACCGTGTAGAAGAGCCAAATGAGCAAACAGATGAATTATTAAGCCTAGAGCTAAAAGCTGACTTGGGTTTTGCTGAGTTAGTCTCTGCTTCTGGTTGGTCAACCTACGAGCAGCAAGGGCAGCGTGACCAAACTGATCTTCTTTACGATATCTGGAGTGGCTATGCCGCGTTCCCTGCATTTGTGGGCTACACCAACGACACCAGCGATCAAGACAGCTTCACTCAAGAACTACGTTTAGTATCAAGCAGTGACGGTCCATGGAACTGGATAGTAGGTGGTTACTACAACAAATTTGAAAGCAAGTCAGACGATCGCGAGTACGCACCAAACTTTGATCTATTCGATTACGGCTCTGATGTTCCAAACATCGAAGACGACTTAGAATACATTGCCCTATCTCAGTCTGAGACAACGGAAAAGGCCTTGTTTGGTGAAGTGGGCTATGCATTTAATGATCAACTTACTGTAACGCTTGGTGCGCGTTTCTATGAGTATGAAATTGAATCTAAATCAGGTTCAGCTACACCACTTTATGACGTGTACGACGATGTTTTATATTCAACAGTGCAAGATATTGCGCTTGAGCCAACGTCAGCAGAAGATGACGGTAGCCTATTTAAGCTCAATGCCAACTACACTTTTGATAATGGTGTTGTGACCTATTTCACTATTAGTGAAGGCTTCCGTATCGGTGGTAGTAACGGTTTAGAGTCATGCCCTGATGTATTACCAGATCAGCAAATTGTCTGCGCACTCCCTAATGAGTTAGCTTATACACCAGATACAACGACCAACTATGAGCTAGGTATTAAATCAACGTGGTTGGGCAACAAGCTTCATTTCAACGCGGCATTATTTAGCGTTGACTGGGATGATGCACAAATCCAATCAACTACCGTAAACGGTCAAGAGATCATTACCTCAAATGCGGGCTCTGCACGCTCTCAAGGTGTTGAACTATCTACACGTGCGCTTATTGGTGACAACTGGACCATGTATGCAACCTACTCATATGCGAAAGCTGAGTTAACTGAAGATGCGCCATTCTTATTCGATGTAATCAAAGAAGAAGACGGCTTCAGCGCGCAAGAAGTCGCAGTAATGCAACCATACTATGACGGTGCTGACGGCGATCGCCTACCGGGTGCGCCTGAACATCAGGCCTCTATGGGTATCGGTTATGAGCAAGAAGTATTTGGTGATAAATACCTGAACATTAACTATGGTATTACCGCTCAAAGCGACGTCTACACTAAAGTGGGTCTAAAAGCAGATGGTGAAGTGTTGCCAGGTTATGCGCTAAGCAACTTATCAGCACAAATCTCAGGTGATATGTGGAGTGCAACTGTATACGTGAACAACTTATTCGATAAGTATGCGTTTACATCAACACGCCGTGATAAGTCATGGGCTGGTGATGCACGATTTGAAGCGAAAAACCGCGAGTTACCGGAGCTACAACGTGTATATGGTCACTACATCACTACACCGCGTACCATTGGTGTGAAGTTTACATACAACTTTGAACTGTAAATACAACACGCACAAAAAGGGCAGCATTCGCTGCCCTTTTTACTTTACTCACCTAAGCGTTTTATTATCTTGGTAAATCATTCGCACTTTGTTAATCACTCATACACTTATGACAACACCCACGCTCGTTAATGACATCCATCGCTTATTGGCACAAGGCCAACTACAGCAGGCACATCATCGTTTAGTGCAGGCACTGCAACATGCACCAAACGATCACCTAGCTTGGTCTTTGCTGGCGCAGGTTAATATGCAAGCGGGGGATTTACACAAAGCACTGAAGGTCATTGATAAAGCACTGAGCCTATCGCAACAATCTGATTACCATGTTGCCAAAGCAAAATACCTGTATTTACTGGGTGATGTGAGTGGTTGCCAATGCATATTGGCCCAGTTAGAGAGCGATACTTTTGACGATGCCATCATCTTGGATACCCTTGCAAATCTGCATACTCGCCTAGGCCACTATGAAACGGCTCATCAATACCAACTTAACGCGTTGGAACATGAGCCAAAGAACGCTGACATTCTAGTCAATAGCGCCATAAGTCACACCATTGTAGGTCAACAAGAACAGGCGATTGCGCTGCTGCACAAAGCCTTAGATAAGGATCCTGCTCACCATCGCGCGCACTACATATTGGCGCAACAAAGTAACACTGAAGATGCACCTGCTCACATAAAGCAACTTAGTGCGCTACTAACGCGCCCTGCCTCGCCTTTAGCACAACAACACTTGCTACACGCAAAAGCGCTGGAACACGAGAAACTTGAAGAATTTCATGAAGCATTTATTGCTTTTGAACACAGTAAAAAGGCGCAAGATGGGCGTGTACAGTTTGATGCCAAAAGGCACCATGATTTCTGCCAAGACATCATGACACTTCCTGTATTATCAGCTACTAAAGAGCGCGCACAACCCGTTTTTATTGCTGGCATGCCGCGCTCTGGCACCACATTGCTGGATAAAATTGCATGTCAAAGTACACAACTTGCTTCTATGGGGGAGCTCAACGATATTGCCCAGTTAGTGAAACAAATAAGTAATGTACAAGGAGGGGGCATTGTCTCAACGCAGATACTTCAAAGCGCCGCACACGCTAACTTAACTCATCTCGCTGACGCATACTTGCAACGCTACAACCAACTCAAAGGTGCCTGTGAGCGTGGCTGTGACAAACAACCATTCAATTTCTATTACATTGATTTTATTGTGGCGGCATTTCCGCACGCCAAGATTGTGTTGATGCTGCGCGATAAAGAGGATACGTGCATCGCCAATATGCGCCAGCTTTATCAAGTACAAAGCCCATTTCATCATTACGCTTTTGACTTAAGCAATATCCAAGCATTTTACGATGACTATGTCATGCTGGCATCGCACTTCGCCAACAAATACCCTCACAATGTCGTGATTCAACGCTATGAGCAATTGGCCATGCAAGGTGAACCAGTGATCCGCACGCTGTACGACTTTTGCGCGCTTCCTTGGCAAAATGATAGCTTGGCGTTTTACACCACAGCGAGTGCCTGCGCAACAGCCAGTAAACTACAAATACGCCAACCGCTAAATACCCGCTCGATTGGCTTCTGGCAGCATTACAAAGCACAATACGAACAATATTGAGCGTTAAATTTCACTTTAAAATTACGGTGTAACTCTTTTTAAAACAGATAATTGTAGAATTATTCTTTTGTATTATCTGTGACAATGGGGCTAAGATGGGCTTTAATTAAAACTTATGATCACCCGTGGAGCCCAACAATGGATTTAATGACCTCAGAACAAGTCGCTGAATTTCTTGGTGTAAAAATAGAACGCGTAAAACGCTTAGCGCGCGAAAGCCTACTCATTGCCAAAAGCCAAGATGATAACGGCGACCCCATGTTTGAGAAAACTGACGTAGAGAAATACAAAGAACTCGCACAGCGACTCGGAGGTATTTAACCGAGCAACTTATCCAGCTGAGCTTTAGCTCCTGCAACACGCTGCTGTACGCCCTGACGTTCGTACCAAAAGTAGTTTAATGCCGCCACAAGCTTCTGCATGGCTTTGAATTTTTGCCAATTTCCAGTGAGCTTGATGGCATTAAAGTAATGACTAAAAAATACCTGTTGCTCACGCGCTGACAACTCAAAACTCAAAGTCAGCATAGCTAAATCAAAATACCTATCGGAAAGCTGCGCATATTCAAAGTCTATAAAGTGCCACTGTTGGCGATGACTGATCACATTTTCTTTAATCAGATCGTTGTGGCAAAAACACCAATCTTCTTTTAGCGTGCGAGTCTGCTGCACAACGCTTTCAAGCTGCGCAGCGTAATCTTGATAAAAGGCCTCATTGCGATATTGATGAAGTTCGTAGTGTAAATCCAAGCGTTCGGTATTAGCCTGATAACGGTGAATTTGTACTAATTTTGTCACTGCTTGATGGTGATCGAATTGTGTCGCCATGGTGCCGGGCAAATAGTCGAATATGGCCACCGGATGTGCCGCATCCACATAAAACGGCTCTGGGCACACGCCCAATTTTGCTAATGCATGCTGGGCCTTAATTGCAGCATCTGGAAGTGCGCGACCGTAAAGCTTCACCAATAATATTCTATCGGGTGTATCAACCCGGTAATTTTCATTACTCACCCCTTGGGGCAAGAAGGTGATTTGATTGATCTGAATATCTGGCGCAAAAGCCGCGACTAATTCACGAATGCGCCCTACAGACTCAGGCATAGACTTCTTTCTCATCCATCCTAAGTTGGTATTGCTCTTTCCAACGCACGTAACCGGCGATGGCCATAACGGTATAAAACACAAATAACACGACCGTTGGGTAATACCCTTTTGCGATATACAGATATATCGACGCGGCATCTATAACAACCCAGTACAACCAGTTTTCTAGCACTTTCTGGGCGACTAAGTAGGTTGTAACCACCGCAAAACATGTGGTTAAACTATCGAGATAGGCATAATCTGCATGAGTGTAGTTATCCATAACGTAGCCAATAACCAATGACACCAAGGTAGTTACACCAATCAACCACACATGGCTATTTATGCTGTATGTGGTAATGCCCTGCTCTTGCACCCGCTGTTTACCATAACGCCAAGCCCACCAGCCATAGACAGCCATACCCATATAATAAAAGTGCAGTACCGACTCCATCAGCAGCGCGCCGTTGTAGTACATTACGGTATATATGAATGTGCTAAGAAAAGCAGCTGGCCAACACCATAGGTTTTCGCGCATTGCCAATAGCAAATAAGCCATAGACAGTAATACCGCGAGGTATTCCCATCCCGACATAGCTGAAAAACCCGATAAAATGGTGTGGATCGTTTCCATGAGTCGATTACTGCCTATGCATCTGCAGGTGAAAGGTCGCCGTGTAAGAACTTACACACAAATACCGCTTTGCCGAATTGCTCGTACGAGCGTTTCATTTCCCGAGATAACACCGCCATCACCAAATCGTAGTCACCAAATATTTGTGTCGACATGGTATTAGTTATGACTTTGAGACCTTCATGAGCATTGAGCCTATCAATAAAGTCTTTGATAAATGGGATGTAATCTTGGTGCAGGGGATACTTACTTATCTCAACTGACAATTTCATATTGATACTGTGCTCAGGAACAAAATTGGCGGTATTGTAACCTGAACCGAGGTATTGCCAAACTCTCAACGGCTAATTTTCATAAATTTGAAACGCCAATGTACGTCAAAGGGCAATAAAGGGGCTGCTCAGCGCATGAAAAAAGCCCCTAAAAAGGGGCTTTACTCTCACTTTAGTGTTGTATTACAACAGTATTTATTATGCGCGTGAGCGACGAGCTAACATCATGCCAACTAGGCCTAGCAACATGAAGATGCCAGTACTACCGCTTGATGACTTTTTAGCTTCAGGCTCAGGCGTTACAACTACAGGATACTGACAGCTGCCATCATCTGTATTTGCATTCGCGTCGTAGTTTGTCGCTGATGCATCAGTACAGCCGTACTCAATACCATCAGATACAACGTTCAGCATAAATGTTTGTGATACCGCGTCTGAGTTATACGCTTTGTCACGCACCGTCACTGTTACCTCAGTTGCACCGTGGAAGTGCTCGTTCGGGATCAGGTTGAATGACATGCCGTCGATCTCAGCAGTGATATTATCACCCGTTACTAATAGCTCGTTTGGTGACTGATCAGCATCGAGTACAGACACTTCGATACCGTCGATGCGACCATTTTCGTCTACTTCCATGTCGTCCATTGCAGCCATTTTCAGGTTGCCTTTAACGTCAAGGTTGTGAGTCATAGTGTGCATCTCATCACCAAAGTTGTAAGCCAGAGCGATATCTGATGATGTACCAGCCATCTCTGGGTTTACAGTTGCTTTAAATGAGAACTCAACTTCACTTTGCTCAGGACCAACATAATCAAAACAGATCACTAGGTCATCGCGTAGTACTTTACCCAAGTCGTTGTAGCCAACAACATTGTGTAGTGCGCCGTCTTTGAAGCCCGCACGTGTTGAGTATATGCTGTCACCGCCTTCGATGAAGATAGCACCGTCGTCAACATTTGCGCCAAGGTTGTCATAAGCGTAGATAACTTCGAACTTACCTTCGTGGTCATCAATACCACTGCGTAGGATCACCTCGTAGTCGAACGTTTCACCGGTGTTCTTATCTGTCACGTTATCGAATTCCATGAACAGTAAGTCACCTAAGTCTGGACGCTCTTCTGCATACTGAGATGCAATAGTTAGACCTGTTGGATCATATGGGTCGCGCTTGTAAGCAACTTCAAATGTACCGCGCCAGAATGGTGCCAATGCCTCAACAAGGAAACCTGGACCACGGTGTTGGCTCATAATCCACCAAAGTGGTGTGAACTGCATTGCACCTGTTGGGTGTAGACGTACTTCGTTGTTGTTTACTTGGTTGTAAACTTCAAACTTTGCGCCTTGCTTGTAGAATAACCAATCAATTGGCACATCAAAGTATTCACGTGATCCACCTTCATACCAAGATGCCATAGGCTGTAGACGGAACTCACCGTGCAAGTCAATGTAACCACCTGTTGAGTACTCATCAATCATCGGTGTTTTACAGCTTGCGTCTGTGATGTTGTTGGTCACGATGTAATCACGTTTAACGTTACGCGTTGCATCCTGAGTGCCATTTAGCATTAGCTTGTTACCTTCAACCTTGATCATCTCAGCAACCGCTTCGTTGTTCGAGGTCATAGTTTCAGGCCAAACTTGCATACCTTCAGGAATAGTAAGTTCAAAGTTAAAGTCACGAGGTTTAGACTCGTAGTTCGCTTTGAGCTTAACATTAACGTCAATCACGTCCATCGCGCGCGCTGCGTCTTGGCTCACATTTAGCGTCAGTGCTTGCGCGTCACGAGTGAAGTTAACCGACGTAAATCCTAGAGTGCCTTCTGCACCTGGCGCATTACCAAGGGCGAAACCACCATAGTACACATCGCCTAGCTCAGACTCTGGCATATCCCAGTTGATTGCGATTTCATAATTACCATTGCCACTGTGTGCCTCTGGTGCTGATACTGTGAAATCACCTGAGTAATCATCAGAAATAACAGCGTAGTGCGTCACTGTGTCGTACGTCACGTCACGAGGTGCACCAAGTGCTGCTGTCGCGAACCAATATTGGCCTGGCTCTGGGTCGATGATATTACAGAAGTTATCTTCTACGCTGCTTGATGAGTAACATACCATCTCAGCGTTAAGCGCTTTAATAAGGGCTTGTGGATCCTCTGCAATCTCTTCATCAGTAACCATGAATGAACCGCTTTCATCGGCATCGTAGCCCAGAATAAGGTGCGCTTTTTTCACCTGCCAACGCGGCTCAACAAGGCTACCAAGGTCTGATGTTTGCTCAGTAGAAGCAACCTTAACCATCAAACGCTTAGTCCCTTCAGGAACAGTGATTGATTCCACGTTCCACGCGCTTTCAACACGGTCCTTAGTCACATAAGGGCTTACACCGAGTACTTCTGCTTCAACTTCAGTTGGTTTAACCAAACCATAATAAGTTGGCGTGAATTCACTGTAGCTGTCTGTATTTACCACGATAGATTCAGACGCTTTATCGCGCGCCATATCAATGTCTACAGACTGTGGAAGCTCATCCAGTGTGTTCTTAGCAACCATAGTGAAGTGTGCATCAGGTGAATGACCTTCAACGTTTTTGAATACAACTTTACCGTTGAACCATGTGTCTTTATTCAGCGTGTTATTCCACGCTGCACCTGGCTCTGAAGGCTCAACATTGTGTTCAATGATGTTTGGCAGCTTCATCGTTACCATCACATCTTGTGTTTCACCGGCTTGTAGCGTGAAGTTACTTGGTGTTACAACGACTTCAACACCTGCACTTTGCTCTTCACCTTGTACGCCCCAACCGAAGCCAGAAACGTCCCATGAACCATCTTTTGTCGCTTTTACGGTACGCATCCAGCTACATTCAAGTTCACAGTCTTGGTTTACCAACGAAGGTAGGTTTAACCATTCAACCAAACCACCATTACGTGGGTTAGCATCTTCATAATTCTCAATGGTTTCATCCATTATCAGGCCTGCATTTGCAGCCTGAGCAACATCGATAGAACCACCACCTGCCATAAAGTTGAAGTAAGGGTCTAAGGTCGCATATCCGTTAAAGATGCTTACCTTATTAGCGGTCATCATCAACGCAGATTGAATCTCTGCAGGCGTCCACGTTGGGTGCATTTGCATCATCAGCGTCATCGCACCGGTTACATGTGGTGCAGCCATTGATGTACCACTCATAAACGTCCAATCAGAAGGCGCTGGATTATTTGTAAACGGCTGGTCGTCCGCATTGGCAGCATAAATATCAACACCTGGCGCAGTCACATCTGGCACTAGGTTATTGATATAACGGCTTGGTCCCATTGAGCTGAACAAGGCAAGTAGGTTGCCTTTTTCTTCATCAAACCCATAGGTATTGACCGGCTCACCAATAGTCGCAATAGCTTCGCCTACAGGGTTCGCGTTCACCCAGTTGCGAATTGAATAACGCGCGCTTGCAGGTAAATGAATACCAGGGATCACGTAGTTATCCGCAACGATGTTATCGCTATAACTAGTGTTTTGTAGAATGAAACCACCCGCACCACCAGCTGCAACGTTTTCAGCTTTGGCAACACGCGCGATATCGCCGCGTTCACACACCACGATTTGGTCTGATGTGAATGTACCAGCAGGGAACGGAACATTACAGCTTGCTGCGTTATAGCTGTCATTCGGGTTTGGATCTGGGAAGTTCTCAGCCAGTACTACAGGACCTGTAATACCACCGGCAAAGCTCTTACCTTGATACTCACCCGCAAAAGGTGCTCGCGTACCTTGGAAGTTATTAATAACTTTCGAACCTAAGTCCATTACACGGTCGTGAGTAGATGCGCCTACAGTGGTTACCCAAGGTGACGAATGATCTGCTGAGAAGTAATAAGGACCTGAGTTACCTGCCGCAGCGGCCACTGAGATACCCGCTTTACGGGCGCTCAAAAATGCCAACTCCATCGGATCTTCCCATGGGAATGACTCACCACCACCAATTGAGAAGTTAATCGCATCAACACCGTCAGCAATTGCATCTTCGAACGCTGATAGAATTGCTGATTCAGGACATCCAGCATAAAGGTCACCAGAGCGACCAGCCCAACACACCTGATAAGAAATAACGTGCGCTCGCGGTGCTACACCACTGGTTTTTTCAAAGTTGAATGGTAAGTCAACACCATCACTCGTTACTTCACCTGTGGTTGTTTGCAACGGCGTGTTCATCACTGTGTTACCTGCAGCTGTGCTTGCAGTGTGTGAACCGTGGCCGTTGTAGTCTTCACCATTTTCAGGACGAAGGTTACGATAACCAAATCTAAAATCGCGGTTAGCAGCGGTGATTTCTGGGTAAGAACGCACACCAATGAGCTTGTCATTACACAGTTCAGGCTCTTCGACACAGTCACCTACGAAGTTGCCAGCGCCGAACGGGTTAGTTTTTGCGTATTCTTCATCACCCGCGAAAGCGATGTGGTCGGTGTTGATACCGGTATCGATGATACCAACCACCATACCTTCACCTTTCACACTCAGTGTCGAAGCTGGAACTTCACCATTCCAAAGAGCGTCGGCACCAATGAACTCTGGACCACGGTCTGTGCGAAGTTCAAAAATACGGTTCTCAGTGATGCGTTTAACACCTTTTTGCTTGGCTAAGATCATCGCGTCTTGTTGTGTCATTTCAACAATCATTGCGTTGTTAGCAAGCGTTAGGTGCTGCTTCATCTCGATGCTTGCGCCGTTAGCGGCTGCATTACCAAGTACTTTATTTTGCTGGTCTTTTAGGTAACGGCTGTAGCTTCGAACTTCTGGCGCTTTCACGTTCAATGGCGTGCGACCAACGTATGTGCGTGTTGTTTGCAACGCAGTTGGTGCATAACCTTGGACGTCACCTTGGTAGTTTACTACCGCATCATCTTGCAGCTGTACAATATAGGTATGCTTGCCTGTGACACCTTCTTTAGGAGTGAATACATTTTTTGGCAAGTTACTTTGATACTGACGGTTTAGTTGACCTACTGAACCAAAAAGTGTTTGTGCTTTAGACTCTTTGTAGTTAGCGAGGTCTTCACCTGTAAATGTAGGGGTATAAAAATTGCCGCCCGGCGCTTTTTCAAAGCCCGGCTGTGCAGATGCTGCTCCCCCAGCAACATACATCGCAGTTAGCATCGCAATAGTACTTTTGCGACCTAATGCTTTTATTTGAGTTTTCTTGTTAGACATTATGCTATCCCTTGATAAGGTTCGAGCGTAAATCGCTCGGCCCAAGAGATTACTTTGCTGTATATAAAGAAAACAATATGTAAACTAGAGCTCACACTCCATTAACACACCAAATGTTCCTCCCGCGTCCATGTACCCCTTGCCAACAAAGGCGCGAGCAAACATGTATCAAGTTGTACTATTGAGTACTATTTTGTAGCGCAGGCATTCATCGTATTACTGAACATTACTTTAGCGAATGTGAGCACACCAATTATGATCAATTATGGCAATTGCGCTGTAGTTCATCACACAGACACTTTATTTCGTTATAGTGAACAAAAGTCATCATAAATCTAACGCCATGAAACGAATCGCCATCATTGAAGATGAAAACGCCATCCGCGAAAACTATGTCGAAATGCTCCAAGGGCAAGGTTACGAAGTACAAGGCTTCGCTGACAGAGCAAGTGCTGAAAAGGCACTTGACGAGAAACTCCCCGATTTAGCTATTGTGGATATTGGCCTTGGCCATGAAATTGATGGCGGTTTTATGCTGTGTCAGAGCTTACGGGCGCGCTCGAAAACCTTACCGATTATTTTTCTCACCGCACGTGACAGTGAAATAGACACAGTGTGTGGCTTGCGCATGGGTGCTGATGATTACCTTACTAAAGACATCAGCATGGCGCACTTAGCTGCGCGTATTGCCGCGTTATTTCGTCGTGTAGAAGCACAAAGCTCCCCACTGTTAAAAGACGAAGAAATCATTGCCCAAGACAAGCTTGAACTGAACCTCAAGCGATTACGTGCCAACTGGGCAGGACAAGCTGTGGACTTGACGGTGACCGAGTTTTGGATGGTGCACTCACTGGCTAAACGCCCCGGCCATGTAAAGAGTAGAGATGAGCTAATGAGCGATGCCAAAATCTACGTTGATGACAGTACTATTACCTCGCACGTCAAACGGATCCGACGTAAGTTCCAAGCGCTTGATAGCAGTTTTGACTGTATCAACACGGTATATGGCATGGGTTACCGCTGGGAAATGAAATAAATGACGCGATGGGGATTGGGCCTACGCAGCAAGGTCATATTGCTGTCGTGTTTCTTATTTGTGCTACCTTGGCTTGGCTACGAGTATGTATGGGAAATGGAAAAGTACCTACGCAAAGGCCAAGAAAAAACCTTAGTCGGCACAACGAGGGCGCTTGCAACAGCACTGCATGAGCGCCCCGCACTATTCGAAAACGCCAGTGAGTTTACTGACAAAGTTGAAAAAGGGCGCGATCTCTATGCCTACAATATCAACAATGCGATTCGTCTCGATGGTGAGCTCGGAGATTGGCTCCCTTATGAAAACTTAATGTGGCACTACCAAGGGGCCTATTTGCAAACCCCCACCCCTTCACACGATGAGCGAGATTTGTCGTTTAAGCACATGGTTGGAAAATACTCTCAGCACCTCTATGCCGTTTTTGCTATAACCGATAACCACGTGCAATATCGAGGCAAAAACTCACTCGCAGTGGATCGCAATGATCATCTTAAAATTGCGATAAAGTCGCCACATGGTGAGCTTAAGAACTATATTATCGCAACTCGCGAGGACGGCTGGGTGAACGCATTTACCTTGCCCGAATTGAATCCCTACACCGATATTCAAGGCTATTTTAAACGCACCGAGGTAGGCTACAATATTGAACTGCGCATGCCACTGAATATGTTGGGCAACAAACTTGGCTTTGCGATTAGTGATTGGGATAACAACACCGAGCAACGCCACTTAATGGCGACATCCAACGTCAATGATGCCAGCACATTGGGCACCGTGTTACTGCCTTCTCCCGAAATTAAGCGCATCATTAAAGGTATGGGCCACAGTGGTAGCCGTATTTGGGTCGTTGATAAACATCATCGAGTACTTGCTCAATCAGGTAACATTCAACATGCCGATGGCGTATGGGCGAGCTCGCTGCAAGGCGACGAAGAGCAAGGGCTTTGGCATGATTTTGAAACGCAATTTCTGCATCCACTGTACTACCAAATTCTGACTAAACCACCGAGTGACTTTCTCGATATTCTGCATGATGTTGCAGCTTTGCAGGGTAGTCACATTGCCAGTGCCTTGCGCGGTGAGCCCGCCTCTAATTGGCGTATCACACCCGACAATAAGGCAGTTATTTTGTCCGCCGCTTATCCTATTTGGGGGAACGATCAAGTGCTTGGTGCGGTGATAGCCGAGGAAACAACCAATGGTGTTCGCACTTTGCGTAACAAAGCGCTGGAGAAACTCTTTAACGTGATTATTGCGGTCATGTTGATTGGCACCATTTCCTTGTTTTTCTTTGCTTCACGTATTTCATCTCGCATTCGCCGCTTGCGTGACAGTGCGGAGCAAGCCATTGATGAGCAAGGCCGAGTGCGCTCACAATTAACGGTTAGTGAAGATAGCGATGAGATTGGCGACTTATCACGTAGTTTCGCGAACATTGTTAATCGTCTTGGTGGTTATACCCATTATCTTGAGAATATGTCTTCGCGGTTGTCGCATGAATTGCGCACCCCGGTTGCGGTGGTTCGCAGTTCACTTGAGAATTTACAATTAACAGCAACTGAGCCACAGCAACAGAAATACCTCACTCGCGCACAAGAAGGGGTGATGCGACTGAACAAACTCATCACCACCATGAGTGAAGCGACCCGCCTTGAACAAAGTATCAATACGGCAGCACGTGAGGACTATGACTTAGCTCAGGTTGTGCAAGGGTGTATGCAGGGTTACGCGCTAGCTTATGCCAACGCTAAATTTGAGGTTGAGGTGATGTCGCAGCCAATACCAGTGAACGGCTCAGCGGACTTTTTTGCGCAACTACTCGATAAACTCATCAATAATGCGCTGGAATTTACTCATAGCGACCGCGCCATCACAGTAAAGCTCGTACAACATAATGCGTTGGCGATACTGACCATTGACAATCAAGGTCCTGCACTGCCAAGTGATATTGGCGATCACATTTTTGACTCCATGGTGTCGGTACGCAGCCAAGATAAGCAACAACAGCCTCATTTAGGGTTGGGTCTATACATAGTCAGGCTCATTACTGATTACCACCGAGGAAAAGTAAGCGCCAGTAATTTGCCTGACAACGATGGCGTGCGTATCGAAGTGCAGATCCCGATACGCAATTCATAAAGCATTAAACCTGCTATTGCTAGGATAACGAGTAAGTTACCGCTTACTACAGGAATAAAAATGCAGGTTGAAATGCTCACACAACAAGAGCTCGAATTTATCTTTACAGTATTCAATGAGCAAGAGAATATGACAGACCAGCACGCATCCCACCACCATGAACATCACGTTGAAGAGGAAGCTGCAAACTAACACTATTGCGATATAATAGCGCTACTGTAAACCGCTGGCATTTCACTGTGAAAAAACACCAAGCAAAAAAAGAGCTCGCACTACTTCCCATTTTATTTGTCGCTATCGTCTTATGTATCGGCGGTCATTTTGTCCTACAACCTAATTACCAAGACGGCCATGTTGTTGAGTATGCCCTCGCCGCACTGCCCTTTGCCCTTTTTGCTCTAGTAGTGATTGCCATTCGCATGGCCATCAAGCAAGAGCAACAAGATACTGAACAATAGAGAGCTCCTTATATCAGGCAGTGGGAGATTGATTAGTTAATCGACAGGACTGCTTGATATGCTAGGGTGTGTTGAACTTTGCTGTTTGTTTTTGCAGCAGTCACTGGGGGGTTAGGCAAGGCAGTGCCTGCGTCGCATAGGCATTCTATGTCACTCAGGTGATAACGCAGTGACAACACCTCAAAGGTCAACACACCCTAGAGCACATGATACCCAAACCAATCAGGGCGCATACTTTGTGAGCGACCGCTGGGGGTTAGATGAATATGGTATTGGCTATCGAGTAAGTCTAATGCGAAACAGTCATCTACTTCATGCAAGTCATCTTTGTGCTGATGACTCATGTTGGTCAGCATGCGTTGTTTTACTTGCTGTTTAGCCTGCTCCGCGCTGTGTGCCACAGTCAACGTAAAGGCATGCTGCTCAGCTAGTTTATCGGCCTCGTAGGCACCAAGATTCACAAAGTACAAACGCTCTGGACGGTTTTGCGGACTATCGCTGATAGTAACGGCATAGCCGTCGATGTCATGCACTGCCATGTAGCTGTCCATGTGTACACTATTTTTGTTGCCAACCCACTGTGCTTTGAGCTTTGTATACGTTTGCTCGATACTCTTGCCCACTACAAAGCGCACGTCATGCATTTCAATGTGGCAACCATCAATACGCCCACCTAGATAAACCAAAAATAACTGCACTGTATGCTCCTTTTTTATGGCAATGCCATCGAGTATAGCGAAACCAAGCGACAAATGAATCGCAGCGAGTTGAATATCTCTTTGTAGCATAAGCATTTTCCAAGAGAGTACTGGATATTTTGCAGAGCAATGGACTCAGTAAGCAAAAGTTCACCCAACGTAAGCGACAATAAAGTGCTCGATAAAAGCCTAGGTAAAAAAGATTAGGTAAAATACATCTATCCCCGAATAAGAACTGGGGTGAGATAGCTGTGCACTGAGTTAATCTCAGCAAATAGGCGATTAATCTTATTCCATTTGCGCTTTAAAAGAGATTAGTTAGGCTTTACTCAGAACATGCGTAAACACGCACTAGGGTGTGGAATGAAGAACAAAGTAGTACTTATTTTAAGTGTCTTAATGCTTTTGGCTTTCGCCAATGATGCATCTGCGTCAAGCATTGAAAAACGCTTCAAGGAATTAGATAGAAATCGCGATGGCGCGATCAGTAAATCTGAGGCAGCGCAAGAACCCGCGTTATGGTCACGCTTTAGCAGCTATGATCAAGATAAAGACGGCAAACTGTCGCTGCGTGAGTTTTCCAACTACGCTCGCCAGTAATTTGTAGCCATCACAATATTATTAAAAAAGCGCCCAAGAGATGTCCTGTGGCGCTTTTTTAGTGTCCTTTTTACTCACATTTCACTGTGAGCTGTTGCTCTGTTACGCCTGCTCTTCTCGCAAGAATACGGGTTCATTTGCTTTTGTTGTAGCCTCTTCACTAAAGTAATAACCCGCTGTATCGAACGCTTTAAGCGCGGCCAGTGAGTCCACTTTATTTTCCATAATATAACGAGCCATCATGCCGCGAGCCTTCTTGGCATAAAAGCTGATCACCTTGTATTGACCATTTTTACGATCTTTGAAAATAGGCGTGATGATGTCCCCGTTAAGCGCCTTTTTATCGACTGCTTTGAAATACTCATTTGAGGCTAGGTTTATAAGTGTTGAGGCACCACTTTGCTCAAGCGCTTCGTTAAGCTTTTGCGCAATAATGCTCCCCCAAAACTTATACAAGTTTGCACCGCGACCATTTTCTAATTTGGTGCCCATTTCCAAACGGTATGCTTGCATCAAATCAAGGGGTTTTAGCACGCCATATAACCCTGACAAAATACGTAAATGCTGTTGTGAGTATGTCAGTGCTTCTTCATCAAGCGTGCTAGCATCTATGCCAGTGTAGACATCACCGTTGAAGGCAAAGATAGCTTGCTTAGCGTTATCAGTGGTGAATGGTTGAGCCCATTCACTGAATCGTGCTGCATTCAACCCCGCTAACTTATCGCTGATTTTCATCAAGCTGCCAATTTGCTGTGGAGACAACTCTTTACACACCTCAATTAGCTCTTCACTGTGTGCCAGTAATTCAGGCTGAGTATGAGTATTTACAGGTGCTGGAGTATCGTAATCAAGGT
Organism: Pseudoalteromonas maris; assembly: GCF_049257235.1. NCBI lineage: Bacteria > Pseudomonadati > Pseudomonadota > Gammaproteobacteria > Alteromonadales > Pseudoalteromonadaceae > Pseudoalteromonas > Pseudoalteromonas maris. The sequence continues at coordinate 64,991 of NZ_JBMMUF010000003.1, forward strand.
TTTTTGCTGGAGAAATGACAGTAATCATAATTGCTGTTGACTTGGCTCTTCAATAGTGTCAATTTCAACATTAAATAAAGCAAAGATCACGCTTTATTCATAAATCAGTATATTCGATTAAATTGATGATTTATCGACGCTCTTGCTCGGTGTCCCTAAGCAACGTGATACCGGCGCGCAAAGCTCAAACACAATACTGATTTCACTTTGCGGGTTATATTTTGAGCCGCAGCACTCATGCACGGACAATTGACCTGCCTTTAATTGTCACTTAGGTGCAACATAAACACATTAATCTAATCGTGTTTGCTTAGTACAACGTACGACACACTATTTAGACACCACTGCTTGGAATGAGGAAAGCAAATGAGCACAGCACTAGAACAGTTGAAGCAACACTCAACTATCGTTGCCGATACCGGTGATATCGACGCAATTCGAAAGCACCAGCCACAAGATGCCACCACCAACCCATCTCTGCTATTAAAAGCGAGTGAGATTGAGGCATACCAACCTTACTTAGATAAGGCATGGCACTATGCAAAGTCGCAAAGCGATGATGCACAAACACAACTAGAGCTGGCGTGTGACTATTTTGCTGTACTTATTGGTAAGGAAATTGCCGATATTGTTCCGGGCTATATTTCTACAGAAGTTGATGCACGTTTATCTTTTGACACTGAGGCGACCATTGCCAAGGCAAAGCAGTTGCTTGCGCTGTATGATCTAGAAGGTGTCAGTCGCGATAAGATTCTGATCAAAATCGCATCAACATGGGAAGGTATCAAGGCAGCTGAGCAACTCGAAAAAGAAGGTGTTCGCTGTAATCTGACTTTGCTATTTAGCGAAGCGCAAGCACGAGCATGTGCCGATGCGAATGTATACCTTATTTCTCCGTTTGTCGGTCGTATTCTTGATTGGCACGTTGCCAATGGCATGCAAAAGCCTACCGATCCACTCACGGACCCTGGCGTACAATCAGTACGCAGCATATACGAGTTTTATAAGAGCCATGGCTACGAGACCATTGTTATGGGCGCAAGCTTCAGAAACACAGGGGAAATCCTCGCACTTACAGGCTGTGACCGTTTAACAATTAGTCCTGCCCTACTTGAAGAGCTTGAACAAATGCCAGCCAACACGCAGTACCTGCTAACACAAGGTGGTGATGTGGCACCGAAGCCTGCTCCACTAAGCGAAAGTGAATTCCGCTGGTTGCACAACCAAGATGCAATGGCGACAGAGAAGCTTGCAGAAGGCATTCGCTCATTCGCCCAAGCCCAGCTCGATTTAGAAGCGCGATTCAAAACACTGTAATCGTCCCTCATACCGAATATAAAAACACCAGCATCTCGCTGGTGTTTTTTTGTAATCTAATGGTCACTTCTTGGTAACATTTGATACACATTTTCGTTTTACTTTAGGACTTTCTATGGTATAGATTGACTGCGTTAGGTATACAGGAGTATGTGATGGACAGTCTTAACGAACTAATAAAAATAATAGAAGGTCCTGAGGCTAGAAAAAGTTCTGGTCGCAAGCAAAAACGTAAATGGCGCGAAATTGAAGCACTAAGAGATAAGCAGCGTCTTCGCAAAGAATTAAAAGAATTAGACATATTCAGCGATGACATTAGCTTAGAAGAACTCGATTTCTAGCAAATAAAAGGAGCAACCCAAGCTGCTCCTTTTTTACGTATAGCGCCCCTGTTTTTTAACTGTTCACGTACTTATGTTGATTGGTAAAAAACGGGTGAGGTGTTTTATTGTGTCGTTATTTGCTCCGGTAACAACCAATTAATAGGTTGTTTGCCCTGTCGAGTTAATGCCTCATTTGCTTTTGAAAAGTGCTGACAACCAAAAAAACCGCGGTGAGCCGACAGCGGCGAAGGGTGTGGTGCATTGAGCACAACATGCTTGTTGGTGTCTATTTTCCTACCTTTTTTCTGGGCATGTGAACCCCATAATAAAAAGACAATGCCATCTGCGTGAGTATTCAATAACTCAATGACTGCATCGGTAAATTGTTCCCACCCCAAATGCTTATGAGAGTGCGCTTTGCCCTGCTCTACCGTAAGAACGGTATTTAACAGCAACACCCCTTGCTCTGCCCAAGAGCGTAAGTAGCCATGCTTAGGAATAACAAAACCGTCGATATCTTGAGCTAACTCTTTGTACATATTGGCCAACGACGGCGGCGGCTTAACTCCCGGTAAAACAGAGAAGCATAACCCATGCGCTTGGTTTGGTCCGTGATAGGGATCTTGACCAAGAATGACCACTTTAACATCATCAAACTCCGTGGCGCAAAATGCTTCAAACACCTGTTCTGGCATAGGATAAACCTGCACCCCTTCGTCACGACGTTGCTGTACGTAGTTAATGGTGTCTTGAAAATAAGCCATCTGCTGTTGTGGCGCTAATAAATCATTCCAAGTAGTCATAATGCTCTCTTAATAATAAAAAACGGCCATTGAGGCCGTTTCATTCTTTGCAGTAGCTTATCAAACTAGCCGAGTTTGTTCAGCATCGCTTCGCGCAATTGCGTGTAGTCAGCACTCATGGGTTGTGCTAAACACTGTTTTGCTAGGGCTTCGGCGAGCGCTTGAGGCATAGGTAAGTCCATATCCAAAATGCTGTCCACGCTTTCTTTAAATTTCGCTGGATGCGCTGTTGCTAGGAAAATCCCTTGATGATCATCAGCGAGATCTGCTTTCAAACCTTCATAAGCAATCGCTGTATGTGGCTCTGCCAAATACCCCATTTCATTAAGCTCTTTCATCGCACTTTGCGTTGTTTGCTCATCAACTGCATGGGAGAAGAAATCGCCATAGCTAAAGTCACCGTTATCTAACATGGTTTGTACCCGCGGCCAGTTATTTGGACGACTCACATCCATGGCATTTGATAGAGACTCTAAGGTGTCATTGGGTTGCCACTGCTTAGACGCCAAAAAGCGCGGAACCGTGTCATTTTGATTGGTCGTAGCCGAGAGTTTTTGTATTGGTAAGCCAATAACGGCCGCGATCATCGCCGCACACACATTACCAAAGTTACCACTTGGTACTGAAATGTGTGCTTTACTTCTTTGCGCTTTAGGTAGTTGAGCAACCGCTTCAAAGTAATAACATACCTGCGCTAATAAACGGCTGATATTAATTGAGTTTGCTGAATTTAGACCCAAGCGAGTTTTAAGCTCATCATCTAAAAACGCCTCTTTAACCATGGCTTGGCAATCGTCAAATGAACCCGTGACACTGTAGCAATGCACGTTTCCACCCAACGTCGTAAAGAGTTTTTGCTGTGCCAGTGAAATTTTACCTTCAGGGTACAGGATCACTACATCAATATTCTCTTTGCCATAAAATGCATGGGCCACAGCAGCGCCCGTATCGCCACTCGTCGCTGTTAAAATGGTGACCTTTTCACCTTGGCTAAATTGAGCGAGACACTGCGCCATAAAACGGCCACCAAAATCTTTAAACGCCAGAGTCGGGCCATGAAACAGCTCTAAACAGTGCATATTATCCGCAACTTTTACAAGCGGTGCAGGAAACGTAAATGCGCCTTCAACCATGCCTGCGATGGTTTCATCACTGAGCTCATCCCCCAATAGGTGGCGCAACACTTTGGCGCTGCGGGTAACAAAATCCAAATCAAGCAGTGCATCTACATCCTCAAGTGGCGCTAAATGCGTCGGGAAAAATACACCTTGATTGCGCCCCAAGCCTGTTTTCACGGCTTCAACAAAAGACACCTGCTGCTCATGGTCTTTTAAATTATATAACTGCATTACTTCTTATCCTCATTCAACTGCCGTGTCCCAGCCCAATCTAGTTGGCATACGTGGCTAAAACCGTGTTCATTAATATAGTGTTCGCGCAGCCACTGATCGCATTGCGCAGCTGTATCTAAGTTATCGCACAGCGCAAATAAAGTAGGTCCTGCGCCAGAGATACTGACCGCTTTTGCTCCTAGAGCCAACAGAGCTTGCTGCGCTTCGCTAAATCCTTTAATTAAAGGAGCACGAAACGGCTCTGCGACTTTATCGACTAAGATAGACAGCGCCTTGTCAGTTTGTTGCTGTAGCATCAAGGTGCAAAATGCACTCAAACGCTGGGCAAACTCTACGCTGTCATGCATATCAAGTTGTTTAGGTAATACCGCGCGCGCTGCTGCGGTGTTCAGTGAAAAGCCCGGAAAGGCGACAACTGGATACCAGTTTTCTGGAGTTTGAATAGCCAAAGACTTACCCGGAATAAGTTCACCAGTGAGCTGTAATCCTCCCAAGAAACATGGCGTAATGTTGTCATAATGGCGACCACCACTGACTTTGGCTTCAAAGTCTGCCATCAGTTCTATTAGCGCCTCATCACTCAATTGGGTGCCTGCAAATTTGTCCAGTGCTGCAATAGTTGCAACCACTGAGCAAGCACTTGAGCCTAAGCCTGAGCCAACCGGTAAGTTTTTAACTAACTCTAAACGCACTGGAGGCATATTCGGAGCAACTGTCTCTTTGAAGTGTGCTAAACACATATAGGCCAAGTTGTGTTCTGCTTCAGAGGGTAGCTTATGCGCATATTCACCGGAGCATACAAACTGGGTTTTATCACTGGCACTGACTTTAACCACATCACCGAGCAATGAGCCATCTAAGGGGGCGATTGCCGCTCCTAGCGCATCAAAGCCCACAGCAAAGTTGCCAATGGAGGCAGGTGCATATACTTCTATCATTTGGCTCTCCTAGCGCGGCAACGTTTTTAAAATATCAGCGAATACACCCGCAGCAGTCACTTCTGCACCGGCACCATAGCCACGGATCACAAATGGTTTTGGCTGGTAGTAGGCACTGAGAATAGCCAGTGCATTTTCCCCGTCACGGATATCATACAGTGCATGCGCGTTATCAACAGCCTCTATGCCGACTCGGCAACGACCATTGTCGATGCTTCCCACATAGCGAAGTACTTTGCCTTGTGCTTTTGCTGAATTAACCTTGTCGGCAAAATCTGCATCTAACTCGGGGAGCTTGGCCATAAACTCATCCACATTAAGGCCCTCTGCAAAGCCCTCTGGCAATACTGACTCAACCTCAATATCATCAAGCTCTAATTCAAGCCCTGACTCACGCGCGATGATCAATAGCTTACGCGCTACATCTGTGCCCGATAAATCATCGCGAGGGTCAGGCTCAGTGAAGCCATTTTCTTTTGCCTTGTTGGTCGCATCTGACAAACTCAAACCATCGCCAATAACACCAAACATATAGGACAAAGAACCAGATAAAATACCGCTGAAGTGCAATAGTTCATCCCCTGCACCAAACAATGACTGCAAATTATCGAGCACAGGCAACCCTGCACCTACGTTGGTTTCATACAAAAAGCGTCGATTGTTTTTCTGCGCCGCTTGCTGCAATTCGTAGTAATAGGCCATTGAGCTGGTGTTGGCTTTTTTATTCGCTGCCACAACGTGGAAGCCAGCATTTAAGAAATCTCGGTATTGTGCTGCGAGTTTACCCGACGAACTACAGTCAACAATGACTGGATTGATGAGGTGGTTTTGCTTCACAAATTGCTCTACCAGTTTAAGGTCAAACGGTTGCGAGCAACTTTGTAAGTCGTTTTGCCAGTTATTAAGGTTAACCTCATCGCTATTTAGCAATAACTGGCGAGAGTTAGCGATGCCTCTGACTTTGAGCTTAATATTACGCTCTTTAAGCCACTTTTGTTGCTTTTGCACTTGCGCCAACAGCTCACTACCAACCAAACCACAGCCCAATAAGAACACATCAATAGATGGGATGTGGGTGAAGAAATTTTCATGACACACTTTCACCGCATCATTGCATAACTCCCCGTCAACTACGGCTGAAATTGAGCTCTCCGTTGAATCTTGAGCAATGGCCACGATATTGACCTGAGCTTGCGCTAATGAAGCGAAGAATTTAGCAGCAAGGCCTTTGTGGGCACGCATGTTATCACCCACCAAAGTAACGATAGCGAGATTGCGTTGTACTTGTACAGGTTCGATGATGCCTGCTTTGGCCTCTAGTTCAAACGCTGTTTCCAACGCTTTAAGTGCCAAAGATAAATCATGCTGGTGTACACAGAAGCTGATGCTAAATTCACAACTAGATTGGGTGATCATAACGATAGAGACATTGTCTGCGGCTAACGCTGTAAACACTTTCGCTGCCATACCGACTTTCCCTTTCATACCTGGGCCGGATACTGTCAACATGGCAAGGTCTTGTAAGCTCGATAAGGCTTTTACCGGCTCTGACGATAATTGCTCATCGCTGATTAATGAACCAGGTAGCTTGGGGTCATGGGTATTTTTAATTTCACATGGTACGCCCGCTTTGGCACAGGGAACAATGGTTTTCGGATGCAACACTTTCGCCCCGAAGTACGATAGTTCCATGGCTTCTTTATAGGATAAAAAGTCCACCTTCTGAGCGCTTTTGATGTAGCGAGGATCGGCACTGTATACACCATCTACGTCTGTCCAAATTTGGCATACATCAGCCTCTAAACAGGCCGCAGCCACTGCGGCTGAATAATCAGAGCCATTGCGCCCAAGCGTTGTTAATTCACCATTTTCGTTAGCACCGGTAAACCCAGGCATAATACTTACGCGCGCGGGGTTGGCGCTTAAATACTGCTGAAAACGCACTTTCGATGCATCTAAATCAACTTCAGCATCCAGATACCCGCCGTGTGAGCAAATCACCTTCTCAGCACTGAGATAATGCGCCCCCAAATCCCTAAGCAAGGCTTGCATCAGTGCCACACTTACGCGCTCACCAAAGCTGATCACATACGCCATCACTGAGTCAGGACACTGCCCTAGCAACGCCACTCCATCGAGCTTTTTCCTAAGTGCATCAAAGTCAGGCCAGTGCTCAGGCTGTGATGCCGTGGCACTGACTTCGCTTTTCAAGCGCTCACTGCGCTCAACGAGTTCTTGCCATGCCTGCTCGAAACTAGCACCTGACTGCGCTTGTTCCACCAGGCTAACGAGACTGTCTGTCATACCACCTGGCGCTGACAACACCAATAACATTTGCTCTTTTAGTTCACCTCTGACGATGTCACTGACTTGCTGCAAACAGCGCGCATCAGCAAGCGACGAGCCTCCGAATTTTAATACCTGCATAACTTCCTCATTCCCCTAAAAACCCCATTTAAAACTGAGTGTGCTCAGATAGGCGAAGAGCCAAAAAAAAAGCCTATGCTGTTTAGCATAGGCCTTTTTTATATCTGCGCACTGACCCATGCCACTATCCACTAAGGATGATGGTTGTAATAATGGTGGTCAGTGTTACGTAATTTGTTTTCATGCTTGTTAGACTGCCCGAAAATGACCTTTGCTGTCAACCGCAAAATAAAAGATTAATTATGCCATTTGAACATTTCTTATATCACCCAAAGATAAAATTATGCAGAGACACTTACCTATTAAGGTTACAGAACTACGTAAGCATGGTAGGCATGCGAAGAATTATCACTAAACCTTCTCACTGTGCATGACGGTCACCATTGTCGCAGTACACACTAGTTACTTTTTAACGTATCACTTAATAAAGGATGGTTATTCCATATTCAGTATACTTTAGGGGTACAAATTGATACTTATTTAACTGCGATTAATAGCGCTATATTTTGTTAATCTCTCCCCTTTAAGCTATTATTTTATTTATTTTTTCATGATCCTTCGCTACCTTAGTGTTAGGGTTGTTTCGGTGAAAAAGAATAAAAATATACAATTAACGCATTCATACCATTTTTTGTGATTTATCAGGGCCAAGTACGCGCATGTTGCACAATAGTTTGTCTAAAAAACTGCTAACCAATGTTTTATCCGTGTACTTTGTACTCACTTTTATTGTCACGTGCGGTCAAGTCTTTGCTGAGTACTTCAATACTAAAAGTTACATCCGCGATGAATTGCAAACGCTGCAAAAAACGTTCAGTGGCAGTTTGACTCGCGCAATTTGGGAATTGAACACAGATCAAAGCGTCACCATCGCAGAGGGTCTTATCGCCATCCCAATGGTTGAGGGCATCATAGTACGTGACGACAGCGGGGAGGTTATTTCCCAATTAGGCCGCTCACTGGATATACGCGAGCTCTACTCGCAGCAACTGGTGCAAGACGCATCAATCATTGAAGACACCCCATCTGGGCTATTCGGTTATACCTTTCCTCTTATTTTTGAATTCTCTGGTCGTGCGACACAAGTTGGTGATGTCACGCTATTTTCAAGCCGTGATGTCGTTGTCAGCCGCATCATAGTGTCAATTTACCTGCTAGTCGGTAATGCCATGATCAAAACAGCATTCTTAATCTTGCTGTTTTTGTTAGCCTTTAGAAAACACCTTACCTCGCCGCTGAGGCAGCTTACTGAGCAAATTGAATCTATCGAGCTCGATGACCTAGAAGGCACCCATATTGAGCTCAAGGGACAAGAACAGAACGAATTAAACGTTATGGCTCAAGCATTTAACAACCTAATCAATAAAGTAGTTGAGTACCGAAATAAGCTAGAGTTAACTCAAAATGAGCTTATTAAAAGCAACGAAAAGCTAGACCAACAAAACATCATGCTTGAGCAGGAAGTCGCGCGTAAAACCTCGAATCTAAGCCAAGCTATGATGGATTTACAGCAGCAAAAATATGAGCTTGAGAAGCAAAAGCTAAACCTCACAGAAGAAATTGAGTTACGACGTCATACGGAGCAAGAGTTACTGACCAAGCAAAGCGAAATGCAACGCTACGTTGATGAACTAAATCTGGCGCAGGAGCGCTTATTAGGCTCTGAAAAAATGGCAGCTTTGGGTGGCTTGGTAGCGGGTATCACGCACGACATCAATACCCCTGTGGGCATTGGTGTGACCGCCACTTCTTTCTTACAAGAACGTCTTAATGCTGTTGAGCAGGCCTACGTTAATAAAACGCTCTCTCCTAAAGAACTAGAAGAGTTTATTCAAGACGCAAAACAAAGCGCTGCGTTACTCACCAGTAACTTAGACAGAGCCTCTGAGCTCGTTGCGAGTTTCAAACAAATAGCCGTTGACCAGGCTAGTGAAGCAGTACGCACCATTAACTTTAAAGAGTATTTAGGTGAAGTTATCCGTTCATTACACCCTAAACTCAAGAAAACAAAGCATGATATCACCATTAATTGCCCAGACGACTTAGTGTTAAACCTGCCTGCAGGTGCTATCAGCCAGATCTTTACTAACCTCATCATGAACTCACTGATTCACGGTTTTGAGGGGATCACTCAGGGCAACATCAGCATTGACGTCACAGAGCGAGACGGTCGCGTACTGATCATCTACAAAGACGATGGTCGTGGGGTTAATGCCGAGCAGCTCGATAAATTGTTCGACCCCTTCTTCACAACGAAGCGTGACCAAGGTGGCAGTGGTTTAGGCACCCACATAACCTTTAACTTGGTAAAACAAACACTTGGTGGTGATATCGAGGTGAGCAGTGAGCCAAATGAAGGCTTACAGTATATGATCACGATTCCAAAAGACATGCCAAAGCCAATGCAAATGTTTAATTAGCGCTATGACTCCTGTTATGATGACGCCACAATAATATTGCGCATGATGCGCTCCATGGAAGTATATTTATGTGGTTTAGTAACTTAATTTGTTACCGCTTTAAACAAGACATTAGTTATCAACAAGAAGACTTTGAAAAAGCCCTCGAGCAAGACTTATTTCGCCCATGTGGTAATCAAGATCTCCACACCTTCGGCTGGACGAAAGCGCTTGGCAAACATGGCCAAACTCTGAGCCACTTCTCAAAAAATACCATCTTAGTATGCGCAAAGCGCGAAGAGAAAGTGCTTCCTGCAGCCGTAGTCAATGAAATGGTTCAAGAGAAAGTTGACCTACTTGAAGCTCAAGAAAACCGTCGCGTTGCGAAGAAAGAAAAAGACGAACTCAAAGAAAATATTCTCAACATGTTACTGCCGCAGGCCTTTAAAAAATCAAGCCTGCAATTTGCGTTTATCGATATGGAAAACGGCTGGGTCGTCGTAAATAGCGCAAGCTTTAACAAAGCTGAAGAGCTGTTGGCACTGCTACGTAAGTCACTTGGCACCTTGCCGGTGGTACCTGCATTTGCAAACTATGATTTGGGACTATTTCTAACCAGTTGGTTAAAAGATTTTAACGCGCCAGAAGGTTTTGCTATTGGCTTAGACGCTGAGCTTCAAGAGCCTGAAGACAGTGGCGCGCAAGTTAAGCTCAAAGGACACGACCTATCAAGTGAAGAGGTTAAAAACCACCTCGACAATGGTAAAGAAGTCACTAAGTTAGCACTGGAGTATCAAGAGCGTATTAAGTTCATTCTGCAAAACGACGGCTCGATTAAGCGTGTGAATTATGCTGATGTACTTAAAGAAGAAAATGCGGATATTCCAAAAGAAGATATGGCAGTAAAACTGGATGCGGACTTCATCCTCGCTTCAGAAGAAATTAAAGAGCTCCTCGAAGCACTGACGAGCTATTTAGGTGACTCAGAAGACCTGTAGTGTGTAAAAAAGAGCCTCCGTTGAGGCTCTTTTTGCTTATTTAACTTAAGGTGCCTTTAGCTAAAGACACTGCGCATATCTTTAACCATATCTTGATAATCTGTATCGGCAAAAAGCTCTACTGAAGGAATAATACCTTTATCAACATAAACTTGCAGTGCAGCTTCTTTATCGGAGACTTGTAAGATCCCTTCCATGATCGCGCCCATACGTACAAAATCAACAAAATCAATTTCTTCAGGACGGTAGGTTGGATCAGACCAGTTCTTAGCCACCGCTACAAACTCGTCTGAGAAATCCCATGCAGTAAGGATAGCGGCACCAATTCGACCGGCAAGCTTTTGAATGGCATGCGCTAGGAAACTCGGATTGGCAAACACCTCTGGGTGCTTTTCCGCTTCAGTCAAAATGGGCAAGATACCTATGTTATAGGTCAGCGACGCCAGTGTAATAGTCTCGGTATTAATAATTTCATGGCGCTGCAGTTCACGAAATTTTTTAACCAGCACCATGGCATGGCAGGCCACACGAATAGTCTTCAACCATGCTTTGTCCATATACCCCTTAATGAGGTCATTTTGAGAAACAAACAGCTGTTCCATAGCCATAGCAGTGGCAATATTCTTAATCTGGCGTAAACCGATACGCGTTACAGCTTGGTTAATTGTGGTGACCTTTACCGAACGACTCATAAGGGCACTGTTAGCGACTTTAATCATCCGAGCCGACAATGCTGGGTCTGTTGCAATGACATCAGCCATCGTATGCAAAGTGATATCTGGGTCATCTGCGCTGTTACGCACCTTCAATGCCACCTCTGGTAATGTTGGCAAAACCAAGGTGTCGTTGTTTATTCTGTCAACCAGTATGGTCAGCAAGGCATTTTCTGTGGACATTCTCGAACGTATCCTTCTGTCAGCGGCTTAATTGCACAACGCTGTTATGTTCTTAAATATAAACTATAAGTTACCGATAAAGTTTAGAAAGTGATAGCGTAAATGCCTATTAATTTACAAAAATTCTTTATCCCATAACATTTTTTACCATTGTCAGCACTCAGGTAAATTGGTTAAATTAATCAAATACATTGAGGGCACAAGAACAAATAAACCACATTCACTGTGATTTATTTGCATCCCCTCTTTTGAGACTCCAATAACTACAAATTTGCGCAAAGGTGTCTATATGGCATGTCACTTCATTATTTGCGCCGCCAACAAGGAAACCCATGAGTAAATTAACTAAAATCTCTCACGCTTTAATGATAGCAGGTGTATTCACTCTTAGCGCTTGCTCTAAGCAGCCAGAACAAACAGCAAGCGATGTACAAGTTAAAGAAAAGGCGAAAACCAGCATCGAGCTTGTAAACATCGATGAGAACCGTTTAAACATTTACACCAACTTCGAGTTAAATACTGATTTATCTCACCTAAGCGGCAACCAGAAAAAAATGCTGTCTAAGCTTATTGATGCCTCAAAAATCATGGATGACTTATTCTGGCAACAAGCTTTTTCAGAGGATAAAGAAGCCTTCCTTGGGCAACTAGATAATGAAGATGTACGTCATTTTGCTGATATCAACTACGGTCCGTGGGACCGTTTGAATGGTGATCAAGTATTCCTTAGCGGCTTTGACGCCAAATCAGCAGGTGCGCAATTCTACCCAGCGGATATGACCAAAGAAGAATTAGAGGCTAGTGATGTTGCTGATAAAACAGGTCTTTACTCGCTAATCAAGCGCGATAACAAGGGCAAACTATACAGTGTCGCTTACTCTGAACATTACGCTCAAGAACTTCAAGCAGCAGCAAAATTGTTGCGTGAGGCGAGTGAACTGGCTGATGACAAAGAATTCGCAAACTACTTGAGCATGCGTGCAGATGCACTTGTCAGTGATGATTATCAAGCGTCAGATTTTGCATGGATGGACATGAAAAACAATCCAATCGACGTGGTTATCGGCCCCATTGAAACGTATGAAGACCAATTATTTGGCTACCGAGCTGCGTTTGAGTCATATGTGCTTGTCAAAGACATGGCATGGAGCGAGCGACTAGCCAAGTTCGCGCAGTTCTTACCTGAGCTACAAACAGGACTTCCTGTTGACGAGCAGTACAAGCAAGAAGTACCTGGCTCTGATGCAGATCTCAATGCCTACGATGTTATTTATTACGCAGGTCACTCTAATGCAGGCAGTAAAACCATTGCCATCAACCTGCCAAACGATGAGCAGGTACAACTTGAAAAGGGCACGCGCCGTTTGCAGCTTAAAAACGCGATGCGCGCAAAATTCGACAAGATCTTAATGCCGATTGCAGCAGAGCTTATTGTTGCCGAACAGCGTAAACACATTACCTTCGACGCGTTCTTTGCCAACACCATGTTCCATGAAGTGGCACACGGTTTAGGGATTAAAAACACCATTACTGGCAAAGGTACGGTGCGTCAGTCTTTACAAGAGCACGCAAGCGCTCTTGAAGAAGGTAAAGCTGACATTCTTGGCCTATATATGGTTGAGCAACTGCTTAAAAAAGGCGAAATCACTGAGGGCACACTTGAAGACTATTATGTAACCTTCATGGCGGGTATATTCCGTTCTGTTCGCTTTGGCGCATCAAGCGCTCATGGTAAAGCAAATATGATCCGCTTTAACTTCTTCAAACAAGAAGGTGCATTCTCTAAAGATGAAAACGGGCTATACAAAGTAAACATGGATAAAATGGCCGCAGCAATGGAGAAGTTATCTCGTCTTATCTTGACCTTACAAGGTGATGGTGACTACCAAAAAGTGGATCAGCTTGTTGCAACTATGGGGGATATCAAACCGGAACTTGCAGCAGACTTAGAGAAACTCAGCCAAGCCAACATTCCTGTAGATGTTCATTTCATTCAAGGGAAAAAAGTACTGGGCTTGCAATAAGCGATAACGCTTGCAAACAATACATCCAAAAAATAGCGCCTTCAGGCGCTATTTTTTATTGGTGCTCATCAAGCGTATTAAGGTTCCCTCTTGAGCGCGTACAAACGCAATCATTTGCCCTGCAATCAGCGTGGGCGGTGCATGAGGCTCCGCCCCTGCTTCAACGGCTCTAGCAAAACTTTCGGGCACATTTTCGCACTCAAAGCTCAGCTCAAATCCCAATGTAGGTTGCTTTGGATGGGAGCGAATGTATCCTTGGCGAAAATGAGACTGAGCGACAGCATGCGCGGCAAAGGCGATAACACATTGCCCGCAATCTAGCTCACCATAGGTGCCTTGTTCATCTATGTAAGCAGTTGATATGCCAAACGCTTGATAGTAGAAATCGAGTACTTCTTCGACATTATCTACAAAAATGGTCGTACCTATGCATTCCATCTGATTGGTTTTCTCGCTAGGAAGATCAATGATTTAATTCAATTGCTAATACATTACAGCACAAGATTCACAGTTGGTAAAACAGACAAAAAAAGAGCGCTGTGTAAGCGCTCTTCTTATTCATTATTTGCCTTTACTTTCTTGGCCGATTTTTCTCAATCGACGACGTTGTGACAAGGTCATCTTATTATTCTTGCCCGCGTACGGGTTATCTCCTTCACGGAACTCAATCTTAATAGGCGTGCCCATAATATCGAGAGCCTTACGGTAATAGTTCATCAGGTAACGTTTGTAGCTATCTGGTAGCTCATGCACTTGGTTGCCGTGAATAACGATTCGCGGTGGGTTATAACCGCCAGCGTGGGCATATTTAAGTTTCACACGGCGCCCTCTTACCAGTGGCGGTTGGTGATCAGCTTGCGCCATGTCCATTATACGACGAAGCATTGCGGTGCTGATACGCTTAGTGGCGGAGTCATATGCTTCTTCTACCGATTCAAACAAGTGGCCAACGCCTGTACCATGTAACGCTGAAATAAAATGAATACGGGCAAAGTCAACAAAACCTAAACGACGGTCAAGCTCTGATTTGATGCGGTCTTTCACATCCATATCCAAGCCGTCCCACTTGTTGATCGCAAGCACCAAAGAACGCCCCGCATTCAATGCAAAACCCAATAAACTTAAGTCTTGATCAGAAATACCAGTGCGAGCATCAATTACCAACAATACCACGTTGGCATCTTCAATCGCCTTGAGGGTTTTAATCACTGAGAACTTTTCAACGACATCACTGACTTTTTTACGCTTGCGAACCCCAGCGGTATCAATGAGCACATACTCGCGATCATTGCGTGTCATTGGAATATAAATTGAGTCTCGCGTGGTACCCGGCATATCGTACACAATCACACGCTCTTCACCGAGAATACGGTTAGTAAGCGTTGACTTACCCACGTTAGGACGACCAATAATTGCGAGCTTAATAGCTTTATTTGCTAGGTCTTCATGCTCTGCACTTTCGCCGTTTTCGTCGTGCTCATGAGTTTCATCTTCATAAGCACTTAACGCATCATCTTCACCTAACAGCAGCTGACGCTCTTTCGCTATTTCTTCAATAACAGGTTGTAAAGCGGTGCTAAGCAGACCGGTAATACCACGACCATGTGCCGCGGCAATTTGATAAACTTCACCTAGCGCCAACTGATAAAACTCTGCACAGTTAGAATCAGCATCAATACCGTCAGTTTTGTTGGCAACTAAGAATACTTTCTTTTCTTGCTTGCGTAAGTGCAGTGCGATGGCTTGGTCAGCCACAGTCATACCTGCACGTGCATCGACAAGGAAAAGCACGACATCCGCTTCTTCAATCGCTAACAGCGACTGCTCGGCCATTTCAGTCTCGATACCCTCTTCAGAGCCATCGATACCGCCAGTATCAACAACGATAAAGTCAAACCCATCATAGCTCGCTTGGCCGTATTTACGATCACGCGTGAGACCAGGGAAATCTGCAACAAGCGCATCCCGAGTACGAGTTAAACGGTTAAACAATGTCGATTTGCCGACATTAGGTCGCCCAACTAAGGCGATCACAGGAAGCATAATGTACCTCTTTAAATAACAAAAAAGCTCCGCCGAGGCCCAGTGGCCTAAGGCGAAGCCTATCTTTGGGCGATGCCCTTAAACTATTGCGCTTTAACTGCGCTCACTTCACCATCACGGGTTACGATGATAAGACGATCATCGGCAACCATTGGCTCAACATAAAATCCTGAGCTATCAAACTCGTGGCGCGCTACTAACTCACCACTGTTGATGTCTAACCAGTGTAGATTACCTTCTTGGTCACCTACAGCGAGGAAATCCCCTAACACTGCAGGGCCTGTGATGTACCAGCCACGCAAGCCTGCCTGAGACCAACGCTCAATACCGGAGCTCTTATCTAAAGCATAGATAACACCATCACTATCAACCACATAAATTGAATTGCCGACGATGCTAAATTCACGGTAGCTGCTGTACTCGCGTTTCCACGCTACGTTGCCAGAACGTATATCAACTGCCGCAAGGTTACCGTTGTATGCCAAGGTATACACCAATGGGCCGCTCACTTTAGGCTCGGTATCTACGTCTACTAAACGCTCGAATTCTGATGCACCTTTAGGTTGCGCTACGTCAGCTTGCCATGCGGCAAAACCACTATCAGAAATCAATACCGTTAACTTACCCGTTTCTTCGCCCACTAATACACCGCCGTTGGCAACCGCGGGAGAACTTGAACCTCGAAGTGTCAACGGTGGCACTTCTTGTTCATAGTTCCAACGCTCTTCACCGGTATCTGGGTGCAAAGCAAGGAGCTTACCTGAGCTTAGGTTAACGTAAATTAAGCCATCGCCAGCAGCGGGTCTTGATAACACTTCACCAGGAACATTCTTACGCCACGCCAGCTCACCTGTTTCACGGTCAAGAGCAACTATTTCACCATGCTCTGAGCCAATGAATAATTTACCGTAGGCCTGTAAGATACCACCTGAAAGCTTGGCATTTTGCTCGCTACCCCAAAACCAAAAGCCTTGGTCTTCGCGCACGTCGGTGCGCCAAAGCGAATCACCACTTTCTAGTGATAACGCCTCAACCGTCCCGTCACGTGATGCGACGAATACTTGGTCTTTATATAGCGCTGGCTGCAAGCGTGAAAAGTAATGAGCTACGCCATCACCCACACTTTCTTGCCAAATTACTTGAGTCTCAAACTGATTGTTGATCTCTGGCAAAACCAGTTCGTCTTCATCATTTGACGAGCAACCGGCTAGCGTTGCCATGCACAAAGCGATGCTCGCAAGTGTGACCTTTTTCATTGCACTTGCTCCCTATTACGCTTGCGTTGGTGCGGCCAAATCGTCCAATTTAACTTGGAGTAATGGGTTGCCCTCTAGACCCCCTTTATCTGCCGCATTTTGATAATGCGTGCGCGCATTATCTTTATCGCCTTGCGCTAGGTAGATATCACCTTTTAACTCAGCAACATTTGCTTCATAGCTTGCTGGTAACTCAGCATTTAAGGTAGCCATAGCCGCTTCAAAGTTTTGCTGTGCTAACTGCACACGTGCCAAACGCGTTGTTGCAATCGCTTTTAGTTCAGCTGTCGCGGCATTTTCCTGTGCCCACTGTAGCTTTTGCGCTGCAACATCAAGCTGATTGTTGTCTACCGCTTCTTTAGCAGCAACGAATGCTGCAAGTACTGCATAACTCGAATCCTCGTGAGCACTGATGAAAGCTTCACTTTGAGCCAGAACATCAGACCCTTCTTCTGCTGTGCTTTGTACTACTTTGTTAAATGCATCTGATGCCATTTCAGCGCTTTCAAGTTGTGATTGGTTATATGTTTTCCAACCGTACAAACCGCCTAAACCAATCGCAATACCTAGGAAAATAGATACACCGTGTTCTTTTAGAAAGCCTTTAATTGCTTCTTCTTGTTGTTCTTCTGTTGAATAAATTTCCATCATACCCTCTTAGACTTTGTCTAGATCAAATCAGCCAACAGCTGGGTAATTTCTTCCAAGGACATAGTAACCTGTGGTTTTTCTTCACGTAGGTATTTCACCGTTACCACACCTTGGTTGAGTTCATCTTCGCCTAAAATCAGTGCCACTTCAGCACCGCTTTTATCAGCACGTTTTAATTGTTTTTTGAAGTTACCGCCACCTGCGTGCACTAGCACACGCAAACCTGGTACTTCAGCGCGCAATGTTGCTGCAATTACAGGAGCTTGGATGCTCGCCTGTTCGCCCATTGCTGCGACGTATACATCAGCGTCTCTGCGAATATCACCAACGCTATCAAGCGCTTGAAGCAGTAGAACTAAACGTTCCATGCCCATAGCAAAACCAACCGCTGGAGAGCCTTTGCCACCAAGCTGCTCAACTAAGCCGTCATAACGCCCACCAGCACACACGGTGCCTTGAGCGCCTAAACTCTCGGTAACCCATTCAAAAACTGTACGATTGTAGTAATCCAGACCACGTACCAGCTTTTCGTTAATCTGATATTCGATACCTGCGGCGTCTAAACGTTCACATAAATTTGCAAAATGTGCACGAGACTCTTCATCGAGGTGTTCAGAGAGCTTTGGTGCATCAGCTAAAATGGCCTGCACGTCTGGGTTTTTGCTATCAAGTACGCGTAGTGGATTAGAGTACATGCGACGCTTTGAGTCCTCATCCAATGAATCTTGATGTTGCTCTAGATATGCAACAAGCGCATCACGATAAGCCGCTCGTGCTTCATTTGAACCTAACGAATTCAATTCAAGACGCACTGCATCACTGATACCAAACTCCTTCCACAGCTGCGCAGTGAGCATGATCACTTCTGCGTCGATATCAGCAGTAGCAATACCAAAAGCCTCTAAGCCAAACTGGTGGAACTGACGGTAACGACCTTTTTGCGGGCGTTCATGACGGAACATAGGACCCATGTACCAAAGACGTTGTTCTTGGTTGTACAACAAGCCATTTTCGTTACCTGCACGTACGCACACCGCCGTACCTTCTGGGCGCAAGGTTAAACTATCACCGTTGCGATCCTCAAAGGTATACATCTCTTTTTCAACGATATCAGTCACTTCACCGATAGAGCGTTTGAACAGGTCAGTTGATTCAACAATTGGGAAACGGATTTCTTGATAACCAAATGAAGCAACACAACGGCGCAGAGTATCTTCAACTTTTTGCCATACTTGCGTGTCGCCAGGAAGAATATCGTTCATTCCACGAACTGCTTGAATTTGTTTTGCCACTGATATTTCCAAAAATTCTGTTTGAGGCTGAACCCAGCCTATGAAAAGCGTCGATAAAATAAGCGCGCCATTATAGCCTTTTGCGGCGCGCCTACCAAGTAGTAGCGTAAAGCTTAATCAACTAATTTGATGTCAATTTGCTCTTGCTGCTCTTTCTTTGCGAGATAATCACGTACATGTTGCTCGAGTTCATCGACAATATTGTCGTTATCGATACGTGTTTTTTGACGTTCGCCATTGATGTATAAACCAGAGCGACGATTTGCGCCGGCAAGCCCTACGTCACTGACCAAGGCTTCCCCCGGGCCATTAACCACGCAACCAATCACCGATACTGTCATGGGTTTAACCACATCTTCGAGGCGCTCTTCTAATTGGTTCATGGTGCTCACTACATCAAACTCTTGACGCGAGCAGCTAGGACAAGCAATGAAGTTGATTCCGCGAGAGCGAATGCGAAGGGACTTGAGAATATCAAAGCCCACTTTGATTTCTTGCACCGGATCGGCGGCAAGTGATACACGCAAGGTGTCACCAATACCCTCAGCCAGCAACATACCCAGCCCTACAGCTGATTTCACTGAACCCGAACGGAACCCGCCAGCTTCAGTGATCCCCAAGTGCAAAGGCTGGTCTATTTCTTTTGCCAGTAATCGGTATGCACCAACGGCGAGGAATACATCAGAGGCTTTAACCGAAACTTTGAATTGATCAAAGTTAAGGCGCTGTAAAATTTCTACATGACGCATCGCAGATTCAAGCAAAGCCTCAGGTGTTGGCTCGCCATATTTTTCTTGTAAATCACGCTCTAAAGAGCCACCGTTCACACCGATGCGAATGGGAATATTACGCTCGCCCGCTGCATCAACCACCGCACGAATACGCTCTTCGTTACCAATATTCCCTGGGTTAATACGCAAACAATCTGCGCCATATTCTGCGACTTTTAACGCAATGCGGTAGTCAAAGTGAATATCTGTCACAAGCGGGATGTCGACTTGCTCTTTGATGCTTTTGAACGCTTCTGCAGCGGCCATGGTCGGCACAGAAACACGAACAATGTCGGCACCTGCTTGAGCGATATCTTGAATTTGTTTAACCGTCGCATCGATATCCATGGTGTCTGTATTGGTCATGGATTGAACTGCGATGGGCGCACCATCACCAATGGGCACATCGCCAACATAAATACGTGTGGATTTACGACGTTTAATCGGTGACTCTGAAAACATACTACTTACTCTGTTAACGGTAATGAAAATTTAGCGAGGCGGTTCTTAGGAAACTGTGAAATATCAACCGCTTCACCATTTACTGTAATTTCTACTGCATCATGCTTGCCTAGGGTGACTGCGAACGGAGCTTGTCCAACCAATTCGACTACTTGGCCTGCTCGTTTGATGTCGTAAAGTAAACGCTTACCCTTAGCGTCTTGTACTTCAGCCCAACATTCACCACTAAAACGCATCACAACTCTTTGCTCACCAGCGCTGAGCGCAACCTCTTGCTCGTTAGCATCTGGCTGCGCACTTTGCGCTGCCTGCTCGGGCTGCGCTGGTTCACTCTGCAAGTCGACGTTTTGTGGCGCGCTTGTCTGCTGCGGTTCAATTGAACCTTCACTAGCGCCTTGAGCACCCGTTTGCACTGCAACAGACGTTTGTTCTGCTGCCAAGTCGCTCGTTTGCAACGAGCTCTCATCTACTGCATTTGGTGCGACAAGCGCTTTAGAGGTTTCAACCTGTGTTGGCACGGTCACGGTTTCTTCAGAATCTTGTAAGAACCAAAATAATGAGGACCCGATGATAATTGCCAGTACAATGTAGCTAAAAACCATCAGCTTATGGTCGTGCGCCTCTTTTTCGGTGCGACGCGAAAAGCTTTGCATTCTTGCTTGAGCATGCTTGGTCGTTTGCGGTTCGAGCGTCGTTAATAACTCACTGGCGTCTATTTGCACAAGCTTACAATAAGAACGAATGTACCCTTTTACAAAAATCGGTGCGCCTAAGTTTTCGAAATGTCCTTGCTCTAAATCAGTCAACTTGCTCACAGTTAAGTTCATCTTCTGAGCAAGCTGTTCAATCGTCCAACCTTTGTTCTCTCGAGCCGCAGCTAAGACTTCACCTATTTGTTGTGGAGCCAAATCTTCTTGCTTTGGCTCTGGTGCTATTTCGTCACTTTCGCTCATAGTTGTTTCTTAGGTTCCACCACGTAAATTTTATCACCCGGAACCAAAGTCGCTTGCTTATCAAGCTGATTCCACTCAAGTAATGTGCTCATCAAAATGTTGTAACGCTTTGAAATCTCATACAAGGTATCACCGGCTTGCACTACATGGTAATCACTTGGACGCGCCAAATAAATTTTTTGACCACTGCGTACCTTATCAACGCTTTCTAAGTTATTCCACTTGCGCAGTGTACTCAGACGGATGTTGTAGCGAGCAGAAATACTGAATAAGGTTTCCCCACGTTGCATCACATGATACGGACGTTCGGCCTTTTTCTCAGAGTCAATGCTGGCTAATTCAGTCTCCACTTCAGGCTGTTCACTTACTTCAGCTGAAGTGTCGGCTTCTTGCTCTGTGGTTTCAGGCTCAGCCTGCTCTGGGCTGTCAATTTGCACTTCGTTGTTTTCTTGCGCTGGCGCTTCTTGCTCCGAAGACAATTCATTCAGCTGCGAAAATTCAAGAGCTAACTCCGATTGCAGCTCATTTTTCTTCTGCTCAATTTGCGCATTAGAAGGCG
Organism: Pseudoalteromonas maris; assembly: GCF_049257235.1. NCBI lineage: Bacteria > Pseudomonadati > Pseudomonadota > Gammaproteobacteria > Alteromonadales > Pseudoalteromonadaceae > Pseudoalteromonas > Pseudoalteromonas maris. The sequence goes on from NZ_JBMMUF010000003.1 coordinate 86,454, forward strand.
CTTGCTCAGGCTGCTCCTCGACCACTGTCTGTACTTCTTGCTCACTCGATTGCACAACCACTTCAGGCTCTATCTCAAGCGAGGATCCTTGTACCTGTGTAACGTCGCTTTGCTCTGCCATCGTATCGTTAATTGGCTCGCTGACAGACTCGTCAACTGGCTGGCTGATAGGGTCGCTGATAGGCTCACCAACAGGCTCATCAGCCAACTCTGACGACAATACAGGCAATTCTTCATATTGATAGTCAGCCGGTTGTGTCACTTCGTCCACAGCGGTTTCGACAGTTGAAGTCGTTTGTTCAATCGCGCTTTGTGCAACGTCTTGAGTGCTCTGCATAGCGTCTTGCGTTGGCGCATCCACGTCGTTGACTACCGCGTCATTTGCATTGCTAAGCTCTGCTAGCGACTCTTGCGCTGCAGATTCCAGATTGCCTTCATTCAGTTCTTGAGGGGCCTCTGGTGTCACTTGCTCAGCAATATCCACCGGTGATTGCTCAACACTTTCAGCCGATTGCTCAACGCTTTGGGCAAATTGCTCCATATCCTGCGCTGATTCTTCAAATGCCTGCTCTATTTCACTGCTTTGCGATTCACTTTGTAGCAACTGCTGTTGCGCAAGCTCTGGCTGCTGTGCAAGGTCTTGTGGTAACTCTTGTGAAGCCTCCTCAGAGCGCTCTTGCAATAACTCTTGTGATTCCTCTTGTGCCATCTGTTGCGATAAATCCACAGATGCATCTTCTGTCTGGATGACATCAACGTCTTGTGACTCAACCACTGGCTGCGCAGCCACCAATTCTTGTGCTTGCTCAGCAGGTTCAACGACGGGTTGCGCTGTGTCTTCTTGTGTCAATTGCGTTGCTGCTGTTGCTAACTCACTTGCTTCAACAGCTGCTTCTTGAGAAGCCTCTTGAGCCACTACCACTGCACTTTGCGCTGCAACCGCAGCTACTGTTGCAATAGCTGATGAGCCATCAGCCGGTGCTTTATCTGTTGCTTGCTCTTGTGCTTGCGGCGGTGCCTTTTTCTTCACAATTTTTATTTTTGGCTTGGCGACAAGTCGGTCCCCCTCGATGCTTCCTTGTAACTCATCGAGTCGATGACGACGATACTGCTCGCGCAGTTGCTCAAACTCACTCGCACTGTAGCGCTGCTCACGCACAACGCGCGCTTCAAGAGATGATGGATAGGTTGTTTCGATTGTTTTGGCTATGTTGCGTGCTTTTTCTACATGCCCCATGCGTTCTTCAATCAAATAACTAAGCAGTAGGGAGCGCGATGAAACACGCCCTGAACGCTCATAGCGCTTGAGAATTTGCTGCGCATGATGAAAATCGCTTTTAGCGTATTTTACAGCCGCAAGGTTTATTAAACTTGATGCGCGCAATGAGCTATGTTGCAGCGAGTCTTCAAGGAACGATTCTGCCGCATCAAACTTATCGAACTCCAGCGCACACAAGGCCAAGTTTTCATAACTTTCGGCCACACGTAAATAACTAGGAACATCGATAGCGGCCATGAACTTATCAACCGCTTGTTCATACTCGCCAATATCACACAAAAACACACCGTAGTTGTTCAATGTATTTGGATCATTGGGCTCTATTTTAAGGGCTCTTTCGTACGCGTCTTTAGCGCGCTGAGATTCACCTACTTGTTGATAATAGTAGGCCATTGAGTAGTGAACTTCGGGTAGCTCGGGGGCAAATTTAACTGCACGCTCAAGGTTGTACTTAGCTTGAGTGCTGTTACCTTGAGAGAGGTAGTTTAAGGCTAAAGATATGCGGGTTCGGGCGGCGTCAACGTTGTTGATTTTTTTCTCAACAACGGGCTTATCGCTGCCCACATAAGTGTTTTCCGTTACGCACCCTCCAAGGGCGAGTAAACTAATACTGGTCGCTAACAGCTTGCGCATGGCTGAGCCTCGTTTATTCCGTTATTGCAACTATATTACCGAAAAGCCCTTTTGTTTCATCAATTTTTTGATAAAAGGGCTTTTTTTTATGTTACTGGGACACGTTGATAGCGATTTCGTTCTTTTTTCTTTGTTCACGTTTAGCTAAACGCTTGGTTCTATCAACAACATCTCCCACTAACTGGCCACATGCTGCGTCAATATCATCACCACGAGTACGACGAACAATGGTCGTGATACCCGCAGCCTGGAGTACTTTTGAGAAACGGTCGATACGCGAGTTACTTGAACGACCATACTCATTACCCGGGAATGGGTTGAATGGGATCAAGTTTACTTTTGAAGGCGTACCTTTGAGCGTTTTCACTAACTCATGAGCGTGATCTGTGCTGTCGTTTACTTCTTGCAGCATCACGTACTCTACCGTTACTTCTTTATTCGCTTTTGAGCCATCGATATAACGACGGCACGCTGCTAAAAATTCTTCAATCGGGTATTTCTTATTAATTGGTACTAGCTCATCACGCAACTCATTGTTCGGTGCGTGTAGTGAGATTGCCAATGCTACGTCAATTTGCTCTTTAAGCAAGTCTAGCGCAGGAACGACACCGGAGGTACTTAATGTCACTCGACGTTTAGACAAACCAAACGCCCAATCATCCATCATCAGTTCCATCGCTGGAACAACGTTTTTAAGATTCAGCAATGGCTCACCCATGCCCATCATCACCACGTTAGTGATTGGACGACGCGTACTGTCACCATGCAAGCCAATGTCTTTAGCCACACGCCATACTTGGCCGATGATCTCAGACACTTTTAAGTTACGGTTAAAACCTTGCTGCGCCGTTGAGCAGAAAGTACATTCCAGTGCACATCCAACCTGTGAAGATACACATAAGGTTGCGCGGTCTTTTTCTGGGATCCATACAGTTTCAACTTCTTGGCCACCATCAAGTAACAAAGCATATTTGATAGTGCCGTCTGCTGATGGCTGCTTCACTGAAATTTCAGGTGCGCGAATTTCACATTCAGCGCTTAAGCGCTCTTTGAGCTTCTTGTTTAAGTTGCTCATTTCGTCAAAGTTATCAACGCCAAAGTGGTAAATCCATTTCATTACCTGATCAGCACGAAACGGCTTTTCACCAATTGATGCGAAATAGTCGCGCATACCTTGGCGATTAAAATCGAGTAAATTGATTTTTTTCTCAGATGTGGCCATGAACATACCTCTGTCAGGTGGCGGATAAAACGAAGGCGGCAATTGTACACAATTTAACCATTATAGCAATTCCTTAGCTTACTGCGCCTAAGAGCCTAATAAGCTAAGGAATTACAAAGACAAGAAAAGGGCCCACAGGCCCCTCTCTGTATCTGCTTAGAACTCGAAATTAACGAGTACGTGGGCAGATTTCTTCTTCTGAGAAGAAGTAAGCGATTTCGCGAGCAGCAGACTCAGGAGCGTCTGAACCGTGTACCGCGTTCTCGTCGATGCTGTCAGCATAGTCAGCACGAAGAGTACCAGCAGCCGCTTCAGCTGGGTTAGTAGCACCCATGATTTCACGGTTTTTACGAACTGCATCTTCACCTTCAAGAACTTGAACCATTACTGGGCCAGAAGTCATGAAAGAAACAAGGGCACCGAAGAAAGGACGCTCTTTGTGCTCAGCGTAGAAACCTTCAGCTTGCTCTTGTGAAAGGTGAACCATTTTAGATGCTACGATCTTAAGACCAGCAGTTTCGAAACGGTTGTAGATTGCACCGATGTGGTTTTTAGCTACCGCATCAGGCTTAACGATAGAGAAAGTGCGCTCTAAAGCCATGTTATGCTCCAAATGACGTTAATTTTTAAGTGATATACTTTACCGGGCGCGAATTATACGCGCTTTAGCATGAAAATCCTACTACTACTTACACACAGCGATACTAACGTGCGATTGTGACACTTTCCTTATCATCATAACGCCCTGACACCAGAGCAATTGATGACCAAGGATCATTTTCAATAAAGCTGATCCAAATCAAAAAAGCATTGTGGTCAAAACGCTAGAATCCCCCGCTATTTTTTACCTCGGTAACATCAATATCTCAGCTGACTCGGACTCAGCCAAGGAATATACAATGTCGATTTTTACTCCAGAACTACTTAGCCCTGCGGGCAGTTTGAAAAACATGCGCTATGCCTTTGCCTATGGTGCAGACGCGGTGTATGCGGGGCAGCCTCGCTACAGTTTACGAGTGCGCAACAACGAATTTAATCTTGCTAATTTAGAGCTCGGCATTAATGAAGCTCATGCCCAAAACAAGAAATTGTATGTGGTCTCAAACATTGCTCCGCACAACTCTAAGGTAAAAACCTACCTGCGCGACATTGAGCCTGTGATTGCCATGAAACCCGACGCACTGATCATGTCAGATCCGGGGCTTATCATGTTGGTTCGCGAGAAGTGGCCTGATATGCCCATTCACTTGAGCGTACAAGCCAACGCAGTGAACTATGCCAGTGTGCTGTTTTGGGCAAAACAAGGTGTTGAGCGGGTCATTTTATCGCGCGAGCTTTCCCTTGAAGAAATTGGCGAAATTCGGGAGCTCTGCCCGAATACTGAGCTTGAGGTATTTGTTCATGGCGCTCTGTGCATGGCCTATTCTGGTCGTTGCTTACTCAGTGGTTACATTAATAAGCGCGATCCTAATCAAGGCACGTGCACCAACGCCTGTCGTTGGAGCTACGATGTAAAACCGGCCACAGAGACAGACACAGGGGATGTAGTTCATAAGATTGACCCAACACTGGGACTGGGCGAGCCTACCAAAGAAGTGTTTATGCTTGAGGAGCAAGGTCGCCCCGGCGAATACATGCCAGCATTTGAAGATGAGCACGGCACCTACATTATGAACTCTAAAGACTTACGCGCAGTGCAATATGTAGATGCGTTGACTCGCATGGGGGTACACAGCCTAAAAATCGAAGGGCGAACTAAGTCTTTCTACTACGTTGCGCGCACAGCACAAGTGTACCGTCGTGCGATTGATGATGCGGTGGCAGGTAAGCCATTCGATCCAAGCCTCATGAAGAGTCTTGAGCACTTAGCACACCGCGGTTATACCGAGGGCTTTTTAAAGCGCCATGCACACCAGGATTATCAAAACTACGATTACGGTCATTCTGTATCTGACTCGCAGCAATTTGTCGGTGAGATATTGGGGCGCACCAGCAATGGCTTAGTTGAAATAGATGTAAAGAATAAGTTCTGCACCGGACATTCACTAGAGCTTATGACACCGCAGGGCAATATCAACTTCAACCTTGAGCACATGGAAAACAAAAAAGGTGAACGTATTGACGATGCCAAAGGCTCGGGTCATGTGGTGCGCATTCCCCTGCCTGAAGATATCGACCTCGATAAAGCTATTCTGCTGCGCAATTTAGAGCAGGGCCAAGATACGCGTAATCCTTTTAAAAAATAATCGCTCAGCTGCTCAGGGTGGCCTCACCCTGAGCCAACATTGGTGAGCCACATGGCCTGATACGGCTGTAATTGCACTATGTGCTCCATATCTGTGTATACCTCGCCACTGATCAAATCCTGCCATGGCTGCATGTTTACTAGGTTCAAATCACCCAACCCGAGAGTTTGTACATGATTACTGATGTTATACAGGCAAAATATACTCTGCTGACGGTCTGCACTTTGACGCCAAAAGCCAAATATTTGCTCCCCTAAATGCAACGTAAATTGCGTGGCATTCGGATGAAACGCAGCTTGTTGTGTGCGAATGCGCAATAGATTAAGCATGCCACGATGCACTTTGCCGTGCTGCGTGTTTTCATTCTCTAGCTTGCTTTGCAAATCATCAAGATGCCAACGGTGGCGGTTTATCGCACGATTGTGCTGGGTGTTATTAAAGCGTTCCACATCATTTTGTGTACCTACAAGGCTATGGATATACAGCCCAGGTATCCCCTCAAGCGCAAACATAATGGCATGGGCACATAAAAAGCGTGCCACGGTATGCTGATCTGGGCCATGCTCTGTACCTTGCATCGCATCAATCAAAGCGATGTTAATTTCATAAGGCGATACACTGCCATCGTTATTACTGCGTAAGCTCACCTTGGCACCGAAGCGTTGCATGCACGCCACCAGCGCATTGATTTGGCTTTCGCTGAGCAATCCCTCTACCGGGCGCAAACCAATACCATCGTGAGAAGCGATAAAATTAAAATAGGCGGTGCCATTTTGTGCTGGCGGCATACGCATCATCCACTTTTTCAACGCGGTACAGTCACCTGTACTGAGCGTATGTAAAAGCAACGGGGGCAATGAAAAGTTATACACACAATGCGCCTCATTGGCGTTGCCAAAGTACGCGAGATTTTGCTCATTGGGGATATTGGTTTCGGTAATAATGACCGCAGAGGGTTCAACATGCTCAATTAAGGTGCGCAATAGTCTCACCATCTCATGGGTTTGCGCTAAGTTGATGCAGTTAGTGCCTATTTCTTTCCATAAAAAAGCCACGGCGTCGAGACGAAACAAACGCACACCATTTTCAAGGTAAAAACGGATAATGCGCACAAACTCAATGAGCACCTGCGCATTGGCAAAATCAAAATCGATTTGATCATGGCTGAAGGTACACCAAAGATGTTGCTCGCCTTGCGCGCTCTGCACTTTTTGCAACAAAGGTGAGGTGCGCGGGCGTACTACTTGCGATAAATCACTCTGTGGCGCGGCAGTTTTGAAGTAACCTCTACCAGGATCTATTCCCTTAACAAAGTTATCAAACCAACGACTCTTAGATGAGCAATGGTTAATCACCAAATCTGCCATTAGGCGATAATCTTTGGCTATATCATTCACATGCTGCCATGTCCCCAGCGCCTCATTTACCTGTACATAGTTCATCACAGCAAACCCTTCATCAGAGGAGTAAGGGTAAAATGGCAAAATATGTACTGAATTAATCACCCCTTCTGTGTACTCGTCCAAAAAGTGCTTTAAGGTAACGAGAGGTGGCTCAATAGCGACTGTGTGCGGCGTATCACAGTCGGTTTTATTCACTGAGTCTCCATAGCAAATGAGCACCACATCACTTTCATCCCAACGATTTTTGTGCGGCGTTGGACTGCGAACCCTATCGCTTTGTAGCATCTCTGAAATTAATTGCGCGGCAAGCGCGCTTATCTCATCTTGCGTATATAAATCTCTGTAAATATTACTTAGTTGATGGCTCACTCGAGCCAACAGTTCACTTTCTGACGCCGCCATAATTAGCCTGCCTTGCGAATAGACTCTGCAAATTCTTGATTATCTAATTCCACCGCTTCTTTGAGGCGTGCGAACACATCTGGTTTTGCCGACACCACGCGGTTCCAACTCGGAACAAACGGTGTTTCCATTGGATTTTCAAGGAAGTGCTGCCCCGCGTGCATGATATTTTGTGCAAACATCTCCACCGCCTTCTCTTCTTGATGGATGTCTAAACTCAAACCATTCATCAGCGCATCATTATGGTACGTCTCGACAAAATCGAGCGCGATACGGTAGTAAGTCGCTTTCAGTGAACGTATGGTTTCGGAGGTAAATGTTTGCCCTTGCGTTGCCAGTTTACGGAACAATGCCTTGGCGATATCTATCGACATTTTCGACAGGCCCGCATTCTTATCAAGCAATGATAAGTCTTGGTGTTTGTGATCATACACTTGGGCGATGTCTACTTGGCACAAACGATTTGGCGAGTAATTACGATACATTTCAGAGAGCACGCCTATTTCTAAGCCCCAGTCGCTGGGAATACGAATATCTTTGAGTACATCTCGGCGGAATGAAAACTCCCCAGCTAATGGGTAACGAAAGGCATCCATGTAATCAAGATACTCCGTGGTGCCAAGAACCGTTTTCAGCGAACGCAGTAATGGCGTTACCAGCAAACGCGAAACGCGACCATTCATCTTGCCATGCGCTGAGCGAGCATAAAAGCCTTTGCAAAACTCGTAGTTAAACTGCGGATGCGCCACCGGATAGATTAAGCGCGCCAACAACTGACGGTCATAGGTAAGAATGTCGCAATCATGCAATGCAATAGATTCGACCTTTGATGCAGCTAGCATATACCCCATGCAGTACCACACATTACGGCCTTTACCCAATTCCTTGGGTGCGACCCCGAGCTCTTGTAACTCTTTATCAAGGGCTTGCAGGCGCGGACCATCATTCCACAAAACACGATGTTTTTGCGGTAATTTATCAAAAAATTCAATAGCATAACGATACTGAGCCTCATCAGCTCTATCTAAACCAATGACTATCTCATCGAGGTAAGAAACCTCACTTAAGTGCTCTACAATATTGGCCAATGCTGGCCCCTCTAATTCAGAGAACAACGAAGGCAAAATCAATCCCATCGGCCGCTCTTTTGAGAACTCCACCAGCTCAGCCTCTAATTCAGCTGTTGAGCGCCCTGCGATATTATGTAGCGTTGTTACTATGCCATTTTGATGAAAATCAGCCATATTCACGCACCTCCGATGCTGTTAATTGATCTTTTATAAGCGCCAAGCCTTGCAGTGTTTCTTGCCAGCCTCGCGGCCCAGTTTGCACACTGAATATTGCGCATTCGCGACTCAAAATAGGGGTTTTATTACTGGGGTTGGCAATGACAATAGCGGTATCGGCGGCTTCCAACATCGCCGCATCATTATGACTATCCCCCAACGCAATGCTGTGCAGTGGGCGATTGTATTGTTGTTGCATTAAGCCCATAAAATAACGCAGTGCCACGCCTTTATCAGCACCTTGGGTAAGATGAACAAATCGCCCACCTTTTAACACGTCGTAACCCATGGCTTTGACTGCCGCACTAAATTCGCGCAACTGCATGGCATCACCTTGCCAATACAAGGGCTCTGAATATTCACGATTGAAAGCAAGAGCTAATGCCTCGCCTTCAAGCCCCGTCAACTTACCCACTCCTTCAAGTCCTAGCTCGGTAAAACTCGAAAAGTAATCACCGAAGTGCGCTTTGAGCACCTCGAGCACTTTCAAAAATGTGGCCTTTTGCGGACTAAATGGCACAACCCAATAGTTTTGCTCATGACGCGCCCCCTCCGGTGCACTACTAAACCAATTTTTTGGGATATAAAGCACGGCACCATTTTCAGCAATAAATGGGTCATGAATATTCAGCTTCTGACAAATTGGAATAATTTCAGCCGCAGTTTTACTGCTATTAATGACTACAGGCACTCCCGCTTGCTCGAGCTGCGTTAAAAGAGGCAATGCCTCATCACACTTATAAGTGTGATGGTCCAATAACGTGCCATCTAGGTCGGTGAAGATGACGGGTAATACCGCCCCTTTTGAGGGCAACGCATTGTGGTAGGTAGTGATGTTGCGCTCGGCATCTAACTCAAACACCACTTCACACATGTGCGGTAGTTTAATTAAGCTATGACGTGTTAGGCGTTCAAAGTAACTGATGAAGTCAGCGACTTGTTCTTTGGTCATTGTTTTCTCGGTGTGACCGACTTTCGCGATAAGCTTTTGCTCTTGTTGCCAACGCCATGCCAATACCGCATCAAAACTTGGGGCTTTGAGCATGATGCGAATATCCGCAAGGTTGAACACCTCTTGGTATTCATTCGCCAGACATGAGTTTACACAACGTCGCCAGCTACCATCGCCATCGTGAGTCGACTCCAAGTCATTAATAGGTTGCGCCAACGCGCAATTACCTTGAGGCGGAGTGCCAACGCACCACCCCTCCAGAATAAATACGTCCACAGCATGGGTATGCTGCTGCCATTGCTCAGCGCTGACTCTATCATCATGGGCTTTATCAAAACGAGGAATCGCAATAGGCGCTTTGCCCTGGAATACCTTATCTAATACTTGACGCAGCAAAGGAATATCGTGCGTGCCTGGTACGCCTCTTGTAGCAAATAAGGGGTGTAAGTCCTGAGCCAAAGCCAGACGTTTGCTGCGCGGTAAATAGAAGTCATCAATTGAGCAAGCGCAGGCATTAAGCAGTGTTTCACTATTGATGTATTGAGCGATAAATTCAGCTAAGGTACTTTTACCTGAACCTTGAGCGCCGTTGATGACAACAAATAATGGTTTCTCTTTTGGTTTATTCGCGATGAGTTGTTTGGCAAGCGGCTCAAAGTATTGATTAATCTGCTGTGTATATTGCGACCCCAGCTGATGCTCAGTTAAAAACACATTAAAATCCATCATTAAGCCCACCTTAGCTTTTCACTCATAGTACTTAGCCTAGTGCATTAGCTAGGCCAAAATTAAAAAACGTTAATAAACAAATAGATATTAATAATGATTATTTTTCATGCACCAAATGTGTGCAATAAATGGTCTCTGTGCCCTAGCTCGCAGCGTGTTTTTTTATTTTTGTTTTAGATCAAGGTTTGGGCTGTTTTTACACTGTGGGGGATGAGTGTCGCAGTGTTTTTATGTACCATCGCGAGCCAGTTTTTAGGGGGGAGCTATGGCTTTACTGATCAATGACAAATGCATTAATTGTGATATGTGTGAGCCTGAGTGCCCAAATGGGGCAATTTACATGGGCGAAGAAATTTATCAAATAGAACCCAGCAAATGTACTGAATGCGTAGGCCATTACGACAATCCTACTTGTGTAAGCGTATGTCCGATCGACTGCATAAAACCCGATCCTGACAACAAAGAGAGCTTAGCTGAACTCGCCGATAAATACGTACTCCTAACCCAGTCGAGCTAGTTCAGCTAATAAAGTAATCATATTACTTCGCTTGTTTTGAAGGCTTAACAGATACCTCATTAGGCTGGGGCTTTTTAGTATCTAACACCCAATTCACTGCTGTTTCTTTAAGTGACTTCTTTTGAGACTCAACAAGATGTGCCAATGCCTCTTGCGCCGCCTGCTTCACTGCTGTTTCAATTTCTTGAGTCAATGTTGAAGCTTGGCTCATTGTGCTCATCATAAGTACGCCTGCAAATAATGTGATGTAACGTGCTTTCATAATCGTTTCCTTTATCGCTTTAAAAAGTGTCGTAGCCTTATTGCTACACCTTTTATATATCAAGGCGCGTGCCAAAAATTAAAAAGCAACAAAATCAGAAATTTAAATATTTTTGAGACTCATTAAATAGTGAATTAATGTCCGCAGCGGACAGGTAAACGTCCGCTGTCGGACAGGTTTGCACACATAAAAACACACATTATCGAGATACGTGAAGCCGATATTACATCGGCTTGATACTAGGCCCCCACAACCCCCAATGGCTGTGCATTTTCCCAGGCTCCTCGAGTGAAATCAGGAATAGTGATTGACTCACTGCGATTAGCGACTGACTGGGCTGATAGCGGTGATATCACCGACCAAGCAGCACCGTCATATACATCTTGATCTAATGGCTCACCATTGCGTAAGCAGTAAATCATGCGCCAGAACATGAGGAAGTCCATCCCACCATGCCCGCCATTACGCTCGGCCTCTGCCCCCATTTTTTGCCATAAAGGGTGGTCGTATTTGTCATACCACGGCTGCATATCGTACTCCCATTCATGAAAGCTCTCTTTATTACCTCCGTGTTCAACCGCTATCCGGTTAGGGAAACCTGCAAATACACCGTTGGTGCCTTGGATCAAATTGTGGCGGCTATAGGGGCGCGGTGTGGTGGTGTCGTGCTGCACCATGATACTGCGCCCTTTAATGGTTTTGATAAGGGTGGTATTCATATCTCCGGCGATGTACTGCCATTGATTACGCTGATGCTCTGGGGGAAATTCGCGCTGCGCGTAGGCGGCGCGACCGAGCGCTGGTGAACTCATGGAAGTAAGGTAATCGAAACGATCTCCTCGGTTGATATTCATATACTGCGAGACAGGGCCTAGGCCATGCGTTGGGTAGAGGTTGCCATTGCGCTTAGTGTGCCATTCGGTTCGCCATGAACCCGTTTTATGGTCTATTTCTTTCATTTGCCAACGCAGCTCATGAATGTAGGCAGCCTCACCATGCAACAACTCACCAAACACACCTTGGCGTACCATATTTAATACCATCAACTCATCACGACCATAGTTGACGTTTTCCATCATCATACAATTCTTTTGCGTGCGCTCTGCGGTATCAACAATACCCCACATTTCTTCTACTGTGAGCGCCAGAGGTACTTCTACAAAGGCATGCTTACCACTGTTCATGGTGTCAATCGCCATCGGCGCATGCCAGCGCCAAGGTGTTGAAATGATGACAATATCAATGTCATCACGCGCCAACATATCTTGATATGCCAACTCTGAATTACCATAGGTTGCAGGTTTTTCTTTCCCTTCTTTAACAAGGAAATCGACCGCCCTATCGAGCACGTCTTGGTGGGTATCACAAATGGCAGTAATGTGCGCACCTTCGATATAACTCATGCGTTTAACATGGCCATAACCACGTTGACCCACACCAATAAACCCGACTCGTACCACCTCCATTTTAGGTGCGACTAAGCCAATCACGGATTGACCTTGAGCTTTTGGTGTTAGCGCGTCAGTACTGCTTGCGCAGCCGCTAATGGCACCAGTGGCAGCAACACCAGCGACGGCACCGGCTGCTTTTAAGAAATCTCGTCTGTTAAATTGTTTCATGGCGTGTTCCTCACAATGCTTTTAGCACGCTAGCTTAAATGCTTTGGCTTAGCAAAAGGAACTAGACCAATGACTGGCGCACAATCAAACAGCAAAGGTCAAGACAGCACAGGGATGAGTAATGCGCCTCATCAAAACGATGAGGCTGAACTGTTACGCTTGGAGGATAAGAGCTTTGAGCGTGTGTTGTTGAGCAACTACATCGCGATACAGTGCAAACTGATTATTCGCACGTTCAAGGTTGTGGTTTGGATGTTTAATACTGAAATAATTGTCACCATCGAGATAATCAGTCAAGAAGCGTACGCCAATCATAAATGGCATCACTTGTGCGCCTAGCCAGAAGCTCGCCTTTTCTTGTGCGGTAATGTGCTCTTTTAGTGGCTCAATGTACCCTTGTACCAGCGCTGCGAAGATATCTTCACGCACTACTACGTTATCTAGGTTGGTACTGTCCTCAGTCTCTGGTGAACAAAATGTACGTACCATATCGCCAAAGTCGAATAACCATAACCCTGGCATACAGGTATCCAAATCAATGACCGCTTTGGCGCTATTATCCTTGGTGCTAAATAGCATGTTATTGATTTTAGTGTCATTGTGACATACACGAAGTGGCAGCACTTGCTCAAGCGCTGCAAGTTCATCAACAAGATGCATCTGTTCGTTGCAAAAAGCCAACTGCTCTGCAACGCTGGCAACACGTCCAGCTTTGTCTTCACGTACCGCTTTGTCTAGCATCTGCATGCGCATAGATAAGTTGTGGAAGTTTTTAATAACGGGGTAAAGCAACGTTGCATCAAAATCTTGCAGTGCCGCAGCGAATTGGCCAAAAGCCCCCGCAGCGATTTTTGCCTGAGCGGCACAGAGCACCACATCTTCACTGCGCGACTCACTAATGAATGCAAGCGCGCGCCAACACTGCCCTTCTATTTCAACACTGTAACGCTGCTCTAACGTTGGCAAATGCTCAATGATTTCTAGGTTATACTCACCCGTTACTTGCTTGCCCTTTAAGTGTTGTTCTATTTTACGGGCATTAGCAATGAGCTCTTGTGGCTGTGCAAACACCTGAGTATTGAGCTTTTGAACAACCACTGCGCCACCACTGTGTTGCAGCAACATGGTGGTATTAATGTGGCCATTGCCGATTGGCTTCATCTTGGCAGTGTGGTGATCAAAGCCAAATTGCTGGGCAATTATTTTTGCGTAACGTTCTGTATTCATAGATTAATTCTTAGATGACGTGTTATCCGCCAGTTATTCCTCTGAGACTCACTATTTGTTCGGCCAAAACAGCAAGCTCATCTTTGTAGGTCATTCCCAACCATGGCTGTTGCGCTGTGTACACATCAACAATTAAGTCCTGTGTATCAATACAATACTGAATTTGATCGGGAAGATAATACTCTTTTTTGACACCGTTGTCATGATTGCTCAAAAAGTTGCTGAAGTTTTGCGCTAGAACCGTAAACAGACGTAAATCCACACCCCAAAATGTCATCGATGCCAACGCGGTATCAGCGAGTGTGATGGATTGTAGATACTGATCTTCACCAACCAGCGCCCCGTCTTTTTCGCTGATATTTAAAACCTCTTCCACTTTGAGCAATTGGCTATCACGATTGAGCTGACAAATGCCTCTGTTGACGCCTCCTTGCTCTGACAGTGTTCGCTTTAATGGGTAAGCAACACAGGCCCAGTTGTCACTGTGCGCGAAGTGATTAACCATTTGTTTGTACGCAACATCACCGTAATAGTCATCTGCGGTGATCACAATGGCCTTATCGCGGATATGAGGTTTGGCGCACAACAAAGCATGCCCTGTTCCCCATGGCTTATTACGCTTTTGTGCGCGCGCCTGAAATGCATCAGGCACATCGTCAATACGCTGCTCGACAACATCTACTTCGAGATCATGTGGTAGGTTTGGCAGGATCTGTTGCGTTACTGACTCCCGCACCAATGCATTCACTACTAACACCACATGACGCACACCCGCTTGGTAAGCATCTTCGATGCTCAGCTCCATAATAGTGCGGTTAATATGCGGCAAGCGCGCAATTTGTTTCGCGCCACCAAAACGGCTACCTAATCCTCCGGCGAGCACTACAAGGGTGATATGTGGCTTCAAAATACGCTCTCTAGTATTTAAAACACCAGTTTACCCAGCAAAAGGGAGTTAATCCAACTCGTGATGGCATTTTACTCGCCACCCTTTGAGCAATAAAAACCGCGGCACTTTGGCCGCGGTTTTATGCGTTTAGAATTAGGGCGTGTTGACCTTTGAGGTATGAATTTTGTTCAAATCAAAGGCGGTCAATGCTAGGAAAGGGTCATGGTGCATAGTGAACTATGTTCATGGCCCATGACAACGCAGTGTACGCCTTTGGTTGAACCCTTTGGGCAGCGCCATTGGGGTATTTTGTCTGCGTTATCGCCTGACTGACATAGAATCACTATGCGACGCAGGCTCTGCCTTGCCAAAATCCCCCAATGACTGCTGCAAAAACAAACAGCAAAGTTCAACACGCCCTAACTGAGCTTAGTGCTCTTCGTTAACAATATTGAGGTTGTATTTAGGGATCTCTACAACCAAATCTTCGTCTGCAATTCGTGCTTGGCAACCCAAACGCGACTCAGCCTCAAGGCCCCATGCTTTATCTAGCATATCGTCTTCTAGCTCATCGCTTTCTTCCATTGAGTCAAAGCCCTCGCGGATCACCACGTGGCATGTTGTACAGGCACATGATTTCTCGCAGGCGTGAGGAATGCTGATGCCATTTTTAAGTGCCACATCAAGCACCGTCTCGCCTGATTTAGCCTCTAATGCAGCACCTTCAGGGCATAACTCTTCATGGGGTAAAAAGATGATTTGTGGCATTGCTTAAACCTCATCGACTGATTGGCCTTTAAGGGCCTTTTTAATTGATGCATCCATACGGCGCGCTGCAAATTCGCTACTTGCCGCATCCACTTTTTCAATGGCATTTTTAATATCGTCTGGCTTATCCGTTGTCGCACTAATTTGCTTTAACTCAGCCATTGCTGCACGTAATACGCTAAGCTCTTGCTCATCCAGCAAATGACTGTCTGTTGCCAGCGATGCCTCAAGCGCTTCATTAACACGCAAGGCTTCAACCTGTTGCTCTTTGAGCATACGCGCTTGCATATCTTCTTTGGCGTTGGTCATTGACGAGCGCAGCATATCGGCAACTTGGTCATCTGACAAACCAAATGATGGCTTCACTTGAATCTCAGCTTGCACGCCGGTTGATTTTTCCATTGCGGTAACACTTAGTAAGCCGTCTGCATCCACGTTAAACGTAACACGAATATGCGCAGCGCCTGCAGCCATAGGAGGAATACCTTTGAGGCTAAATTTAGCCAGCGAACGGCAGTCATCTACTAGCTCACGCTCACCTTGGAGCACATGCAGCGACATTGCTGTTTGCCCATCTTTAAAGGTCGTAAACTCTTGAGCGCGAGCAACAGGAATCGTGGTGTTGCGTGGGATGATTTTCTCAACCAAACCACCCATGGTTTCAAGACCTAAAGACAATGGCAAAACATCAAGCAACAACATATCAGAGTCAGGCTTGTTACCCACTAGAATGTCTGCTTGGATAGCCGCACCAATAGCAACAACGCGATCTGGGTCAATGCTTGTTAGCGGCTCTTTATTAAAAAATTCAGCAACTTGCTCACGTACAATCGGCATGCGTGTTGAACCACCAACCATAACCACTTGCAGGACTTCTTCGGTACTGATACCCGCATCTTTGATAGCACGGCGGCAACTGCGCAGCGTTTTCTTAACCAGTGGAGCAGCCAGTTCTGCAAACTTTTCACGGGTCACTTCTACGGTGTGCGACTGACCATCGAACTCTAGGCCAACATTCACTTTCGCGTAACTAGACAGGGCCTCTTTACAAGCTTTCGCTTTATTAATGAACAAACGTAGAGTGTTTGCAGATAGGGTATGAGCGGCTGTCTGTTGCTTGAAGTATTCAACTAGTAGCGAATCAAAATCATCACCACCCAGTGCCGAATCACCGCCAGTAGAGAGCACTTCAAACACGCCTTTATTAAGACGTAAAATAGAGATATCGAACGTACCACCACCTAAGTCATACACAGCGATAACGCCTTCTTGACCTGAGTCTAAGCCATACGCCACTGCGGCTGCAGTAGGTTCGTTCAACAGCCGTAACACCTTGATGCCTGCTAGCTGCGCTGCGTCTTTCGTGCTGTGGCGCTGAGCATCATCAAAGTAGGCCGGCACAGTGATTACTGCACCTGTAATATCATCACCACCAAAACTTTGCTCTGCACGTTGGCGAAGCGTTTTTAATATCTCACTTGATGCTTGAACAGGGCTGATGTCACCTTGGCGGGTATGAATGTGTAAACTGCCTTCGGCATCATTAAATTCATACGGTAATTGGCCGTAGCTTGCTTCAATCTCTGCTTGCGTTTTACCTAGGAAACGCTTCACTGAAATCAGGGTATTGTGCGGATCTTCAGCAGCGTGTGCTGCTGCCTCTTGGCCCACGACCAAAGAATCCTCTAAATAACGCACAACTGAAGGCAACATAGCGTTGCCAAGTTCATCTGTTAGTGTGCGCGCTTCACCGCTTTGTACGGTGGCGACAAGCGAGTTTGTGGTACCTAAGTCGATACCCACTGCAAGTTTGTGTTCGTGAGGTGCCGTGCTCTGCCCCGGCTCAGCGATTTGCAATAATGCCATGTGTATTATGAAACCTTTATGCTCAATGCTGTTCAGTCATCAAATAGTTCGTCTTCAATGCGCTCAAGTTCATCTTTTAATTTATAAACAAACTTGAGTTTGCGCACGTGATCCGCCGCCTTTTGCCAGTCACTTTCTTGCTGGCTAGCAAGTAAGTCACGTAGCTCGTCACTGTATTCGCTGTTTAATTCTTTTATATGCTGCTCAAGTTTTGCAATGGCAGCATCTGGGTCGCTACTGGATTTAACCTCTTCAAGTTCTTCACGCAGCTCCATTTGCTGCATCAAGAACATTGGGTCTTGCAGTGTTTGTTGTTCACCGCGAATTTCTACGCCCAACTCTGCCAGCATGTACTCCGCACGCTTCACAGGGTGTTTTAAGGTTTGTAATGCATCGTTAATTTCAGCGGTTTTTTGTACCGCCAACAGCTTTTCACGCTGGCCGCCGTGACTGTGGCGGTCTGGATGTGCGGCGCGCTGTAATTCTAAGTACTGCGCACTGACCTTTTGCAGGTCGATATCATAATCCACATCAATAGAAAACAATTCAAAATAACGCATAGAAAACCTTTATAACGAAAAGCCCTACCTAGGTAGGGCTTAAGCAAATACGAAACCTGTTTTAGCGCAAGGCTCGTTAAGTAAGTATTTGTTAAACGGTGAAACTCTCACCGCAACCACACTCACCGCTTTGGTTTGGGTTGTTAAATTTAAAGCCTTCGTTGAGACCTTCTTTCGTGAAGTCCAACTCAGTGCCGTCGATGTAGACTAAGCTTTTCGCATCAACAACAACCGTTACCCCCTTGTGCTCGAAGGTTTCATCACCTTCGCTAAGCTCATCAACAAACTCAAGAACGTAGGCAAGCCCAGAACAGCCAGTGGTTTTAATACCTACGCGCAAGCCCAACCCTTTACCACGGTTGTCTAAAAATGATTTTACGCGTTCTGCTGCTGCATCTGTTAACGTGATTGCCATACTACTGCCTTATTTGTCGTGTTTGCTCTTGTAATCTTTGATTGCTGCTTGGATAGCATCTTCAGCTAGGATTGAGCAGTGAATTTTCACTGGCGGCAATTCTAACTCAGCACTGATATCAGTGTTCTTGATTTCAGCGGCTTCATCCAATGTCTTACCTTTCACCCACTCAGTTACGAGTGATGAAGAAGCAATTGCACTACCACAACCATAGGTCTTGAACTTCGCATCTTCGATTACGCCGTTTTCAGAAACCTTGATTTGCAGCTTCATTACGTCACCACACGCAGGTGCACCCACCATGCCTGTTGCAACGCTTGGATCGTTCTTATCAAGAGAACCAACGTTACGTGGGTTTTCTACGTGATCAATTACTTTATCGCTATATGCCATAACCTTTACCTCGCTGCTTGGTTACTACCAAGACTTAATGATGTGCCCACTCAACCGACTCTAAATCGATGCCTTCTTGATGCATCTCCCAAAGTGGAGACATTTCACGTAGTCGGCCAATTGAGTCTTTAATTAGTTTTACCGTGTAGTCGATTTCTTCTTCTGTCGTAAAGCGACCAATGCTGAAACGAATTGAGCTATGAGCTAACTCATCGTTACGCCCAAGGGCACGCAGTACATATGACGGCTCAAGGCTTGCTGATGTACATGCAGAACCTGAAGATACAGCAATGTCTTTCACTGCCATAAGAAGCGACTCACCTTCAACAAAGTTGAAACTGATGTTTACAATGCCTGGCACTGAGTGCTCTGGTGCACCATTGAAGTACACTTCATCCATGTCTGCCATGATGCCGCTGATTAGGCGCTCACGCAGTGCTCTGATGTGCGCGTGGTCTTTGTCGAAATCTTGTTTTGCAAAGCGAAATGCTGCGCCCATGCCAACGATTTGGTGCGTCGCCAATGTACCAGAACGCATACCGCGCTCATGGCCACCACCGTGCATTTGTGCTTCTAGACGAGCACGTGGCTTACGACGCACATAAAGTGCACCAATCCCTTTAGGGCCATAGACTTTGTGGCCAGAGAAAGACATGAAATCAACTTTCAATTCTTGTAGGTCAATTTTCACTTTGCCTGCGCTTTGTGCCGCATCAACATGGAACATAATTTTACGTTCACGACACATTTCGCCGATGGTTGCGATATCTTGGATAACACCTAGCTCGTTGTTTACGTGCATTACGCTCACAAGCACAGTGTCATCACGCATTGCTGCTTCAAGTTTTTTAAGATCTAACAGACCGTTTTCTTCAACGTCCATGTAGGTTACTTCAAAACCTTGACGCTCAAGCTCACGACATGTGTCGATCACCGCTTTGTGCTCAGTACGTACAGTAATGACGTGCTGACCTTTCTTTTTGTAGAAGTTCGCCGCACCTTTAATTGCAAGGTTGTTAGACTCAGTAGCACCTGAAGTGAATACGATTTCACGAGGGTCAGCATTGATCAGATCAGCGATATCATGACGTGCTTGGTCAATGGCTTCTTCTGCTTGCCAACCGAAGCGGTGTGAACGTGATGCAGGGTTACCAAAATTACCGTCCATAGTCAGGCATTGCATCATCTCTTCGGCAACGCGCGGATCCACTGGCGTTGTTGCTGCATAATCTAAATAAATTGGTAACTTCATTACTTTCTCCGCTTCACGGCAACACATAGGTTGCTACAGTTGACAGCTAACTTCTATGTTCTCTAACTGGCTCAAGGCATCGTTTAAGCTTTTGTCTTGGCGCATGGCCACTTCTTTAATGTCGGATTTATTCACCAACTCAGCTAAACTAATGCCGTGTAAAAATTCTTCGATTCGTTGACTCAATTCTGACCACAAGGTGTGCGTCAAACAGCGCATGCCACTTTGGCAACCGCCACTGGTGGCGCCATGACAGCGAGTCGCATCAACAGACTCATTGACGGCGCTGATCACATCACCCACTGAAATGTCTTTGGCTTCTTTGCCAAGTAAATAACCACCGCCAGGACCACGAACTGAGGTCACTAGGCCTTGCTTGCGCAGGCGAGCAAATAACTGCTCTAAATAAGACAACGAAATTTCTTGCCGCTCTGAAATATCGGCAAGGGGAACAGGCCCTACATCTGTGTGTAGCGCAACATCGAGCATTGCGGTAACCGCATATCTGCCTTTAGATGTTAACTTCATAGCGCCCCCATACTCATTAAGAGTGTGAATTTTAATTACCTGAGTATTAGAGTCAAGTATTTACTCAGTACTTGAGTAAAATACTCAGGTATTGGTTCACATTGTAATTACCTGACTAAATTAGTCAAGTATTTAAACAGTGTTCAACCCGTGTAAAAATGGGCTATTTGTCCGCTTTAGTGTGCTTATCAACCGAGGTTAACATGCCACGTAATATATTAAGTTCTTGTTGTTCTGGGCGGGCACGATTGAACAAGCGCTTGAGTTTAGTCATCACTTGTCCTGGATGTTGCTTGATAATAAAACCTGTATCACTAAAGGTTTTTTCTAGATGCTCGTAAAACCGTTGCATCTGTTCATTAGTTGGGTATTCGGTTTCATCCACTTCTGGTGTTTGCTCTTGACGGTCAAGGTACTGCATGCGCGTTTCGTAGCACAGGGTTTGCACCGCCATGGCGAGGTTCAATGAGCTGTACTCTGGGTTGGCTGGGATACACACGTGGTAGTTACACAGCTGTAGTTCTTCGTTGGTTAAACCACTGTTTTCACGACCAAACACCAAAGCTACAGGGCCTTGTTGCGATTCAGTTACCAGCTTGTCACCACAGCCTCGCGGGTCAACCATAGGCCAGCTCAGCGTACGTGAACGCGCACTCGTACCAATGGCCAAGCTACACCCTTCAAGCGCTTGCTCAAGTGTTTCTACAATAGTCGCAGAGCCAAGAATATCTGTTGCACCAGCAGCCAAAGCGCTTGCGTGACTATCAATCTCACAGGCTGGGTCTACCAAATAGAGGTTGCTAAAACCCATTGTTTTCATGGCTCGAGCGGCTGAGCCGATGTTGCCTGAGTGGGAAGTGTTAACCAAAATGATGCGAATATTCTCTAACGCCATAGTAAATTGCTTGCTCTATCGAAAACCAAATTGCGCGGTATTTTAGCACAAGCATTAGGCAGGTGGTGATCTTTGTTGCATGTTTTGCTCGGTATTACGGCGGATTATAGTGACGCTTGATACCTGCACCGCCACCCTGCTAACTAACCCCATAATAATGCGATGAATTATCTTCATTATCGTATTTACCACCGGCGAGTGTACAAAAAAACAGCAATAAATTTTAGGTTCTTTGTTTACTTTGTCAGTAAAATCGTTAGAATACGCCGGCTCAAAAATATTGTTCTTTTACAACCTAAAGGTAATGCTATGCATCCAATGTTAAACATTGCGATTCGCGCTGCGCGAAACGCAGGTAAGGTGATTTTGCGCGCCTGTGAAGATTTATCAAAAGTTGAAGCGACTCAAAAAGGCACGAATGACTTCGTGACTAGCGTAGATAAAGAAGCTGAAGCTGTAATTCGCGAAACCATCTTAAAAGCGTATCCAAACCACAGTATTGTGGGTGAAGAACTCGGTCAGCACGAGGGCTCTGATGCAGATTACCTATGGGTTGTTGATCCTCTTGACGGCACCACAAACTTTATTCAAGACATCCCTCATTTCGCTGTTTCAATCGCCTTAAAAGTAAAAGGTCGTATCGAGCAAGCGGTTGTTTACGATCCAATTCGTGGCGAGCTATTCACAGCCAGCCGTGGTCAGGGCGCACAGCTTAACAGCAAGCGTATCCGCGTAAGCAATGCAAAAGATCTATCAGGTACTGTGATTGCTACGGGTTTCCCTTTCAAGCAAAAGCACCACATGGATGCTTACATGGATGCATTTAAAGCATTATTCGTACACACTTCAGACATCCGTCGCGCGGGTTCTGCGGCGCTAGATATGGCATATGTTGCAGCTGGCCGTGTTGATGGTTTCTTCGAAATCGGTCTTAAGCCTTGGGACACCGCTGCAGGTCAACTTCTTGTTAAAGAAGCTGGCGGTCTGGTCATGGACTTTGCAGGTGGCGCGAACTTTGAGAAAAGTGGCAACATCGTGTGTGGTTCACCAAAGCTTGCACAAGCACTTGTAAAAGAAATTCGTCCAGTACTTACTGAGTCATTATTAAAATAATCACTCAGTTACTGACATGAAAAAACGCGAGCCTTCTGCAGTGAAGTGACTCGCGTTTTTTGTATCTACTGTTGAACTAGACGCGATTACAACTCGAAGTTCAGGCTCACACCCGCAACACGCGGCTCGCCATATTGCACGTAGTTTTGCGTTGCGTATTCATTCACTGGGTTATTACCAAAACGGAAGCCTCGGGTATACGTATCCTCATCTAGCGCATTGCGAACCCAGAAGTTGACACTCCATAAGTCAGCCTGATATCCCACAGTAGCGTTGAGCAAATTCACGCTCGGTGAGCGTGCATCATGGCTGTTTGAGAAGTAGTACTGATCTTTACCCTCTAATGCGAGATTCACAAACAAAGCATCAGTAATATCAAAACGCGCATTGACTGCGTATTGATATTTAGGTGCCTGTGCTTGCGCACGACCACTCTTGTCTGTGCCATCAGCACTCACGAAACCGTCAATTTCACTCTCGAGTAAGCCCAAACTCCCGCCTAGTGTTAAACGTGGTGATAACGCATATTCACCTTCGATTTCTAAACCGTAATTTTCACCGCTACTACCGTTGTCATAGTAACCTGCAAACTGCTGCCCTTGCGTTTTCCAGGCTTTAAGCTGAATATTGTCGCGGTACATATAAAACGCGGTAATACGCAAGTTCAAACGCTGATCTGCTGACTTACCTTTGACACCAAACTCGGCATTCCACAGGTATTCAGGATCAAAGGTGCGGTGATTTAAAAAGAACTGAGCGTCTTGGCTTAAACCTTCATCATTTGCTTTAGCGATTGCTTCGGCGTTGATGCCCCCAGCTTTATAACCACGACTCAGGCTAGTGTATATCATGGTGCGTGGGACCACTTGGTATTCTAGAGCGATTTTACCGCCGACCATGGTATCTTCTACAGATTCAGTAACGCCATACACATCATTGTAATCACCCTCATTGCGCTCAATGCGAATACCCGTCACTAAACGCGTTTTATCACTAATAGGGGTTTCAATTTGGCCATATAGAGCTAGGTTTTCACTGTCATAATGAGAAGTGAAATCGCCCTCATTCCAGGTGTATTGACGCAATAAATCAACATCGCGCGACTGGTAATATGCACCTGCTACCCAGTTACCACCTTTGCCATTGAAGCGCACTTCAGCTGAGCCGTCCTGACGGTCACGCTGATAACTGTCGGTTGAGCTATAACCCCAAGGATGTAATCCAGCTTTACACAGCGCAGGCTGCAGAGGATCGTTACACACCCAATCTTCGTCATAACTGTAAAGTAAATCAGCGTCTAGGGCTGTAAGATTGAACTCAATATCTGCAAACTCAAAGCCTGTATAGATGTTACTTAACCCAAAAGCACTGCTGTCTTGAGTATCTCGTCCTGGCTCGTCAGCAACACTGGTACGGCTATTGTTTAGCGTAAACGCGTCATACCCATTATCAATGTCCATCATGTGCGCGACAAACTCAGCTCGCCAATGTTCACTCAGCTGAGAATGCAGCTTAATACGTGCGACTCGCTCATCAATGCCTTGGGTGTCTTCACGCTCAAGGTACGCATTGCTCATGTAACCATCAGACTTGTTCTGATAAAAGCTCGCATGGACACTGCTCTTTTCACCAAACCCTGTGCCTGCAGCAATACCTGCATCCCATGAATTGTAGGTACCCATACCTAATTTAACTTTGAGACTAGGTTCCAGTGTTGGGTCTGCGCTTTCCATGTGGATCATGCCTGCCAGAGCATCAGCACCAAAGCGAGTGCCTTGAGGGCCGCGGTAAATTTCGACTTGGTCAACATCGAAAAGCATCGCTGCGCCACCAAGGCCCGAATAATTAATACCGTCTATGATCATGCCAACTGAAGGGTTGATGGGGTCAACAAACTGAGAACGCAAACCCACACCACGAATTTGTACAAAACGACCTCGCGAGGCACCCGCGGTGAAGTTTACATTGGCAGCTTGATTTAGCAGCTCATCGAGGTACTTGGCATCACGGGTGGCAATTTCGGCGTCTGAGAAGAGGCTGGCGCTGGCGCTTAGCTCTTGAATAGACTCACTTTTAAAGTCACCGGTTACAATTAAACGCTCAATATCACTGTCGTCTGCAACGGCGCTAAAGCTCAAACCTTGAGCAACCGCAGTTGCTAATAAACATAAACGTGCATTCATGCTGAAAGTGGTATCCATACTGGAGTAAAAAGAAAACCAGAGTCTAGCAAAATCAAGCCACTAAATGAACAACTCCAATTACACAGAAACAGTTAGCCTTTAGATCGTTTTCCTTTAAGGTATGCACCGCGAAAAGCAATAAAGTGATCCTCAAGCTTGCTCGCTGCATCATCTTCACCGGCGAGCGCGAGTACCATGATTGCCACTTCTGCGGTACCCAACTGGTGGGCATGCGGAGCAACACGCAGGCGATAGTCTGAGAGTCTTTCTGGGCTAATTGACAGTACCGGTAAGTGATCGAGATACGGTGATTTGCGCACCATTTTTTTGGCTTCTCGCCACGTACCGTCAAGAAAAATAAACAGTGGCTTCTTGTTACTGTCACGTGCAACATCGGTGCGCACCCGTTGTGGTTCAATCCCTGCGCTGGGGAAGACTAGGTATGGCTGATATTGAGGGTTTGCTATCAACGCTAGCAATGCGTCGTCAGGCTCGGTTCTATCCCAACGAAACGCATAGTTATCCGGCACAATGTCGGCAATAAGTCGACCAGTGTTGGAAGGTTTAAAACTTTCATTGTGATACATCAACATGCACACCGCAGCGTCACAGGTTGCTTGCTCAGTACTGGCGCAAATACACAGCGACTGAGCTAATAAACACAGCTCACAACGGCTTAATTTACTGCCGCGTGCTTTATACTCGCGCTTTGCCATTGCTATTTGCTGAGCTCGCAGTTTTAATACTGAATTCGTCACTGGTCTTTTACCGTTTGGGTGCACTGAGATTAGGGCGCGTATTGTAGTGCAAACAGTAAGGAAATAACATGATAACCATACCCGACAGTGACCGTTTAAGTTACCGCCTAATGACACTAGAGGACGGCGACTTGCTATTCGAACTCGACCAAGATCCTGCCGTTATGGAATATATCAACGGTGGCAAGGTCACCTCAAAAGAAGAAATAAATACGGTCATGTTACCGCGCCTAGCCAGCTACCTTAATCCTCAAAAAGGCTGGGGTCTTTGGCAGGTCACTGAAAAATCAACCCAACAGTTTTTGGGCTGGGTATTGGTTCGTCCCTACATGTTTTTTTCTGATGAACCGCAGTGGCATAACTTAGAGTTAGGCTGGCGCTTTAAACAAATCAGTTGGGGCAAAGGATTTGCAACGGAAGCGGCAAAACACATCATGAATACTCTGGCCAAGCAACCTGATATAAGCGCATTTTGCGCCATCGCTGTACATGGCAATGTAGGTTCTATTGCTGTTATGAAAAAACTCGGTATGCAATACGTAAAAAGCTACACTCATGCTGATCCCATGGGCGATTGGGATGTGGTTTATTACCAAACATCGCAACAATAAAAAACAAATCTGTACCTGTAACCTGTTGTAATGCACATTTTCAGGATTCTTGAACTAAACTGTTAAAACTTTGTTAATTTTATGTTCTCAAAGTTTTAACATTAAAGTTTCAAGGAGCCTCTGATGAAACGTTCTGTAATCGCTGCAACCGTCCTGTGCACCCTCGCCGCTGCGACATATTTTACTCATGCCAATAAAGCCATAGCTGACACCTCTGCTGCTCTGAGCCCTGTTCTGCCAAAAGACATACCCAACCCAAAAAAGGTGTCACTAGACGCTCTACAGCATTCGTTTGATGTATTTTCATGGCAATCTTTTATCGCTTTAAATTGGCCTGCCACCGCTGATGGCAATCCCGATACCAGTAAACAGATCGGCCAAGTGGGTGACATGGTGGTATGGCAACATTATAAGGAAAGCCGCGACATTTTCTTACCACAAGGTAAAACGCCACCAGCTTGGGGGCAAGCTAATCCGCCACCTAGGGAATGTCAGGCTCCCGATGGCGCGATTGTCCTAAACCAAGTGGGCAAAACACCGAATGTTTTAGATGAGAGTGGCGAGCCTTTTCAAACAGGCCCGCTGATCGATCAAAATGGCCTGTACACACGATTTGAAATTCTCACCAATAAAACCATGTTTGACTACATCGTCAGCAACCAACTTTACAGTCAAGAAGGGCAAGCAAAATTCGCTACTGACGCTAATTTCCCGATGACAAACCAAAGCCTTAATAAAGATGGTGCCATCATGATCAAAGCGGCATGGAAAGTGATGGGAGAAGGCGACGATAGCAGCAACTTCTACACTACAGATGCCTACGTATATGATAACCCACATGAAAACGCAGGTGTAAAAGCGCATTGTGCATTGCAAAAAGTAGGTTTAGTGGGCTTTCATATTGGCACTAAAGTGGAAAATACTCCTCAGTGGGTATGGTCGACCTTTGAGCACATAAACAACGTCCCCACACAAGGACAGCCGCTGACTAAAACCCATTACAATTACTACAATCCAAAATGCACAGATTGCACTGTTAATACCCCCCCACCGCGACCATGGAACCCGAGTAACACCGATACTCCACCTTCTCAAGTCATGCGAGTGATACCCATTGACGATGCAACCAAGGCACTCAACGCTCAGTTTCATGACAGCTTACAAGCAGCAGTTCCCAATAGCGTGTGGTTGAATTATGAATTAGTCAGTACGCAGTGGCCGACCAATGCCCAAAGCACAACCGATCCCACTGGCGCACCTGCCCCCAAGTTTCTCGCTAACACAACGCTGGAAACCTATATCCAAGGCGAAGTTAAACAAACATCCTCAAGCTGTATCAATTGCCATAACAACGCCACCATGACCACAGGTGAGTTTTCTGATTTCACCTATTTACTCCAACGCGCCCAAGCAAAAGGAGAGAGCAATGAGTAATCTAGATAACTTTGTCGCCCTAAGTGCACTGCTCACAGGATTCAATGAAGACATCATCGCGCCAACCTTGGACGTGGATGATATGAAGTCTGTTTATTTCTCTTTGTGGCAAGCGAAAATCGACGCCCAGCATCCGCAGTTAAGCGAGACGATACTCAGTGCTTTTGCCCAGTTAAAAAGCCAAGGTAAGAGTGCATCTCAAATAGGCATGTCGTTATTGGATGACTCCCGAGGTGAGCCCTTCATTTTTGCTTGTCGCGCGCTGATTTACTTATGGTACATGGGCGCATGGCCGACAGTCGCAGCAGATAACAGCAGCACCAGCTTTACAATTGTTTCCGGCAAGGCGTACAGCAAAGCCTTGGTTTGGCAGGTGATGCAAGCACATCCCATGGGCGATTCCGATCTGCATTACGGTTACTGGGCTGAGGCCCCAGCTGCGCTGTGCAATTACACAGGAAATAGCAAGGATGATGAAGGAGCACAATCATGAGTAACACAGATTATGACGTAGTCATTGTAGGCGCAGGCATTGCTGGCGGCATTGTCGCTTACGAACTTGGAAAGGCTGGCAAAAAAGTGTTAATTTTAGAGGCTGGCCCTGCTATTCCCGCAGATCGCTCAGGGTATATGAATACGTTTTATAATGCTGCGGCGAAAACGCCAGAAAGCCCGTATCCACCGGCGACACAAGGTGCTGTGCCATCGAGCTCAGACAATCCCTTAGGCTTACCAGACCCGGCGCTAGAAAACACACCTCGCTATACGGTATTGCAAATTGGTTCATGGCGTAAACCAAAGCAGTGTTATTTTGATTACCCTAATCAAGACCCGGGCGTTACGGGCACGAGCCTTAATGCTAAGTTTGCTTTTGCCAGCTCCTATGAGCGCATTGGTGGCGGCACAACTTGGCACTGGCTTGGTACATGCTTACGGCTATTTCCTCAAGACTTTGCCATGCAAACCCTTTACAAACAAGGTGTTGACTGGCCAGGCGGTGAACAATTTTATCAAGACTTGGTGCCGTATTATGAACAAGCCGTCAATGAGATAAATGTCGCTGGCGATAAAGTGCAAATAGATAAACTCTACAGCCAGTTTAACGTTGATCCCAGCGGACAATATGGTGCTGATTATAACTATCCTATGCCGGGGATCACCCCTGCTATTCAGGATGACACATACCAAAACGCTGTGGCGGGATGGAGTTATGAAGGGAACCCTGTCTATGTTACCCCTACCCCTCAAGGGCGTAACTCGCGCCCCGGAGAGCGCAGACAATGCGCAGGTAACACCAATTGCATTCCACTTTGTCCAATCCAAGCCAAGTACGATGCCACCGTAACGCTAGCTAGAGCACAGCAAACAGGAAACGTGGATATTTGGTATCAACATGTCGCTGCTAATATTCAACTTAGTCCAGACGGCAAACAGGTCAGCGCCATTGACTACCTCAGTTACACCGTTCCCAATGGCATAGCGACTGGCAAAGGAACGGTCACGGCCAAGCTGTTTGTATTGGCTGCGCACGCGATTGAAACGCCGAAACTGCTGTTAATGTCGAATAAAAATCCAGGATTTGAAAACGGTGTTGCCAATAGCAGCGATCAGGTTGGCCGTAACTTGATGGACCATGTAATGTATTTGGGTTGGGGGTTGGCAAAAGATCCGATTTACCCATACCGTGGGCCCTTGTCGACAGGCGGGGTTGAGTCACTGCGCGATGGTGAATTTCGCCATGAGCGCTCAGCATATCGCATTGAAATTGGTAATGAAGGCTGGCAATGGGCGGCCAATGATCCGGGCACGACACTTGCTGATTTTGTATTTGGTCAAAATAACTCGCAACTCAATGGTGATTCAGTTAACCAACAAGGCCAAGCCCTGCGCTGGGATAAAAGCTTACCCGCCAATGCTAAGCTCTTTGGCGCACAACTAGTGAAAACACTCAATCAAATCTACACCCGACAACTACGCTTGGGCTACTTAATTGAGCAACTTCCAGATCCCAATAATCGCGTTGAGCTATCAGACACCTTAACGGACAACTTGGGTTTGCCAAGACCGAAAGTGACATACCGTTTAGCTTCAGACTATGAACGCAAAGCATTTGTCTCAGCCAAGCAAATCACTACCGAGATATTCAATAAGATGGGGGCGAGAGAATATACCCAAGACCCAGGTGAACCTGACTTGAGTAACACTGCAAACGCCACATCAAATAACTTTCAATATCGTGATAGCACGGGCACGCTACATAACTTTAAGTTTTATGGCGCCGGACACATTGTTGGCACCTATCGGATGGGCACGTGTAAGCACACCTCTGTACTGAATCACAGACAGCAATCTTGGGATCACCATAATCTATATATGGTAGGCAGTGGCGTGTTTCCAACGATAGGGACTGGCAACCCAACTTTAACCATTGCGGCATTGGCCTTCCAAGCGGCCCAATACATGTTAGAGGACCTACAAGGAAGCACAGCATGACAGCCAAACTCATACTCATAATTGGCTTAAGTTTTAGTGGGAGTGGCCTGTGTGCCACGACCCTTAACTTAAACCCTATTCACAGCACCGATTCATTTACTTCACTTGTCCAACAGGTGAATAGTTGGAATGAAGCCAAAAACACTCTGGTAGTCATGGATAATGATGACACGCTCACCATGATCTCCTGCCCTGACAACGGCAATCCAGATAACTGCCAATATCTAGGCGGCGCAGCGTGGTATTCGTGGCAAAGTGGATTACTAAAAAGCGGTGCCAAGATGCGCGTAGCGGATAACACACACGAACTTATTGAGGCATCTGACTTACTTTTTGCGCTCAATACCATGGTATTTACCCGTGAAAATGTTCCCTCTGTACTAAAAGCGCTGGGTGATAAAGGCGTGAGATTAATGGTGGAAACAGCTCGCGGCAATCAAACCATCTCAGCGACCGAGGACCAGTTTACTGACTTAATGGTCACCGAGGACATCAACTTACATGACTACATCAGCACGCGGAGCTTACACTTTAACGGCCTAAGTAGCCTAGCAAGCCCGTATATGTCGTGCGATAGTGGCTCATCGCGCAGCATATCTTATCGCAGCGGAGTGATGTATTTAGCAGGACAAGACAAGGGCCGCAATTTGTTGTGTTTGCTACAGCACTACAACCAAGATAAAACAAGTGAGCAAGATATTACCCATATAGTCTTTATCGATGACACCTTAGAGAACGTTAAAAGTGTGCATGATGCTCTTTCTCAGCACCCTGAATATACATTCGCAGCCTTTCACTACACCGCACTTGCCAGCCATAAACAAGCACTGACAAAGGGAGAACTCGCTGACACATTTCAGGCAAAAGCAACCCAACGATGGTGCAATCTCATAACTGGCATGCATAACAACCTGTTGCAGCCGAGTTATGCTCGCCTTTGTTCTAAGCAAAAATAAATGTAACTAATTATGCCAAGCCATGGTGTGCTCAACTGCACAAAATACTGATTTTTAAATACTTTATTTCAATTTAAGGCTGTACTTTGTACCTATGCATCGCATTTATTGTAATGCCCTGTAATAACCTAAGTTAAAAAATAGACTATATTTTGTACTAACCCTTTTTTATTAACCTAGGCTTAACGCGGGAATGAAGAGCCATGAATAGAACCGACTGTTTTATATCGCTGTGCAATACACTAATGGAATATCAATCTATAAGACCAATGATCCCATTGGATGATGAGATGATGTGTTGTGAATACATGCCCGTATGGTTGGAGAACATTGAGCACGAGAATCACGGCCTGTGCCAACGTGTATTAGATACCTACGAGGCGCTACAGCAAGTGCAGCCAAGTTTGTCTGTACAGCAGTTAGGTAATGCCATGTTTGCTGAGCGCAATGGCGCAGATTTTGTAAAAGCCTGTCAACGCTTGGTGTATCTATGCCAGCAAGGCTACTGGCCTTCTGAAAGGCGAGCCAGTTAGTACCGAGTCTCATTAATTGCTTCACCAGCACATACAAAAAACCCGGCCAAGGCCGGGTTTTTTTATACATCAAGAAAAAGTGATTACTTCTTCTTAACTGCTTTTTTGTTTGGCAGGTCAGTGATTGAACCTTCAAAGATTTCCGCAGCTAGACCGATAGACTCGTTCAGCGTTGGGTGAGCGTGGATAGTTAGCGCGATGTCTTCACCGTCTGCACCCATCTCAACTGCTAGGCCGATTTCGCCAAGCATTTCACCTGCGTTAATACCAACCATAGCACCACCAATGATACGACCTGTGTCTTTATCAAAGATAAGCTTAGTTTGACCTTCAGTACGCGCTGATGCGATTGCACGACCTGATGCCGCCCATGGGAATACCGCAGTTTCAATCTTCAAGCCTTGCTCTTTCGCTTCTTTCTCAGTAACACCAACCCATGCAATTTCTGGGTCTGTGTACGCGATTGAAGGAATACACTTAGGATCGAAGAAGTGTTTCTGACCAGAGATAACCTCTGCAGCAACGTGACCTTCGTGAACCGCTTTGTGCGCTAGCATAGGCTGACCTACGATGTCACCGATTGCAAAGATGTGGTCTATATTTGTCTTCATTTGCTTGTCAGTGTTGATGAAGCCACGCTCGTCAACATTAACGCCCGCTTTGTCAGCGTCAAGAAGCTTACCGTTAGGAGTACGGCCTACAGCAACAAGTACTTTGTCATAACGTACTGGCTCAGCTGGCGCGTTCTTACCTTCGAATGTTACGTATAGACCGTCATCTTTAGCATCAACAGCAACTACTTTAGTAGAAAGCATTACGTTGAACTTGTCTTTAACGTACTTTTGGTAAATCTTGATTACGTCTTTGTCAGCCGCAGGAACTAGCTGGTCCGCAAACTCAACAACGTCGATTTGTGAACCTAGTGCGCGGTAAACAGTACCCATCTCAAGACCGATGATACCACCACCTAATACAAGTAGCTTCTCTGGTACATCTTTAAGCTCTAGAGCACCTGTTGAATCGATTACACGCTCATCTTCAGGGATGAAAGGTAGACTTACAGGCTGAGAACCTGCTGCGATAATAGCATTGTCGAATGTGATCGTTGTGCCATCAACGTCAATGGTGTTGCTGCCAGTGAATTTACCGTAGCCGTTAACTACTTTCACTTTACGCATTTTAGCCATGCCGTCTAAGCCACCAGTCAATTGACCGATTACAGATTCTTTCCAACCACGGATTTTGTCTAGGTCGATTTCAGGCTTGCCGAAAGATACACCGTGTGACGCCATTTCGCTTGCGTCATCAATAACTTTAGCAACGTGAAGTAGTGCTTTAGAAGGAATACAACCTACGTTCAAGCACACACCACCTAACGTGTTGCGCGACTCTACTAGAGTAACTTCTAAACCTAAGTCTGCGGCACGGAAAGCTGCAGAATAACCACCAGGACCACCGCCTAGTACAACGACTTGTGTTTTGATTTCGTTGCTCATGCTATTACCTTATTTTGTCCGAACGGGAAGCAATAACGAATAATTTCATTAAACGGTCATTGCTCACAAAAATTGTGCAAAGATTGTATCATTGCCATGTATAAAAATCCCAGTAAAAACCGTTTACTGGGATTAAAGTTGTCTTACATTACCAAGTTGCGAATATCGCTTAGGTAATTTGCCAGCGTCACAGTAAAGCGTGCAGCTAACGCACCGTCAATTACACGGTGGTCGTATGAACAGCTTAGCGGCACCATCAAGCGCGGCTCGAACTCTTTACCATTCCACTTCGGTTTGAAGTCAGACTTAGATACACCCAGAATCGCCACTTCAGGCGCATTCACGATTGGCGTAAATGCTGTACCACCAATACCACCTAGGCTTGAGATAGTGAAACAGCCACCTTGCATATCTGAAGATGTCAGTTTGCCATCACGTGCTTTCGCTGAGATTTCCATTAGTTCACGAGATAGTTCGATGATGCCTTTTTTGTTTACATCACGCACTACCGGCACAACCAAACCATTTGGTGTATCAACTGCGATACCAATGTGCACGTACTTCTTCAGGATCAGGCTTTCACCATCTTCCGACAGCGATGAGTTAAAGGTTGGGAACTCTTCCAACGCTTTCGCTGCTGCTTTCATTACAAACACAAGTGGCGTAATTTTCACGCCTAGCTTTTTCTTCTCTGCAAGCGCATTTTGCTCTTTACGGAAGGCTTCTAAGCTCGTGATATCCGCTTCATCGTATTGCGTTACATGCGGAATGTGCACCCAGTTACGGTGTAAGTTTGCACCAGAAAGTTTCTGGATACGTGAAAGCTTCTTCTCTTCCACCTCACCAAACTTACTGAAGTCCACTTTCGGCCATGGAATAAGGTCTACACCTGCACCATTGCCGCCTTTACCAGCATTACCTGATTCAACCTGCTTAACTAGCTCTTTAACGTAGTTCTGCACGTCTTCTTTGATAACACGGTTCTTACGACCTGTGCCTTTCACTTTGGCAAGGTTGATACCAAACTCACGCGCTAAACGGCGAACAACAGGTGATGCGTGTGCGTAGTCACTGTTCTCAACGAAGTCTTCACGCTTCGCTGGCGCTGGGCCGCCTGCTTTTTGAGTCGGTGCAGGTGCCGCAGCGGCTGATGCACTTGCTGGGGCAGCAGGTGCCGCTGCAGGCGCTGAACCTTCAACTTCAAAGGTAAAGATGAGCGAACCTGTGCTCACTTTGTCGCCCACATTCACTTTTACTTCTTTCACAGTTCCTGCGAACGGAGCTGGCACTTCCATTGAAGCCTTGTCGCCTTCAACGTTCAAAATAGATTGCTCTTCTGACACGCTGTCGCCAACATTAACCATGACTTCTGTCACTTCAACTTCGTCACCACCGATATCAGGCACGACAACTTCTTTAATTTTCACACCACCGCTTTGTGCTGGTGCGCTCGCAGCCGCTGGTGCAGGAGCTGAGCCAGCTGTTTCAAAGACAAACACAAGCGAGCCAGTTTTTACTTTGTCGCCAACGTTCACTTTGATTTCTTTAACAATACCCGCTTGTGGCGCTGGCACTTCCATTGAAGCCTTATCGCCTTCAACACTTAGGATTGATTGCTCTTGCTCAACGGTGTCACCAACACTGACCATGATTTCAGTGACTTCTACTTCATCATCACCAATATCTGGCACATTAATGTCAACACTTGCGCTGGCAGTCGCACTTGCAGCTGGCGCTGGCGCCGCTGCAGGTTCAGGAGCAGCTTCTGCAGCTGCACCTTCAAAAATCATAATCAAGGTGCCCGTTGATACCGTGTCACCTTCAGCAATTTTGATTTCTTTAACCACACCCGCTTCGCTTGCAGGTACTTCCATAGAGGCTTTGTCACCCTCTACAGTGATAAGCGATTGCTCAACTTCAACCTTGTCACCAACGGCAACAAGAATCTCAGTCACTTCAACTTCATCGCCACCAATATCTGGTACTTTAATTTCAATAGTCATTGCTAACCTCTTAAGCGTACAGCGGGTTAATCTTGTCTGCGTCGATGTCGAACTTCTTAATTGCATCTGCAATTACAGATTTCTCAACATCACCACGTTTAGCTAGCTCAGTCAGTGCAGCAACTACCACGTAACCTGCGTTCACTTCGAAGTGACGACGTAGGTTTTCACGGCTATCCGAGCGGCCGTAACCGTCAGTACCTAGTACGCGGTAAGACTCAGCTGGGATGAAGGCACGAATTTGCTCGGCATAATTCTTCATGTAGTCAGTTGCAGCAATTGCTGGTGCATCACCTAGTACAGTCGCAAGGTAAGGAACTTTTGCATCTGCTTCAGGGTGCAGCATGTTGTAACGATCTGCATCTTGCGCATCACGTGTAATTTCATTGAATGACGTCACAGAGAATACATCTGACGCAATGCCGTAGTCGTCGCTAAGGATTTGCGCCGCTTTACGAACTTCATTCATGATTGTGCCAGAGCTTAGAAGCTGCACTTGACCTTTGCTGCCAGCATAACTTTCTAGCTTATAGATACCCTTACGAATACCTTCTTCAGCACCTTCTGGCATAGCCGGTTGATGGTAGTTTTCGTTCATCAGAGTCAGGTAGTAGAACACGTTCTCTTGGTTCTCACCGTACATACGACGGATACCATCTTCGATGATTACTGCAACTTCATAACCGAATGTTGGGTCGTAAGAAATACAGTTAGGAACTGTGTTTGCAAGAATGTGGCTGTGACCATCTTCGTGCTGTAGACCTTCACCATTAAGCGTTGTACGACCTGCGGTAGCACCTAGTAAGAAACCACGTGCTTGCTGGTCACCTGCCATCCACGCCATGTCACCTACACGTTGGAAGCCAAACATTGAGTAATAGATGTAGAACGGGATCATTGGTAGATCGTTGGTGCTGTAAGATGTTGCTGCAGCAACCCATGATGACATTGCACCTAGCTCGTTGATACCTTCTTGCAGTACCTGACCGCCTTGGTCCTCTTTGTAATAAGAAACGATGTCACGGTCTTCTGGGTTGTAGTTCTGGCCACGTGGGTTGTAAATACCGATTTGGCGGAACAAGCCTTCCATACCAAACGTACGCGCTTCATCAGCAATGATTGGCACGATATTTTTACCAATACCTTTGTCTTTTAGTAGCACATTAAGCGTACGAACAAACGACATAGTCGTTGATACTTCACGCTTTTGCTCTTCAAGTAGAGGCTTAAATGCATCTAGCTGAGGTAATGCCAGCTCTTCGCTAAAGTTAGGAAGACGCTGCGGCGTGTAGCCATGAAGCGCATTACGACGTGCATGCAAGTATTCGTATTCTTTCGAACCTTCTTCCAATGTTAGGTAAGGAAGGTTAGCCAGATCGTCTTCTGATACCAAATCTTCAAGACCTAGACGGTTACGTAGATGTGCTACGTGCGTCATGTCCATTTTCTTAACTTGGTGCGCAATGTTTTTACCTTCAGCTGCATCACCCATGCCGTAACCTTTCACGGTTTTAGCAAGGATCACAGTTGGACGACCTTTGGTTTCTTGCGCCGCTTTGAATGCTGCGAATAGTTTTGATGGCTCATGACCACCACGCTTCAGCGCGAAGATTTCTTCGTCTGTCATATCAGCAACAAGCGCTGCTGTTTCTGGATAGCGGCCGAAGAAGTGCTCACGCACGTAGGCACCATCTTTGGCTTTATACGTTTGGTAATCACCATCAACTGTCTCGTTCATCAGCTGTAGTAGTTTACCTGTTGTGTCTTTAGCAAGTAGCTTGTCCCAACCACTGCCCCACACAACCTTGATTACGTTCCAGCCAGCACCTTTGAACAAACCTTCAAGTTCTTGAATGATCTTGCCGTTACCCATAACTGGGCCATCTAGACGCTGTAGGTTACAGTTAACTAGGTAGCACAGGTTATCAAGACCTTCACGCGCAGCGAACGAAATTGCACCGCGTGATTCTGGCTCATCCATCTCGCCATCACCAAGGAATGCGTAGACGCGCTGATTAGAGGTATCTTTTAAACCACGACCATCAAGGTACTTAAGGAAGCGAGCTTGATAGATTGATGCGATTGGACCTAGACCCATAGATACAGTTGGGAATTGCCAGAATTCAGGCATCAATTTAGGGTGTGGGTAAGAAGGAAGGCCATTGCCATCAACTTCTTGACGGAAATTGTCGAGTTGCTCAGCCGTTAAACGACCTTCAACGAATGCGCGAGCATAAATACCCGGTGAAATGTGACCTTGGTAATACACTAAGTCACCACCGTCTTGCTCGTTAGGCGCACGGAAGAAATGGTTGAAACACACTTCGTAGAATGCAGCTGACGACTGGAAAGACGCCATGTGTCCACCTAAGTCAAGATCCTTCTTAGACGCACGCAGAACAATCATGATTGCATTCCAACGGATGATAGAACGAATACGGCGCTCTAGATTTACATCACCCGGATATGCAGGTTCTTGGTCTGCTGGAATAGTATTAACGTAGTTTGTTGTTGTGCCTGTTGGCATATCAACGCCGTCTAAACGAGCTTGCTCTAATACTTGCTCAAGAATAAATTGCGCTCGCTCAACGCCTTCTTCACGCACTACAGACTCAAGGGCTTGTAACCACTCTTGGGTTTCAAATGCGTCTACGTCAACTTTATTGACTTCAGACATATGGAGTTTTCCTTATGTTTAAAATACGAATTTAAAATGCCAAAAAGCCCCTATGCGAGCCATGCTCCACAGGGGCTTACAGCGAATTTTATTGTGCTCGAGTACGTCGTAATGAGCGCTCGATACGAGAGTGCTCTTTGGTTGCTTCCAGTAATGCTTCTTCAATAAACGCTAAGTGTGCATTACTGGCTAGACGTGCCTCTTCTGGACGACCTTCAATCACGGCATCCATTAACACCTGACGATGCTCAGCGAGTTGCTGAGAAACCGCGGTTTTCTTCAAAAGTACTTGCAAGTTTTGCAGTACATTTTGCTCCAACAAGGCTTGCATGCCGCGCACTAGGTGCAACAACACCACATTGTGCGACGCTTCAGCGATACTAAAATGAAATGCATTGATGGCTTTGGCCTTCGCTGACAAATCATCACTCGCTTGGGCAATCTTGTCGAAACTTTCTTTTACTTTCACAAAGTCATTTTGCGTTCCACGCAGCGCCGCATAGTACGCCGCAATCCCTTCAAGGGCATGACGAAACTCAAGTAAGTCAAACTGAGACTCAGGGTGTTTACTGATCAACTCAAACAGCGGATCACTTAACCCTTCTTCAAGCTGGTTTTTAACAAATGTGCCACCACCTTGACGGCGCGTTACTAAACCTTTGGCTTCCAGTTTCTGAATTGCCTCACGCAGTGAAGGTCGAGACACTTCAAATTGTTTTGCCAGCTCACGCTCCGGTGGCAATTTCTCACCAGGTGCCAGCGACCCCTCCAGAATCATGTTCTCAAGTTGCGCTAGGATCACATCTGAAAGTTTCGCTGCTTTGACTTTTAATGACATTGTTATTTTTAGCTTTGGGTAAATTGGTCATACCAAAAAGTGCAGATACGTTACCAGATTCACCCTAGGCTGTCAAAAATGCCGGTAAACGACTCAAAAAGTGTTCACTCAGTATGGAATATATGGACAAAAATTAAAGTCTTTTTCACATTGCAACAAATGGTCATACCAGTTAAAGCACCAATTTTTGACCATAAAAAAGCCCCCACACCATTGATGTAGAGGCTTTATCCACCTAAAACGACCGCTTAAGTGGCAGCTAACTATTTAAAATAGCAAGCTTATTTATTCATGAAGTCGATACCTTCTTGGATATCTTTGTTCAGAGTTGCAAGCATGTCGTCTTTTGCTTTTTGCTCGAACGCGCTTAGCTCACCGTAAGAAAGAAGCTCTTCAACACCGTTCTTACCTAAACGTACAGGCTGAGCGAAGAATTGTGCGTCTTCACCGTTACCTTCAACGTAAGCGTACTCAATTACTTCTTCGCCTTGCATACCTTTAACTAGAGAAAGGCAGAAACGCGCTGCTGCTGCCCCCATAGATAATGTTGCGCTACCGCCACCCGCTTTTGCTTCAACTACTTCAGTACCAGCATTTTGAATACGCGTTGTTAGTGATGAAATTTCCTCATCTGAGAAAGAAGCGCCTTCAACTTGTGAAAGTAGAGGTAGGATAGTTGTACCTGAGTGACCACCGATCACTGGTACTTTAACTTCACTTACGTCTAGACCTTTAAGTTCAGCAACGAAAGTCTCTGCACGGATAACGTCTAGCGTCGTTACACCGAATACGCGAGCTGGATCGTAAGTACCTGCTTTTTTGAATACTTCAGCAACGATTGGCACAGTGCCGTTTACTGGGTTAGTGATGATACCAACCATCGCTTTAGGACAGTTTTTAACGATACCTTCAGCAAGTGTTTGCACGATGCTTGCGTTTACGTTGAATAGGTCAGCGCGGTCCATGCCAGGCTTACGAGGCATACCTGCTGGAATTAAAACGATGTCACAACCACTTAGTGCTGCATCAAGGTCGTCTTTACCGAAACCTTTTACTGCTACTGCAGTTGGGATGTGTGATAGGTCTACAGCAACACCAGGAACAACAGGCGCTACGTCGTATAGCGACAGTTCAGAACCTGCTGGAAGGCTATTTTTTAGTAGTAAAGATAGCGCTTGACCGATACCACCGGCAGCACCTAAAACGGCAACTTTCATTTTAATTCTCCGTAAAATAACGAGACTAGTTTGTAGAGATTGGGTCGTGTGACCAATTGATGGCCATAAAGATAATGAAAATGGGCGCTAAAAACAAATTTATCGTCGTTATTTTGATGATAATCTCAACTATGGTCGTAAACTTAGGTGTAAACAGCAAGTCGTGATGAAATACACTCACTTCTTAGGTAGAATGTTTACAATTTATTGCAAAGAAGAATGACATTATGCAAGCGCAAGAAAAACAAGAAGCACTGGTCAAGGCATTCAAAGCCATCCTCAAAGAAGAAAATTTTGGCTCTCAAGGTGAGATAGTTGACGCCTTAAAAGAGCAAGGCTTTGACAACATCAGCCAGAGTAAAGTGTCGCGCATGTTGAGCAAATTCGGTGCAGTAAGAACGCGTAACGCGAAACAAGAAATGGTGTACTGCTTACCAGCAGAACTCGCGGTGCCAACGGCTAAATCACCATTACGCCAACTGGTGATCGACATCGTACACAACGAAATGATGATCATCATCAACACCAGTCCGGGTGCGGCTCAACTTATTGCCCGTTTACTGGACTCATTAGGCAAAGCCGATGGTGTACTGGGCACGATTGCTGGGGACGACACTATTTTTATCGCCCCTGCCAAAGTATCTGAAATCGATACCACGCTAGAGCGCGTGCGTAAGTTATTCGACAACGTCTAACTTTTTAAACTTTTAAGAAACTCGATTGAGGGAGCAAAAAATGCAGCTCCCATATCCGCCTGCGTAAAATCAAGCCACGCATCATAATGCTGGTGATCACCTAGTTGGCTTTTGAGCATCTGCGCAAATGCAGAGCCACTGGCCGAGCAGGTAACTGACAACATTCCTTGCTTGTTCATGCTACCAAATGGCATGCCTTGATGCAGAATAAGCGGTTCACCCTTTTCGTCTTTTAACTCAGTGCATACGGCATGGCTGTTGGCATTGAGTGGCATAAGTAGCTCACTATCCAAGCGCGTACGCCCCATCACCAGCTCTTGATCCTCAATGGATAATGCTTGCCACGCATTAAGATTATGGGTGAAACGTTGCACATGAATATAACTGCCTTGCACAAACTCTGCGTCGCCCTCATCAACCAATGCAGTGAGCATTTTTTGTCGACCGCGAGGTGTATCAGGGGCATAAACAAAGCCATTAAAATCACGGCCATCCAAAAATCGAAAGCAGGTGATCTCTTCCACTAATTCAACATCAGGGCTCAATACTTGCAAAACACGTTGGCCAAACAGGTGGTTCACGTCTTCTCTATCAGAGCGTATTTGGATGAATAAATCGAACGGTCTCACACCCACACTGTGATCAGCATTAGCAAAGCTTGGAAAGCTAGCCAGCTCACGGGGCATCCCCTGTGAGTAGAAATGAGGCCAATATTGCGCACCAATAGCAACAAAACTAGATACCATTGCCTCGGAAAAACGGTCGTCATATTCCGCTTGCAATTCAACTAGTTGTGCAATTTTGCTTTTAACCGTTTCATCATGTCCATCTAAGACATTAAAAAACAGATGCAGGCCATGTAAATTCGCCTGCGCACAAACGCCAGACTGCGCTTTAGGCATGGATGCTAAATTCCTTCGACTTTTATTGTTATGCGTGCTTTATCATAGCGCCTCTTGGTGCGATGAATAAGCGATTAATCAGTAAAGAAATTTACCGAGTGTGAGGTAATTGTAATCGATAGCTTTTGTGTCGGCAAAAACTCTTGTTCAGGTTGGCTTACGGGTACTTCAATTTCCTGCTCACCTACGCGCACACGATACACATATTCAGTGCCCACAAAACGCTTAGAAAGCACGGTCACTGTGCCTTTGTCATCAGCAACCAGATGTAAATCATGGGGACGTACATACAGCTGACCTTCTTTAGCCTTGGCGTTCACTGGCTGTAATGATTTGACCACGCCAAACTGTGTTTCGAAGTGATAGTCATCCTGCATGGTTGCATCAAGATACAAGCCATCCCCTAAAAACTCAGCAACAACGCGCGAGCGCGGGTGCCCGAATAACTCTTGTGGCGTGCCTTGTTGGGCAATTTTACCTTGGTGCATGACAGCCAATGTGTCAGCAAAAGCAAAAGCCTCTTCTTTAGAGTGCGTCACAAAAATAGCGCTAACCTGTTGGTCTTTAATGATACTGCGAATATCGGCAATTAACTGAAAGCGCACTTGATGGTCGATGTTTGAAAACGGCTCGTCGAGCAGTAATAAACTTGGCTTGTAAGCCAATGCTCGGGCAATTGCTACACGCTGCTGCTGCCCACCTGACAACTGATGCGGATAACGCTCAGCGCACTCTTCTAAGTGCACCAGCGCAAGCATCTCTGTGACGCGAGCTGCTTTTTCACTCTTATTTAAATCTGTTAGACCAAATGCAATGTTTTGCGCCACACTTAAGTGCGGAAACAACGCATAGTCTTGGAACATCATGCCCATGTTACGGTGCTGAGGCGCAATAAACTGCGACTCGTCACACAGAACTTTATCCCCTAAACGGATCACCCCTGATTGCAAACGCAATAAACCGGCAATGGCTTTGAGGGTCGTCGTTTTACCACAGCCACTGGCACCTAATAGGCAGAGAATTTCGTTATCACCTAAGCGCAAGCTCAGGTTATCAACTACCGCTCGCTCACTATAGTTAAAACAAATGT
This sequence comes from Pseudoalteromonas maris, assembly GCF_049257235.1. Taxonomy (NCBI): domain Bacteria; kingdom Pseudomonadati; phylum Pseudomonadota; class Gammaproteobacteria; order Alteromonadales; family Pseudoalteromonadaceae; genus Pseudoalteromonas; species Pseudoalteromonas maris. The sequence continues at coordinate 128,796 of NZ_JBMMUF010000003.1, forward strand.
TCTCTAGGTGTAATTGCGCCGTCATCAGTGTTTATATTCCATTGAGCGGTTAATAAAATACAGCGGGATCAAACCCACAATAACAATAAAGAGTGCAGCCACTGAAGCAAGTTCAAGTTGCTCATCGCTAACATATTGGAACACATGCGTTGCTAAGGTTTCAAAATTAAATGGTCTAAGCAGCAGTGCTGCGGGCAACTCTTTCATGCATTCAATAAACACCAGCAAGGCTGCGGTGAGGATGCCGCGTCGTAAAATTGGAATGTGGACGCTCGTCAGTGTTTGTCTTGGGCTTCGCCCCATTGATTGACTCGCCATATCCAAATTAGGGCTGATGCGACTAAAGCTCGCCTCTATCGTGCCATGAGCAATAGCGTAAAAACGCACAATGTAGGCGAAGATAATGGCAAACAAGGTGCCGCTCAAAAACAGTCCAGGCTGCCACGATGATGAGTCGAACCACACATTTAACTTACCTTCAATAAACGTCAGCGGTAGCAATACAGCAATGGCTAACACTGTGCCGGGTAAAGCATAGCCCGTACTGGCCATGCGGCCCGGCCATAAACTCCACGCACTGGGCGTTAAGCGCTGAAAATAAACCACAAAAATGCTCAACACTATGGTGGCGAAGCTGACAATGGCCGACACTTTTAAGCTTTGCCACGCATACTCAAAAAAGGCGCTGTTCCACGCTTGTGTAAAGTAATCAATGGCATAACCAAGTAACACAAACACGGGTATAGCAAAGGCGATGAGCAAGATACTACTGGCAAATAAGGTAGCTGCCAGCGCCTTGCGTTTTGTTAGATAATACAGTGGTTCATGGGTAATTTGGCTCTGTCGTTCAAACACAGCCTGATTGCGTCGAGAGTAGCGCTCAACCATAATAGCGACAAATAATATGAGCAACATAATGCCAGATATCTTTGCCGCCGCGGTGAGTGAGTAATAACCAAACCAGGTGTCATACACTGCTGTTGTCAAAGTACTCACGGCAAAATAACTGACCGTGGCAAAGTCAGCCATGGCTTCCATGCTAATAAGTGCAATGGCCGCAGCAATAGCACCTCGTGCCAGTGGCAAACTCACTTTGAAAAAGCTTTGTATTGGCGATTGCCCCATGATGTGTGCGGCATGCACTAATTTCGGAGATTGCTCTTTTAGTGCGGTTTTAAAAATTAAAAACAGATAGGGATACAGCACCAGCGCAATCATTACAATTGCCCCACCTAAGGTGCGAATGTCAAAAAACCAGTAATCGTCAGGTGATTGCCAACCAAAAAAGTCGCGCAGAGCAATTTGTACCGGGCCGGCATAGTCAAATAAATCAGTGTAAACGTAGGCAATTAAATACGTTGGCATGGCTAGCGGCAGCATTAACGCCCACTCAAAATGCTTGCGCCCCGGAAACTCACAATTGGCAACGAGCCACCCCAATGGCAATGCAATTAAGCAACTAAGTAACGCCACCCCCAAAATAAGGATCAGGGTATTGCCGATGTAGTCCCACAGCACAGTATCCCACAGGTGTGCGAACACCTCAGGATCACTTTGTAAAGACTCAAATATAAGGAAGCATAACGGCAACGACAGGCCAAAGCCTGTCGCGCATGCTATTAGCTGCCACGAAGACAGCGAAAGCTTAAACTGCATTTATACCAATCAGTTATAGGTCGAATTTCACCTCATCTAGCAGTTTTAAAGCTGCTGGACGGTGCTTGCTGATTTCCGATAACGGCAGAGTATCTTCTTTGAACTCGCCCCAAGAAGCCACAAGCTCAGACAATGGCACGCCCGGCTTAACCGGATATTCCATATTCACAGAGGCATACATATTTTGCGCGGTATTGTCGGTCATAAACTCGATCAGTTTCAAGGCATTTTCAGTGTTTTTGGCATGCTTGGTGAGCACAACACCAGAAACGTTCACATGTGCGCCTCGGTCTTGCTGGTTCGGGAAGTTAATAAATACTGAGTCAGCCCATGCTTTTTGCTGCGGATCTTCAATCATCTTACCGAAGTAGTAGCTGTTACCGATCGCCACGTCACACAAACCTTCTTTAACCGCTTTAACTTGAGCGCGGTCATTACCTTGAGGTTTACGAGCAAGATTCGCTTTCAAACCTTCTAACCATGCTTTTGTTTGTTCTTCACCATGATGAGCAATCATAGATGCAACCAATGCGAGGTTGTAAGGGTGCTTACCTGGGCGCATACACACTTTGTTTTTGTACGCATCAGTAGCTAAGTCTTCATAGCGTAATGTATCAAGCTTACCAACACGATCTTTTGATGAATAAACATTACGAACGCGCTTTGTAAGAGCAACCCATTGCCCCTGCGGATCACGAAAACCTGCTGGGATATTAGCGTTAACGGTTTCACTTGCAATCGCTTGAGTTAAAGCCATTTCTTCTAGCTGCATTAAAGCGCTAAAGTTTGACGTTAACACGAGATCTGCTTGAGTGTGTTTTCCTTCACGCTTAAGACGCTCAATCAAGCCTTTTTTGGCAAACACGACATTGGTTTTAACCCCTGTTTGCTCAGTAAATTTTTCTAAAATTGGCTCAATTAGAAACGGTTGGCGAAAAGAATAAATGTTAACTGTTTCTTCAGCCATAGCTGCCGATGAGAACGCGGTAATGACAGATGCTAGCGCAAACCCCAGTGCTTTTTTCATTAAAGCCTCCAAACAAAGTTGCAAATAATAATAATTCTCAAACGCATCATACTATCAAAGTTAAAAATGTACAGTATTTAAAGCGAGTGATGTTTGCTAAGTGTTTCGCACTCCCCTGACGCTAATGGCTTCCAACTTAGCGCCACAACGTGTGAGAAATATCTCACATAGTGCGAAGCGATCACTCAAATACCCTCATGAAAAACCTTCCAGAATCACAACAAACTACTGATCTTTATCGCTTTTACCTTTCATTTCAATATTCTTACAAAATCCTGACCACTTTTTGCATACAGATCTCTTCGCCCGCATCTATTAAACTATACGGGTGGTTTGTAAGGGATACAGACCCCGGAGTTAAGGAAAACCAGTTCGCAAGGATGTGAATTTAAGCGGGATGCTTTTACTACATGGAATAGAGACACGGAAAGGTTTCTTACAGTAAGTGCAAGATGCACAACAGAGTATGGATGTTACTCAAGGATGAAAGAGGTTGGGTTCTCGAAGGAAAACTAACAGGATGTTAGCTCACAGGAAGTGATGGACTAATCCCAGACTTAAGGTATCAAAACGCGAACCAAAGATACCCTACTAATGAGTCGCAAGACAGGTTGTCACAGGAAAAGGACCAAGGATGAAACCGCAACATGTTGCGGAGGATCTTTCGCAGATCTTAGGGAGTTGAACTTGCTTCAATATCTGGCAGGATGCTAGAAAAATTCCGTCAGCGCGGCCTTTTAGGTCGCGTATTTTTTTGCCTATTTTTCAGCTCAAACTCCAGCGCAACAGCTATGGCTGCAAGCGCAAGCGGCGCGCCGCACAATAATCAAAGCACTAACCTCAGTAAAATTAGGCTCGATACGTTTATCGGAATAGGCAGTTGAAGATCTTACTTTATAAGGAAAGAGAGAAGCCTCTAATTCTGTAACTGTTGACTCAGTATCATGCATTGTACTTTCTTAGTAACGCTCGCATAACTGGCGAAATGTACTTGGCTAAAATTAGCGACGAAGGTGCTCAAACCAAGCGTCTTGCGTCCTATTTAGTAACTTCTACGGATTACCAAACCATTGCTTCATGATGCCAATATCATATTGTAAAAGCCAACTATTAAACTGTTTGTAGATTCTAGAAAGCATGAATTTATTGCTACCCACCAGATCCATACCTCTATCATCATATGGATGTGCCAAAACGCCTAGCTCCAAATCAAATATGTAAACGTCGAGCCAATAAGATGGGCTGATCCCTAGATCATTTGCCATTTTACCAAAGAGTAATTTATGGAGTTCGGTTTTAGCTATTTTGAAAAAAACGTAGTTTCGATGCCACTCCTCATCTTCGTCCCATTCACTGTATATGTACCTTATTTTTGGGAACTTGATTCCTAACTGTTTTAATTCACGAAACTGAGACAACTTTGATAGAAGAGAATCTCCAGCAAATGAGATACAGATTGAAAGTTCATTGTTCTTTTCGAATACAGTTTCGATAATTTCAGTACAACGCTCTAGAGCGGTTGTGAACATCGAAATATGAGAGTCATGCTTTGCAGCTTCCGACAACTCAAATCTTAAACAGTTTTCGTTGCTATAGAAAATCGCATGTTGGAAGGAATTCTTTCCAAATTTTTCGAATGCTTGCTGGATCATCCTTGAGCTCTCCAATACCCACATAAGGGACGGCGATGCGTGGGCTAAAATTGGAGCGAAGCGACAGAACCCACGTATTACTGCCTCAGCGAAGCTGGCTTAATGTGTTTGTTATACCTGTGTTTGCAACACCTTGGAACCACTCTTTATAAATGAGCTCGAATTACGGTTAACACAAGAATTTGAAAAAACACTGAAATCATAATGTGTTCTAGAAACCTCGTAGTACGATTGAACAGAAGCATTTTCAACGAAGACTAATAGAGTAACGCCATCGTTTACCCACACTGACGTCAATGATTCTAATTGCCATTCAAAACCTAGCAACTCTTCGGCAGCCTCATCAGTCGAATAAGGGCCGAGGAAACAAACTTTTTCCCAACTTCCGTCAACGTACTCGACTAGTTTTAACGGCTCTTTAGCGTAATCAAAATCTAAGCGCGGTGCCTCTGATTCACTGAAGGAGCACCCGTTCAACCCCAGAATTAAAACCGCCAAATAAAAATATTTCATAAGAAGGTATAACGCCGCCATAATCGGCGCGAGGAACGAGTGTCCGGCGACGAAGGAGTAAAATTCATGACCTTGTTATGCATACTTCTTAATCAAACCTTTGAACTCTATTGCTTCATTTTCATTCTTAAACGCAGAATTTGGAATGATAATCGCGTACATGTTATCTATGAACAAATAGTAATCTCCATCATTAACACTTATCGATTCAACAACCTTCCAACTAAAAAAAGAAGTAGCGCAGTCTTTTGATGCGTGTAGTCCATCTTCTTTCAACTCTACTGTACTCTCTGAAAGCAAAAAGCCATCCTCTTTGGGCAATGCATGCTTTTGAATTTTTAGCATCTCGTAAAAGTAAACACCAACGCCCACTAATATTGGCAATAAAACAACTACAGCTGTCGCAATATCAAAATCAAATCCCTTTGTACCAAGGGCTAGGAAAATAAACATGAAAACAATTGCCATTAATAACCAGATAGCAAAACTAGCTAAAAAAGACTTTTTTTCACTTTTGTTTCCTGAAGCTCGCTTTAACGCAAACTTGGTAAATTTCTTATACTCATCTTTTTGAATTCGAAAAGTAATCAACATCCTGTAATGCTCCCTCAAGTATGTATAACATTTTAGCAGTGCGCATACGAGTTTCCAAAATCTATCCATTAAAACACCAAGATCAGATATGATCTACTCCAATTTAAGGAAATACCCTAGCATTTCTTTAAATTGGAGTAGTTGGTTTGCCAAAGGTAATCAGACTACTAGGCTTGTTCACCCTCCTTGGCGGCAAAGCCTGACTGAGCGTTATCTTTCACCGCGCTTGCTCGCACGGCGTTGCTCATGGTTTTCCTTCATTTGAGCAAACTTCTCCTGCTGCTCTTCAGTGAGAATATTCCAGATTTGATGTTGCATCTTCACGCGTGCAACCTGATGTTGCAAACGCTCCTCTTGCTTTGAAGCTAGGAGTTCTTTAACGGCTTGTTCATCAAACTCTGCACTAGTGCGCACCAATGAATCCATACTGGCTTTCATTTCTCTGCGCCCACCTCGGTTCAATTCGCTTTTATGTTGCTCTCTTAGCGCTTTGATTTGTGCTTGCTGTTGTTCGCTTAAATCTAGCGCGCGCATCATACGTTCAGCGAACATGCCGCGCTGTTTATGCCCTTCGCCGTGGTGACCTGCCCAAGCAGCTGCCGAGCTTACGCTTACTGTTAATAATCCTGCAATTAGTAAGGCTTTAATATTCATACTCTTCTCCTAATTTTCCGTGGTTGGGAACTCTATTTGCAGACAAGTTTAGCGCTGGCAATGCAAAGCAACGTCAGGGCAGTGTAAAGGTTGTGTAAAGATGTCGCCGCCGGCGTGTGCGATCAGGTAGTATTAAACTATCAAAGCATTTAAGCAACGCATTGAAGTGAAAACGCAAATGAGAATTCTCTTAGTCGATGATGACATCGAGTTGGCCAATATGTTGAGCGACTATATCCAAAGCCAAGACTTTGAGGTGCACTGTGCGCACGACGGTGAACAGGGTCTTGAGCAAGCCCTAAATGGTCAATTTGATCTGGTGTTGCTGGATGTCATGTTGCCTAAAATCGACGGCTTTGAAGTGCTCAAACAACTGCGCACTCACTCTGTGGTCCCGGTCATTATGCTCACTGCAAAAGGCGATGATTTTGACCGCATTTTCGGTCTTGAACTCGGTGCTGACGACTATATTCCCAAGCCATTTAACCATCGCGAGCTTATCGCGCGCATTAAAGCCATCACCCGACGCATTGAACACATCAATAATAGCCAACCGCGAGCTGAGCTCGATTTTTCAGGGCTTTGTATTCAAATGCACAGTCGCTGCGCCACAGCAAATGGCCAACCACTGCATTTAACGGGGACTGAGTTTGCTATTTTGCATCTACTTATGAGCGAGCCGGGCGCCATTATTAGTAAAGAACAGATCAGTGAGCAGGTGTTAGGACGACGACTTGCCCCCTTTGATCGCTCAATTGATATGCATGTCAGTAATTTACGTAAGAAAGTAAGCGAGCATATAGAACAAGAACGTGTACGTACGGTGCGTGGCGCAGGTTATGTATTAGTCGGAGATAGCCACTAAATGCAGATGTTCAACAAACTCTACGTAAAGATTTTCCTGTGGTTTTGGCTAACATTGGCAGCCACCATGGGGTCGTTGGCAATGTTGACCTCAGTGAACTTCAGCGATATCAGCTATGAGCCGCTGCGCAAAGAAGACGCTCATAGCTTAAAGCGCATCGCCCACAGCTTAGAGCGCTCGGCCAAAAGAGAGACTCTAAGCGTGCAGCAGCTTATCGACAGACCGCGTCTTAAAACGCGTCGACAGCTGTATGTGTATTCACCGGAACTCGGCGAGGGCTATCGCAATTTCACTAGTGTCGATGAAAACGAGTTGAGCTTATTGAGCTTTCGTCTCGATATGCCGCCACAATTCATTTATCACCAGAACTTTCAAGCTTTTGGTCCTGAGCTTATCACTTTGCCTGAGGGCCAATATCAATTATTTGAAATAAGACGAGGCGGAACATTACCTTTTATGTTTCGCCTAAGGTTTGTGCCTAGCTGGGTCAAAGTCGCCGTTGCGATTGGTGCTTCGTTATTGCTGAGTTTTATATTTACGCGCACATTGATTGGCCCAATCAAATCTCTGCGCAGCAGCACCAATGCCATAGCAGAGGGCAATTTAACCGCTCGCGTTGGGCCATCGTACACCCGTAATGACGAACTAGGAGCGCTGGCAAAAGACTTTAATGTGATGGCACAACGCCTAGAAACGCTGGTGACTAGCCAGCGCTCTTTACTGGGCGATATATCCCACGAGCTTCGCTCTCCACTTACTCGCCTCTCTCTTGCCTGCGCAATGGCACAAGAACAAGAGCATGACCGCGTCGGCGAGCACCTTGCGCGCATTGACAAAGAAGCGCAAATATTAGACGCGATGATCGCACGTATATTAATGCTCTCTCGATTAGAAAATCGCCAGCAAAAGCTTGCTACAGAGGCTATCTCCGTCGATACACTTCTCACTCCCGTGTTTGAAAACGCGGTTTTTGAAGCGCAATCACAGCAAAAGACGCTGCACATTCCACATATTGATGCGCATAAAGTGATGAATATAGACCCACAACTTATCGCCAGCGCCATAGAGAACCTACTGCGTAACGCTATCAAATACGCGCGTAGTCACATTAAGGTTTCCTTAACTGTGAGCTCTCAGTTATTTGAGTTGACCATCCATGACGATGGCCCTGGCGTGCCTGAGCAAGAACTCGCCCACATCACAGAGCCTTTTTATCGTGTAGGCAGTGCGCGAGAGCGCCAAGGGGGTGGTACAGGCTTAGGACTGGCCATTGCCGATAAGGCAATTGCGGCGCACAAAGGGGTACTTTTATTGCAAAATCACCCACAAGGTGGTTTAGTAGCGAGAATTCAAATACCTACGAACTAATACTGAATGTTTTACTCCAGCGAAGCTTTGCTCCATAAAAACGATGAGGCCATTGCGCAATTTTGGCACACTGAGATGACCTCTGACTTTTTAGAAACAAAGCACGGTAAGCTTTTTTATGCCTATCACATACCTTACCAAGCTGACTTTGCCATTGTTATTAGTTCAGGTCGTATCGAGGCGGCGCAGAAATACCAAGAGTTGTTGTGGGAGCTAGCACGTAACAACATCGCGGTGTTTATCGTTGACCATCAAGGGCAAGGGCGTTCATACCGCCATTTAGACGACGCTCACCGCGGCTATGTTGGTCATTTTGATGACTACAAAGCTGATTTACATCAGTTTATTACGCAGGTAGTTAATCGTCATTGGCGCGCTAAGAAAGTGCTCTTAGGCCACTCTATGGGAGGCGCAATTGCACTGGATTATGTATGTACTCACCCTGAGCAGTTTGCAGGCGTCTTTTTAAGCGCACCGATGCTGGCCATTCACACGGGGTCCACCGCACCTTGGCTTGCCAAACTGTGGGCAAGTTCGGTGTGTACCTTCACGCAAGGTGATGCTTATGTACCCGGACACGGCCCCTATAACGCAGTGCCTTTTGCTGAAAATGAGTTAACCTCCAGTGCCGAGCGTTATCGCCGCTTTCGTGCGCTGTATGCCCAGCAGCCGGAGCTTCAGCTTGGTGGCGTAACCTACAAATGGCTCAATGCGGCGTTCAAAGCCATTAAAAAGCTTAAGAAAAGTAAGTGCCCAATCCCACTATTTATCGCCGCGGCGCAAAACGACACTGTGGTTGACACCGAACTATATAAAGACTTTGCTCATGCTCAACGCCAAGCCGTTTTAAAAACGTATCAAGGTGCTAAGCACGAGCTCTTGTGTGAACAAGATGCAATTAGGAAGGTGTTACTGCGTGACTTACTGAGTTTCGCCAAACACCTATAAATACTTCGACAAGTACTTCTTGTACATAGGATCTGAGAGCGCCAACTCACGCTGCTCTGCCATGATATCTTGCAGTATTTGCTTCGAAGTGAGTGGGTTTGCCAACACCACACGAAATACCACAGTAGGCTGATAACCATAAGCTTTAGGCGTCAGGCGGGTACGCGATACAAACGAGCGACCTGCTTCACGTTGGCGCTTTTGCATGCTAGCGGTAAAACGATTTAGCGCAGCGTAAATATCTAACTTGGTTTGCTCATCGGCCGTTTTCAACCGCTGTTGAATTGCCTTGGGGATAAAGCGATAAGTCAACAAGCACAGTTCAGGCTCAGAGACCAATTCAAAATCTTCATCGGCTTTGATGAGATCGGCAAAGTAACGCGCCTTTTCCAAGCTTTTATCAATCAGCATTTCATAGCCTTTGCGGCCAATGATCCGCAAACACGCATGCACCAGCATCGCCATGCCCGGGCGACTGCCCTCCAGCGTATGACTTCCTAAGTCTTTTGAACCTTTACGCAAAATATATTCAGCATGATGTTCAATCGCGTCAGTCGCACTTGGGTCTTTGAACAGCACCACCCCAGCGCCCATAGGCACATACATTTGCTTATGCGCATCGATGGTGATGGAGTCAGCTCGTTCTATACCCCTAAGCAGATGACGTGCATTGTGCGATAGCAAGGTAGCACCGCCCCATGCAGCATCAACGTGAAAGTGACAGTCAATCTCCGCGGCTAAATCGGCCATGTCTTGAAGCGGGTCGATATTGCCCGTCTCCGTGGTCCCTGCCACACCCACAATCGCCATCACCTTGATACCCTGAGCTTGCAGCGCGAGCGCTTCTTTGCGCATGGCCTCAACGTCAACACGGTTATTTTCATCTGTCGGGATGGAGATAAAGTTGTCTCGGCCAATACCGAGTAAATCAGCTGATTTACCTAATGAGTAGTGACCACGCTCAGACACCAGTACTGCCAAGCCTTTGTAGCCATAGTGGAACATAGCGGCAACAAGCCCTTGAGCGCCAATACCTTTAAAGTCCCCTTCAGGTTTCAATAGGCGGTTGCGGGCAATCCACAGCGCGGTGATATTAGCTACTGTGCCACCTGAGCAAAACGCCCCTAAAGATGTTTTGGCACTGTGCATCCACTTATCGTAAAACGCTTCATCTCGCTCATAAGCCATGTGATGCAACATACCAATAACTTGGCGCTCCAATGGCGTAAACGCTTTAGAGGTTTCAATTTTTACTAGGTTTTGGTTTAGCCCTACCATGAGTTTTGATAGCGGCAGGACGAAATGCGGCAACGCTGACGTCATGTGGCCAATAAAACTTGGGGCTGCGGTGTGCACAGAGTGTGCAACCAACTTTTCCATGATGTCTTGAGCATGAGCGCTAACAAACATAGGTTCTTCTGGGATCTGTGCAGACTCGAAGTCTCGCTCGATCTCATGCAACGGCTTTTCAACAGCCGCAATATTCTCATTTAGAAAGCCGGCCAGGTTACTGGATATTTCGGCTTCTATTTTGCTGAGCGTTGAGTCCGGCGCTTCAGGCACCGTAAAGACGCGCATCAAACTCTGTTCTGATGCTACGGCAAAACGCTTATCACTCATGACGTACCTAATTGGGTTGGCTTGAATACAAAGAATGTGAACCCTTGCTCACATCAAATAATTGCTTCAGGCGGTTCAATTTACTAGCGCTCACTTTATAGCAATCCCCTTTGAAAGTCTTGCAGCTTTATAAAACGAGCATGAATTTTTACGACAATCGCACCACAAATGGCGACGTTGAGCCGATTTTAAGGGTGATGAGTCGACTCAATGCACTCTCACAGGTCGACAATCAGACGGTAGCTTTTTTGGCCACTGGCCCAATATTTTCGCTCAAAAGGCGTAATCGACGTGTCGCTCGCATACTCATTTACCTGCGTTGGGTGTCCTGCCAATTGTAGAGCACGGGCAAATTCACGTACATAGATATCCCAGTTACTACGCACTTCTAGCTTGCCGCCTAGGGCGACAATGCTTGGAAATATTGGTGCTCCATGCCAGCGACGTTGCAAATGCTTGGCTTTGGGCCACGGGTTTGGATATAGCAAATAATGATGCGTTGGTTGCCACTTAGCCTGCACAGCCAAACGCCAGAAGTCATTTAAATCCGCTTGCACCAAGATGTATTTGGCATCGTCGTCTTGACGATATTGCACATCATGCTTGTCCAATCGGTGCGCCGATTTATCTATGCCTATCACCAAGGCTTGTGGGTGCAAACGAGCAAGGTTGGCGGTACTTTCACCGACTCCGCAACACGAGTCGAGAATAATCGGCCCCGAAAACGCCTGCACCTTCTCGTTCACTTCATCAAAAGCAGCTTGCGTGTGTGCGGCAATGGGCTTTTTAAACTCAGCCTTTAAGTGTTTATTCACCACCTCATCGAGCTTGTCATGCAAGCTCGGCTGGTTTGATTCTATGGCTCTTGAATTTGCTTCACTCATCAGTGGCGTAACCCCACACCTTTGCGAATTAAGGTCAGTGCCACTGTAAATAACACGGTGATAAAGACAAGCAGTACGCTAAATGCAAACCAGATGTTGACGTCAGATACCCCTAAAAAGCCAAAACGAAATGCATTAACCATGTAAATGATTGGGTTGAGCTGCGACACGCCTTGCCAAAACTCAGGCAACAAGGTGATAGAGTAAAACACGCCGCCCAAATAGGTTAAGGGCGTGAGCACAAAGGTCGGGATAATACTAATATCGTCAAAGCTGTTCGCATACACGGCATTGATAAGGCCACCCAAGGCGAAAACTGCCGAGGTAAGGATCACCGTTGCGATAATCACAAAGATATTATGTATCTGAATATCAACGAAAAACAACGACACCAAGGTGACAATAAAGCCTACCAACATGCCGCGCGCCATACCGCCGCCCATATAACCCAGCACGATAATATAGTTAGGTACAGGAGCAACGAGTAGTTCCTCAATACTCTTTTGGAATTTGGTGGAATAGAAGCTCGAGGCCACATTAGAGTAGGAGTTGGTGATCACCGACATCATGATCAAACCCGGAACAATAAACTCCATGTAACTAAAACCGCCCATTTCGCCGATACGAGAGCCAATGAGACTACCGAAAATGACAAAATACAGAGTCATAGTAATTGCTGGCGGAACAAGGGTTTGCACCCAAATTCGCAAAAAGCGAATACACTCTTTTATCCAAATACTCTTTAGCGCGACGCCATATTTCAACATTGTTTACTCCCCTCGCCCTTGATTTAACAAGCCCACGAATAACTCTTCCAATCGGTTTGCCTTATTACGCATACTTAATACGGTGTTGCCTTGCTCACTCAACGCGCTAAACACACCGTTAAGGCCTTGCGATTTTGCCACTTCCACTTCTAAGGTGTGCTCGTCACTCATGGTGAAGGCATAACCCTCAAGGGTCACTGGCTGCACTGGCTGTTTTAAATCCAGCACGAAGGTTTCTTTATCTAACTTAGCAAGTAGCGCCTTGATTGTAGTGTGTTCAACAATGATGCCTTTATCGATAATGGCAATGTTCTTACACAGCAACTCTGCCTCTTCAAGGTAGTGCGTGGTCAGAATGATGGTGACACCTTGCTTATTGATTTCGCGCAAGAAGTCCCACATAGAACGGCGCAATTCGATATCCACTCCCGCGGTAGGCTCGTCCAAAATCAACAGTTTTGGTTCATGCATCAGGGCACGAGCAATCATCAAACGACGCTTCATACCACCGGATAAGGTGCGTGCTGCTTTGTCTTTTTTATCGAGTAAACCCAGCTGAGCTAGGTATTTGTCAGCCCGCTTATGTGCCTCTGCTCTTGGCACACCATAATACCCTGCTTGGTTGACCAAAATTTGCTGCAAGGTCTCAAATTGGCTGAAGTTAAATTCTTGTGGCACCAAACCTAGCTCCGATTTGGCCGCCTCAAGATGGGTATCGATGTCGTGGCCAAACACCTCGACTTTGCCCGAGGTTTTATTCACCAGTGAGGCTATCACGCCAATCGTAGTCGACTTACCGGCGCCATTAGGGCCGAGCAAGGCAAAGAAGTCGCCCTGCTCTACTTGTAAATCAATGTCTTTGACGGCTTCTACGCCATTTTTGTAGGTCTTCTTTAACCCTTGAATATTCAATGCAATGGTCATTTACTTCTGCTCTCCATAACCCCAGCGTGAGGTAAGTGTTTGCGCTATGCCCAAATGGTCAAGAATACGTGCGACCATAAAATTAACTAAGTCATCGATAGACTCAGGTTGATGATAAAATCCCGGCGCGGCTGGCATAATAGTGACGCCCATGCGCGCTAGTTTGAGCATGTTTTCGAGATGGATTTCACTAAAGGGAGTTTCTCTTGGAACTAAAATCAGTTGCCCACGTTCTTTAATCACTACATCCGCAGCGCGTTCCATTAGGTTATCCGACGCACCAGTAGCGATGGCAGACACCGTACCTGCACTGCATGGACATACCACCATTTTCTTTGGCGCCGCAGACCCTGAAGCCACTGGGCTAAACCAGTTATCTTTACCAAACACACGTAACTGACCGTGTGCGGCACCAACCAATTCGCTTAGTTGTTCAGTCGCCTTGTCTTCATTGCCAGAAAGCTTAATGCCTGATTCGGTATCGAATACGACGCGGGCGGCACTGGAGATCAACACAAAAACTTGGTGTCCTTGCTCAATAAGCACCTGCAGTAACTTCAACCCATAGGGGGCTCCCGAAGCGCCGCTAAACGCAAGGGTAATAGGTTCTTTGTATGTACTCATGATATTTCCTTTTGCGCCAAAGCATCTAGCAGCTTTTGATGAATGCCACCAAAGCCACCGTTACTCATTACCAATATATGGCTATTCGGTGTAGCGTGTGAGACTAAATCATTAACCAACTCGTCGATATCACTGTGGCAACTTGCCCCCGCTTGCTGGGCTTGTTGTTGCAAAGACCAACCAAGATTAGGTGGCTCAAATACAAACACGTCATCTGCTGTTTGTAGTGACGCTAGCAAGGTATCTTGGTGAACGCCCATTTTCATGGTGTTCGAGCGCGGCTCTAATACGGCAATGATGCGCTCATCCCCTACTTTAGCACGTAGCCCAGCAAGTGTTGTTGCGATTGCCGTTGGGTGGTGCGCAAAATCATCGTATACATCAACATTGGCCACCTTGCCTTTATGCTCCATACGGCGTTTTGGAGAGATAAACTCAGCCAAAGCGGCAATACTACTGGCTACCGGAATACCGACATGACGGGCCGCAGCTATGGTCATCAACGCGTTTTTCACATTGTGCTCACCAATCGCGTGCCAGCGCACCACACCCTGGGGTTCACCTGCAAACAAGACGGTAAACTCGCTGCCATCGGCCTTGATTAATTCATAATCCCACTGCGTTTTTCCTAAGGTTTCTTGTTCACTCCAGAAACCTTTTTCAATCACTTCAACGAGCGCGTGATCGTCACTGGGATAAATTGCTTTTCCAGATGCAGGTAAGGTACGCAGTAGATGATGGAATTGAGTTTGAATTGCGCCAAGATCGGCAAAAATATCAGCGTGATCAAATTCCAAGTTATTTAGAATGAGCGTACGAGGCAGATAGTGCACAAACTTGCTGCGCTTATCGAAAAAGGCGGTGTCATATTCATCTGCTTCGATAACAAAGAACGGCGTTTGCCCCACGCGTGCGGAAATACCAAAATTTTGCACTACTCCACCGATAAGAAAGCCCGGTTTTAAGCCTGCATACTCAAGCACCCACGCTAACATGCTGGCGGTGGTCGTTTTTCCATGAGTGCCTGCCACAGCAAGTACCCAGCTATCACGTAAGATGTGCTCTTTTAACCACTCAGGGCCCGAGGTATAGCGTAGCCCCTTCTCTAATACATATTCAACACATGGGTTACCGCGGCTCATGGCATTACCAATGACCACCACATCTGGCGCAGGGTCTAACTGGGCAGGATCGTAGCCTTGCACGAGTTCAATCCCTAACTCTTCAAGTTGTGTGCTCATCGGCGGATAAACGTTCTGATCAGAACCAGTAACGTGATGCCCAAGCGCCTTAGCTATGGCTGCTATACCACCCATAAAGGTGCCACAAATACCGAGAATATGTATGTGCATAATGACTTCCAATACAAAAAATAAAGCCGCTCAAAGCAAAGCTCTAAGCGGCTGTATATGATGCCAAATTTAGCTCAACCAATCTAGCTAGATAGGCGAACCTGGTGGCATAGGCAATGGCTTGAAGCTCTGAGTCCACTGACCCGTTTCTAAAAACTGATTGATTGCGTCTGCTAAGTGTTGCTTAAACGCGCTCTCTCCTGAGCTTACGCTGCCTAGCAGCTTGTTCTGACGGTAATCACTGGCAACTCGCTGCAGATAAAACTTAAACTGCGCTTGTACCTCAGGTGCTACTTTGTCGCTGGCAACCAGTTGTGCAAAGTGCTGCGCCGTCAACCATTGAATACGATGCTGTACTTTTGCTTCCATGTCATTGGCATGTTCGTTATCGAAAATACGCTCTACAACAGTATCAAGTAGTGCATCAAGACTGTAGGCAGAAGATGAGCGTGCACCTTGCTGCGCCAAACGATTAACACGCTGCGGATGTAATAGCAGAGTGAGTGTGTGATTCGCGGCCACTTCAGGTAAGGCTAGCGCGTCAAGGGTAATCCCCGTGCGCCCAACCACGCTCTCACGCGTAGTGTATTCGCCGTAGGCTTTTGGTGGGATGAGTGCGACGATGGCCTCAGGGATTACGAGCTCATTGGCCTCGAGGGTTTTCAACAAGGCAGCCACCGCTTGGCGCTGTATTTGCGCGTCAACAATCTGTGTGCCTTTGCTTGGCTCTGATGTGCGTACTTCGTAGCTGTAATCTACACCTGCTACCAGCTTCACAGCCGCCTCAACTTGATAACGATGGAACAAATACAGTGGTACTAACACCTCTTCAAGTTGTGACAGCGATGTGCCCGCCTTGATATTTTCGCTACCAAATCGTGCCAATGCCTTCGCTCGCATATCGAGCACACGCTCAAGCTCTGCTGCTGGGTCCTCTCCGTTATCCCAAAGATGCGCACTTGGGTGCGCGCCGCCTTGCGCTCTGGCGTCACGGTCAGAAATAAATTCCAAGCCTAGCTCTTTGTTTTGCGATAGAATTTTTGCAAGTTCTTGCGCTTCATCTTGGTTGCGCAAGTCGCTATATCCGTACTTAATTACTTGCTCATCCCACAGTCCCATGCCTTTGGCATAGCCGAGCGACGTATCAAGCTCACCTTGCTCATTTAAGCTAACTAATGGGTGAGGATAATCCATCACCGATGCTCGCGCTTTAGGTGAAGCTGCAAAATTATGTGCAATGCCCAGTGTATGGCCAATTTCATGTGCACTGAGCTGACGAATTCTGTCCAGTGCCATAGCTTGCAGCTGCGTAGCAACCTCATCACCCTGCGCATATGGAGCCGCAAGCGCCTCAGCAATTAAAATATCTTGGCGTACACGCAATGAACCTAATGTAACGTGCCCTTTGATGATTTCACCGGTGCGAGGGTCAATCACGGAGCTGCCATACGACCACCCTCGGGTTGCTCGGTGCACCCATTGAATCACGTTAAAACGAATGTCCATTGGATCGGCGTTATCAGGCAATACTTTTACTTGGAAAGCGTTTTTGTATCCTGCTTTTTCAAATGCCGAGTTCCACCAGCGAGCACCATCAAGTAGCGCTGTTCGCACTGGCTGTGGCACACCTGGGTCAAGGTAGTAAATAATCGGTTTAACAGGCTCACTCACTGCCTGCTTAGGGTTTTTCTTCACTAAACGGTGACGCGGAATATAGCGAACAAACATACTCTGCCCTAACGGCGCAGAGTAGTCTTTGTGCTCAATGCTCCAATAACCAGACTCTGGGTGAAAGGCGCGAGGCTGATAACCATCGTCAGGCAGTTCAATAAGAGAATGATGCATGTTTACGCTAATTGCATAGGGATCAGCACTGACCTGTTTTACATATTCACCTGGATTTTTGCCTGTAAAAGTGACCACCGCTTCAAGTTCGGTATTTTTCATAAACGACTTAGTACGCGGCATGTACACCGCGCTGCGGCTGGTATCAAGGCTGTAGTTACCCTGTTTGCGCGCGTCTAGGGTGCGGCTCACACCATGGACGTCACTGAGCAAATACGGAGTGTAGTCAATCAGTACCCGCGTATCGGTTAGCGCCTGTACTTCAAAGCCAAATAAAATACTCGATGCAAAGGCTTCACTGATACTTTGTTGCTCTGCTTGGTTTTCACTTGAAGCACGGTAATAGGTGTTCAACGCACGCAGCATGACCTTATTGCCCATACGCTCAAACTGAGCAAGGTATGTACTCCCTAATTGACCTCTATCAAGGCCAATGTCATTTGAGCCAATACCATGAGGCAAACTCTGTTGTAATAGGAAAGGCGCTTTGATTTTATCAACCTCAAGGTAGATCTTGCCCTCGTCGTTGGCGTAATAAAAGGTAAAATAGCCCGGATATTTGCTCATATTTTGAGTAAATTGGCTGATAGACTTAATTGCTGCGTGCGCTTGAGTTATCATAGGCAGCAACAACATAAACATGACGATGCGAATTATCTGCTTAGTTGGCATAGTTTTCACTTTGTTGTTATCGGTATTGTTATTTGGAGCGATTGTTATGCATTGAGTATATCCCTATGTATACAATCTACAACCACTTAGCGATAAACATATAGCGTATTCTAAGCGGTACTCTCTCACTCTAAAAACCGTTTAGAGCCCATATACTTAGGAACAAATTAGCATGCGACGACTCCCACCGGTATTGCTTGAAGACGGTTGCTCACACGACCTAGTCTCACTCATTCGTACCATTTTGGCAGCGTGTAAAGAAATCTCTTTTCGTGTTAGCCAAGGCGCACTCTCTGGCGTATTAGGCTCAACCCTTGATGAAAATATTCAGGGCGAAACACAGAAGAAACTCGATGTACTGTCTAATCAACTACTTAAAGATATTCTGCTTGAGTCAGGATATGTTAAAGCCATTGCATCTGAAGAAGAACCAGACACTGTTGCTGGTAATCCTGATGGCCAGTATATCGTTGCCTTTGACCCGCTTGATGGCTCATCCAATATTGATATCAACTCGTTAGTTGGCACTATCTTCTCCATCATGCAGGTACCTAAAGACGCAGATGCAAACGATCCGAATATCTTTTTGCAAAAAGGTGATCAGCAGGTAGCCGCTGGCTATGTGCTGTATGGGCCATCGACTATGCTGGCACTGACCACAGGTAAAGGTACCCGTATCTTTACCCTAGACAAGACTCATGGTTCGTTCTTGCTTACCACTGACTTTGTTCAGGTACCTAAAACAACGCGCGAGTTTGCCATTAACGCATCAAATCAGCGTCACTGGGAACCCGCAATGAAAAACTACATTGCCGATTTGCTTGCGGGTGAGACAGGCCCACGAGGTGAAAACTTCAATATGCGTTGGATTGCAGCCATGGTAGGTGATGTGCATCGTGTACTTACACGCGGTGGGGTGTTTACTTACCCTGCTGATACCAAGAATCCTGAAAAGCCATACAAATTACGCTTGTTGTACGAAGCAAACCCAATGGCGATGCTGGTAGAGCAAGCCGGAGGCGTTGCCTCTACAGGTTATGAGCGCATCATGGACATAGAGCCAGAGCAAATTCACCAGCGTGTTGCGGTGATTTTGGGTTCAAAAGATGAAGTGGAAACCTGTTTGAGTTACCACGCTTAACATTGAAAAAAAGGCAGTGAGTTCACTGCCTTTTTCAAATCTTGTTGTTATCCCAAGGGCAAATCATGACGCGCTCCCCATTCACTCCATGAGCCGTCATATACCTGCAAGTTTGTGTATCCACATTCATACGCTGCCAAAGCCAAAATACAGGCAGTGATCCCAGAGCCACAACTAAATTGAAGGTTTTTGACTGGGGCTGTTATTAACAGGGCTAACTTGTGTTGTAGTTCAGGTTTATCAATCAACGCGCCATCAACAATGATGTCGGCGTAAGGCAAGTTCTTAGAATTAGGAATATGCCCTGATCGCATACCCTCGCGAGGTTCGCTCGCTTCACCACTAAAACGACCTGCAGGACGTGCATCTAATAACAGCGTCGCTTCATCATCTATCCCTTTGAGCACCTGCTCGGTGTTGATAAACAAACCTGCAATTGGCTGAGCGTTAAAATTGCCCCGTTGCGGCGACTCGCTCCATCCTTGTTGCACTGGATACTCAGCATTGCGCCATGCTGGCAGACCCCCTTTGAGTACTTTGACGTTGTTAAAACCAAATGCTTTAAACATCCACCAAGCACGAGCTGCGCTGAACAACCCTTGGTCGTCATACAAAACCACTTCAGAGTCTTGATTCACTCCAGCAAGTTGCATCTGCTGCGTAAACTGCTCGGCACTGCACAGGGTGTTGGGCCACGGACTACAGGTATCGGCTAGCGCCGTTTTAATATCGAAGCGCTGCGCACCTTTGATTACTGCACCGGGGTGGTAATCACCCGTTTTCCCCGGCATGACCATACCCGCATCAAAAATGACAAGATGCGGGTCATGGAGACGCGATGATAGTTGCTGCGCTGATAGTTGTTCAGACATACTTTATTCCAACCTAGTCAATTCTATTCCATTACATCAGCACGTAATTACGATTTACGATTATTGCGATAAGTGAGCTCAAATAGTTTCGCTTCTTTTAAAAAGCTATACATTGCATTAATCATAGAATGCACAAAACCTCTTACTCCAGATTTATAGCTCTTTTTAAGAACATACATTTTTATGAATGTAAGCGGAAACACAAGCAGCAGCTTCGCAATCGAGGGAGTCGCACTCGCCTCAAATTTTTCACTGGCTTTTAACCCCGAATAACAATTTTGTTTGTACATGTAAAACTCGGTGCTGTTATAACCATAGTGATAAACCAAGTTACTTAGGTGTGCAAGTCGAGCTCCTGAGGGTAATTGAATGTTTTCATGCACCTTTCGATGCAGGGGAAATTGCGCCTGTGAGCGTTTAAATATTCGAGTTATTGAACGTTTTTTACTTTTAGGGTGCATAGGCGCTCCCCAAAACTCATCTTCAAAATACATTCGAATAGCGTCATAGTTGCCACTGTCAACAATTGATTGGACTTCACTTACACATTCGGCACTGAGTATTTCATCACCATCAACATTTATAACCCAGTCATTACGACATAAAGACATCGCATAGTTTTTTTGTTTAGCAAAACCTAACCATGGCTGATGATAAACTTTAGCACCACATTCCTTAGCAATCGCGACGGTGTCGTCCTCACTACCGGAGTCGACAACAATTACCTCATCAAATTCTACAAGCGCTTCCAATGCTTCCCTTATGTGGGCTTGTTCATTACAGGTGATCAAAAATGCACTAATTGGAGTTTTCATATGCCTGTTACCACTTTATGGATATGAATTACGCGTAAAACTGACCTACTTACGGGCAAATAAGGAAGGCAGTTATGCTAGTTAAAAGCTTATTGTTGCATGAATATTAATAAACAACTAGAGCAGATCTCTGGGAAAAACAATGAGTAACAAGAGGTAGGAGCCTGCATCTATGAAAGTACGACACAGGCTTCAGATATTATTTTAGTTTACGCGTCAATTAAACCGTAGCGTTCATCAAGAATCGCAATAATTTCACTGCGTGGGTCTGTTGGAATTGCGATATCTTCACCAATGATCTTGCTGGCGATGCCCACATAAGTTTGCGAAACAGCCATCATCACTTCAACAGGCAATTTGTATTCTTTCGCTAATGCCTCACGCTCATCCATGCGATCTTTGTTTAGCAGTACATCACTATCAGGCACATTGTTGATTAATAGTTGGCGGAAGCCTTCTTTTGAGTTCTCGATAATTTTACCGTCTCGATAAGCTGGACCGTCCCATATACGTGAAGAATCCGGCGTACCTACTTCATCAATGTAAATAAGCTGCTCGTTGCCATCGATGTCTTCAACGTAACCAAATTCAAACTTAGTATCGACGAAAATTTGATCTAGCTTGGCAAGTTCAGCACTGATGAGGTTAAAACCTTGAACTAATAAATGCTCATATTGAGCAACATCGTCTTCAGAGTTGAAGTCAAACGCCGCTAAATTGTCAGTAATATTCTTGCGAGTAATATTTACATCATCAACTGCTGGCACATCATCTAAGCCTTCGATGATCCCCTTTGTTGAGGGCGTAATAAGTACTTCATCTAACTTTTGGTTTGCGTTTAACCCTTCAGGTAAATCAATACCGCAGAAAGAGCGAATGCCTTTAGCATAGTCTCGCCACATACTGCCAGTAATATACTGTCGGGCAATAGCCTCTACTTTCACCGTTTTCGCTTTACGCACAATCCACACGTAAGGATGTGGGATATCAACAATATGATTCCCAGCCAAACCCGCCGCATCAAATTGTTTAAACCAATGCGAAGCCACTGCATTTAAGGCGATGCCTTTACCTGGAACACCATTAAGCCCATTTTCACCTTGCCAGATGCAGTCAAAGGCTGAAATACGGTCAGAAATCACCATGATAGCAAGCTCGGTACCTAATGGAACGGCATAACCTTTTTCGGCGATTAAACGGGCACTGTCTTGTTCGGTTAACCAATAAACAGAACGGACTTTACCACTGTGCACAGGACCTTTTGTGCGAATCGGTAAATCATCGTTAACATCTAAGACTTTGTAATTGCTCATGGCTACTCCAACGGGGCTTTAGCATCAATTCAATGGCAGTGTGAGGGTTGTTCACAACCCATACTTTCAGGCGCGCTATGATAAGCTAGGTTTGCACGAAGATAAAGAAAAACGCCCATACAAGCGGACTTTTGTCCTATCTTTTTTCGCTTGAGCATAAAAGCAATGGTTGCCACTGTCGCTCATGACAAATATTACGGTACACTATCGCACATAAGAGACAAGGGTAGAGCTTCAATTGTGGACTTAACTAAATCAACTCAGGGCAAACGTTATTTGATGTACATATCGCAGAATTACTCCTATGCGATATTGCGTCCACTGCAAAAACAAATTCGCGCTCACGGTGGCGAGGTAAAATGGTTTTTGGAGGGGAGCGAAGTTAATCCTGAGTTTTTGGCAAGCGATGAGCAACAATTGCATAGCATTGATGAGATAAGAGCTTGGTCGCCACACGCAACGTTTGCTCCTGCTAACATTCTGCCTACTTTTTTCCCTGGTAAAAAGGTCGCTGTGTTTCATGGCTTCGATGCTGGGAAATTAAATAGTCGTGGAAAAAATGATCACTTCACAATTCGTGGCTGCTTTGATTTGTACTGCACCCAAGGCCCTAACACTACTGGGCCATTTGCTGAGCAAGCAAAAGAAATGGGATTTTTTCGCGTTCGTGAAACAGGTTGGACTATGTTGGATACGTTATTTTCCAATTACGAGGCAAACCCATACATATCCTCAACTGATCATCGGCCAACCTTACTCGTGTGCTCTACTTTCTCTAAACGTCTCTCACTAGCACCACGATTAGTCGAGACAGTAAAAGCGCTCAGAGACAGTGGTAATTATCGTATTTTGGTCCAATTTCATCCCAAAATGGCTGATGACATCGTGGCGCAGTACAAAGCAATGCAAAACGATACGCTCACTTTTGTTGAGACTGATAATGTCATTCCTTTGTTGCAAGCAGCTGATGTCATGCTGTGTGATACATCATCAATACTGCTGATGTTTTTGTTGCTTCGCCGTCCAGTTGTGACCTTCAACAACCAAGCGCCGGGGCCTCATTTACTTAATGTGACCGAAGCCCAAGACGTTGCAGCAGCCATCGACCATGCCCTGAGTCGACCTGCATCATTAATGCAAGAAATTGAAGCATTTTGTGAGCAGCTGCACCCCTACCAAGATGGATGCTCGAGTGAACGCGTGTTAGCTGCAACCAACGATCTGATTGATTCAGATGGGAAAGAACTCAAGCGCAAACCACTCAATCTCATTCGTCAGTTTAAAATGCGCAAGAAATTGGGATACTGGCGCTTTTAACAGGCTACTAATCGCAATGGGCTGAAGGCACGTCAGTGCTGTGATAAAGTCACTGTACTGATGTCATTTTCGTGTGAAAGTCATGATTGAAATTGATAAGTTGTGGTTCTCTTGGCAAGGTGCTCATTGCGCGCCGACAGTCAACATCGATACGTTACACGTCAATAAAGGTGAGCACTTGTTTCTTCATGGTCCAAGTGGTTCAGGGAAATCGACGTTATTATCCTTGCTCGCGGGAATTCAAATACCACAGCACGGAAGCATCACCCTTAATGGCACTAACATCAATCAACTCTCTAGCTCTGAGCGCGATCAGTTCAGAGCTGATCACATTGGCTACATTTTTCAAAGTTTCAACCTGCTTCCCTACTTAAGCCCAATAGATAATGTGACATTGGCATGCCAATTCTCAAAAGTACGCAAACAACGCGCAATTGCCAACGGCAATTCTCTAGAACGCACTGCCTCTGAGCTGTTATTGCAACTGGGTCTTGAACAAGCGCACCATCATCAAGCAGTAAACACCCTGAGCATCGGACAGCAACAACGAGTTGCTGCAGCACGCGCAGTGATTGGTGATCCAGAAATAATTATTGCCGATGAGCCGACATCGGCTCTGGACGAAGCAAACCGCAAAGCGTTTATTGAACTGCTATTTGCGCAAACCGACAAAACTGGAGCGACCGTTGTGTTTGTTAGCCATGAGCATAGCCTTGCGCCATTGTTTTCACGCATTGTGCACCTTGATGAACTGCAAGGAGCAAGTGCATGATTTTATTAAAACTTGCCAGTAAAAGCTTACTCAATCGAAAGGCCAGTGTACTTTTAAGTCTTATCACCATAGCCATTAGTGTGATGCTGCTGCTCACTATTGAGCGTGTGCGCGTTCAAGCCAAGGAAAGCTTTGCTGCGACAGTATCGGGGACTGATCTTATCGTTGGCGCTCGCACTGGAGATATCCAACTGCTGCTTTCCTCGGTATTTCGCATCGGCCACATGAACAATGGTGTAAGCTGGCAAAGTTATCAGGACATTAGTAATAAAAAGGGTGTGAAATGGGCAATTCCCCTTTCTCTGGGTGATGCACACAAAGGCTTTGCGGTACTGGGTACAGACTTAAGCTACTTCGAGCACTTTAAATACGCTAAAAAGCAGTCTCTTGGCTTCAAAGAAGGTCATGCTTTTAGCCATGAAAATGAAGTGGTCATTGGTTCAGATGTGGCTAATACGCTGGGCTACACGCTAGGTGATGAAATCATAGTCGCCCATGGTATGGGCAATACCAGTTTCCACCATCATGACGAAAACCCATTGGTTATTGTTGGCATATTAACGCCGACAGGCACACCCGTTGATAAAACACTCCACGTGCCCTTGATTGCCATAGAACAGATGCACCAAGGTAAAAGTGACCATGCACATCATGAACACCATCATGATGAAGAGGTTGATCTTATTGGCGAACCAACCCAGATCAGCGCTTTTTTGCTTGGTTTCGACAGCCCACTCTATACCCTGCAAATACGCCGTAATATTAACAACTACAAAGCGGAAGCGTTAATGGCGATTATGCCTGGTGTCACTTTACGCGAGCTTTGGGGCATGTTGAGCATTATTGAAAAGTTATTATTGCTCTTTTCAGGGGCTGTATTAACCGTGAGCTTGTTAGGGATGTTAACTACTTTACTAGCCAACCTGTCACAAAGGCGCAGGGAGCTTGCCATTTTGCGCTCAGTTGGCGCCAAACCATGGCATATTTTCTCCTTAATGAGTTTAGAGTCCTTGCTCATCAGTTTTTCTGGAACTGTTATCGGGGTCGTGATGAGCTACCTGCTGTTAGTCATCGCACAACCACTGCTGCAAGCCTATAGCGGTGTAAGCATTCACTTAACTTTGTTGTCTTACTATGAACTCCTGCTCGCCACAGGTATCATAACCGCTGGCTGGCTAGTTGGATTACTGCCAGCAATCCGTGCCTATTTTTATTCCCTACACGATGGGATGAGCATTAAAACCTAGGATTATTATGAACGTTTTTTCAAGTGTTATCGCAGTACTGTTCACCTGCTTCAGCCTATTCTCATGGGCTAATGAGCCCGTAGAAATCTTTTGGGAAGATCTCGTGCCCGAAGGGCATGTGGTGGTTGATACTCGCAATTCGGCATCATCACACGAAGGTGCTGATAAAAACTGGGTGCAACCTGATTTAGATGCACCAGTGGTACAAAAATACAATGGTAAAACCGTTAGTTTGCCTGGCTTTGTGGTGCCATTAGAAGGTGACAGTGAAGTCATCACAGAGTTCTTATTAGTGCCTTACTTTGGCGCCTGTATTCATGTGCCTCCGCCGCCGCCAAACCAAATTGTTCATGTAACTATCAAAGATGGCGTACCCATTGAGAGCCTCTACGACGCCATCGTTGTCACTGGCGTAATGAGCACCGAAGGTTGGAGCGGTGATATTGCTAAAACAGGTTATCGACTAGCAGGAATAGGTGTCGCACCATTTGAGCTTTAATGCGATTTGATATTTAATTAGAACCATACCCACTTGAGGTAAAATGAGTATTGCAACGTGTCGTTAATTAGCAATGATACCGAGAACATGTGGTCACTCGAAGCCAAAGACTTTCTTGAGTACCAAGATAAGTTAGTGGGTGTATCGCCACGCTTTGTGATGTCTTTGTCTCAAGCTCATTCATCAAAAGAAGTGCTATCTGTTGCATCAAGTTGGCTACCAAGGTTAATGGCCTTTGAAAGAGCAAGTATTACTGTGCCCGCTCAAGAAGGGTATTTAAGCTTGTATGCGGTAGAGGGAAACCAAGCAATTCCACGCAATGTTCCACTACCGATTGACTTCACCATGGTCGGACAGGTGTTTGCACATAAAAAGCTAATGCTGTGTCACGACCTCGCCATTGAGTCATATCAAGATTGCCGCATGCTGTATGAAGGTGGTTTGAGTAGCTGTATGGATGCGCCGATGATTTATCGTGACAAATGTGTCGGCACCCTCAATGTCGCACGTACCGATGCCAGTTTTAGCCAAGACGAAGCCATGCATTTGTTTGCCTTAGCTTCGCTTATTGCCATGAATTTGGATTAGGGCGTGTTACTTCTGGCACTGCGTACAATACACCGTGCTACGCCCTCCCAAGCGAATTTCCTTCAGCTCAGTATCGCAACTCACACAAGCTTGCCCCTTGCGGCCGTAGACCAGCAGTTGCTGAGCAAAATAGCCAGGCTTACCATCACTTTGCGCAAAGTCCTTCAACGTTGTACCACCTTGCTCAATTGCTGCCGCTAAAGTCTCTTTGATGATAGGCGTAAGCTTTTGATAACGCGCTAAACTCACTTTTCCGGCCTCACGTTTAGGGTGAATACCCGCTTTAAACAATGATTCATTAGCGTAAATATTACCCACACCAACTACAACGTGATTGTCCATGATGAACTGCTTGATAGGCTGCTTTTTATTGCGTGATTTGGCGTACAACCAGCTCGCATCAAATTCTTCGGTGAGTGGCTCAGGTCCTAGCTTGGCAAACACCGTATGCATAGTATCAAGCTCTTGCCATAAGCACGCACCGAAACGACGTGAATCATTGAGCCTTAAACTCAAGCCATTATCAAACTCGAATACCACATGGTCATGCTTTTTTAGAGGCTCTTTGATATCAACCACACGTAAATGACCAGACATACCCAAGTGCAAAATCACTGCGCCTTCGTCAGTGTGCAGCAGTAAATACTTTGCGCGTCGGGTAACCGACTCGATTTCTTTACCCGCCAACGAATAGACTTGCTCACTTACAGGCCAACGCAACTGGGGTTGGTGAATGCTTACTTTTGTAATCTTTCGCCCTTCAATATGTGGGGCAATACCTAAACGGCTAACTTCGACTTCAGGAAGTTCAGGCATGACTTAACCTTCTAATTGCATGAATAATTGTTGAGCTTGCTCTTTGCTGAGCACCAACCAACGTTGTTGTTGGCGATCGAACAGTTGGTACTGCTGCCCGTCTGGATACAACACATAGACCCATGGCTGAGGTTCACCGGCAAGACTTAAGGTCGCGACCAACATCGGTGATGCCGCCGTTTTCACACCAAGCTCTGCCTGCATATTTTGCCACGCCAAAATCACCGGTTCTAACTGGGTGCTGTCATCCACAAACTCTTCTTCTGCTTGTATACGCCAGCTGGTGCCGATACGCTCAATCCGTACTCCCGGATATTCAAGCGCTAAGATATAACTTTGCTCTGGCAATATGGGTTGAGGACCTAATGGCTCATCATCACCACTGAGTTTATGATGCAACCCATTGAATAAAAAGATCATAATCAACATGGCAAAGATGATAATGTTATTCCATGCTTTGCGGGATAGATTAATTGCCGTCATTGTTTAACCTTGTTTTAAGTCCAAACTTCAGTGTAACCAAAAAGTCCCAGCCACGCAGCCCATTTGCAGCTACCTTCTAGCGGTTAAATATTTTACAATAGCGGCAAATTTTTAGGAGAGTCACAATGGCAATGTACGTAGTAGGGCACAAGATCCCTGATTCTGATTCTATCTGCGGTGCTATCGCACTAGCATATTTAAAAAACCAAATCGGTGAACAAGCGATCCCAACACGCTTAGGTGAAGTATCACCTGAAACACAGTTCATTCTAGATCGCTTTGGCTTTGAAGCTCCTGAGCTGAAAATGAGCTATGCGGGTGAAGACGTATATATCGTTGACCATACTGAAAAAACCCAAGCTCCTGATGACATTGACCAAGCAACTGTTGTCGGTGTTGTTGACCATCACAAATTAGGCGACCTAACTACATCAACCCCGCTTGAGTGTTGGATCCGCCCTGTTGGCTGTTCGAACACCATCATCAAGATGATGTATGACTTCTACAATGTAGAGATCCCAAAAAACATCGCTGGTTTGATGATGTGTGCAATTCTAAGCGATACCGTAATCTTCAAGTCACCGACGTGTACAACGGCTGATATCAAGTGTGTTGAAGCACTGGCTGAAATTGCAGGCATTGACGACCCGAAAGAGTTGGGTATGGACATGTTCAAAGTGAAATCAGCAGTAGAAGGCACGCCGGTACGCGACCTTGTGATGCGTGATTTCAAAGATTTCAACATGAACGGTAACCTTGTAGGTATCGGCCAGCTTGAAGTTATCGACCTATCTGTATTCGATGACATCAAAGCAGACTTAGAAGCAGATATCGCCAAGCTAAAAGAAGAAGGCAACCGTCAC
The DNA here is from genome assembly GCF_049257235.1 of Pseudoalteromonas maris. Taxonomy (NCBI): domain Bacteria; kingdom Pseudomonadati; phylum Pseudomonadota; class Gammaproteobacteria; order Alteromonadales; family Pseudoalteromonadaceae; genus Pseudoalteromonas; species Pseudoalteromonas maris. The sequence goes on from NZ_JBMMUF010000003.1 coordinate 157,487, forward strand.
AGCGTGCTTCTGCTTTTAACTGACATCATGAAAGAAGGGTCACAGATGCTGATCGCTTCTGACGATGAAGGCATTGTAACTAAAGCATACGGCGAGCAAATCACTGACTCTAAAGTATGGCTTGATGGCGTACTAAGCCGTAAGAAGCAAGTAGTACCGCCTCTACAAGACGCATTTGCGGGTTAATTAACCGCCTCTGTTATTATGAGAAATACGAAAAAGCCGAGCCCTTACAGCTCGGCTTTTTGTTGCCTGCTGCACGAACAATCAGCGTTCTTTGTTAAACCTAAGTGCTTTTGAGACAGCGTTCTAGCGTCGAAGCTGTGCACCACAGCTGATTGCGCCTCCCCCTGTAATAACCTGATTGCTAACAATGCCTGCTGCGACCCCATTACCCCCAAAAGCGGAGCAATGACTCCTAAGTTTGCACAGTTATCAACGGGGTTATCGCTGCGCTCTGGAAACAAGCACTCATAGCAAGGGGAATGTGGCTGTCGAAAGTCAAAGCTCACAACATGACCTTGATAGCCTGTTGCGGCTGCGCTGATAAGTGGTGTACTAAGACGATGACAAATACGGTTAATCATGTAACGGGTCGCAAAGTTATCGGTGCAATCCAGAACAATATCGGCACATTCAATATAGGGAGCTAGATTATTCTCATCCGCTTTTTGGCTAATAGCATTAATCACAATTTCATTGTTTAAGCTCGCCAGCACTTTCGCCGCTGCCTTGGCTTTGGCCTGACCTAAATGGTTTATCTTAAACATGATTTGCCGCTGCAAGTTTGACAGCTCAACCACATCATTATCCATTAGGGTGATCTGCCCCACTCCGGAACTCGCCAAATACATCAGCGCTGGGCTACCTAATCCTCCGCACCCTATCACCAAAATATGAGCCTGCTTGAGTCGCTGCTGACCATCCATGCCCACATCGTCCAGCATAATTTGCCGAGCATACCTTATTTGCTCTTTCGCGCTCAGCTCACCTCCTTGTTGTGGTTTCTCATTCACGGTGTTGTGCCATCAATGTGTGTAATTGAGCAATAGCATCCACCGGCTCTGACGCGTGAGTAATGGCGCGAACCACAGCCACAGCTCCCACTCTCGTTTTTAACACCTCAGGTAGACGCGTTAAGTCAATACCACCAATAGCGACTGTTGGGTAATGTTCATGCATTAATGCAACAAAGCGATTGAGTTTTTCCACACCTTGAATTTGCCCTGTCATATCCTTTGTGGTGGTTGGGTAGATAGCACCAAAAGCCATATAACTTGGGCGATAATTATGCGCGCGTAGCATCTCGTAAAAACCATGAGTAGAAAGCCCTAAGCGCATCTGTGCATCCTGAATTGCTTTGAGATTGGCAAGGTGTAAATCTTCTTGCCCTAAATGCACCCCATAGGCACCATGCTTTAGCGCCAACTGCCAGTGGTCGTTTATAAATACCTGAGCATCGTGCTGGCGACCTAGTTCAATGGCCTGCTTTATGTCGTCTTCAAGATTGGCAGTATCCGCATCTTTTATGCGCAGTTGCACTGTTTTAATGCCGTTTTTCAAGCACAACTCAACCCAATCAACAGAATCAACCACGGCATATAAGCCAAGTTTTTCAGGGCATGGAGCAAAACCTGCAGCGTAATTAAAGTCTGGGTCACAATCAAAATCGAGTGCATCACCGAGCCAACTTCCGCTCTCGATGACCTGAGGAAAATCATCCAAAATACAGGGGAATTGGGTGTGTGCAACAGGACCTACGCCTTCGCCAAAACGCTGCGCAACTTTCAAGCCTGCATTAACGTATGCTTTAGCCAAAATGAACGCATCTTTGAGCGGGTATCCCTTGGCTAAACACGCTGCTATTGCTGAGGACAAGGTACAACCGCTGCCATGGCTATGCGACGTCGGCACCTTTTCATTACCTAACCAGTAATGCTCATCACTATGGCTACAATAATCAACACAATAGCCCTGTGGGTAATCCCAATGACCCCCTTTGATTATGACGCTATTAACTCCCCATTGTTGCAATTTCTGCGCAGCATCTTGCATAGCACTCGGACCAATCAGATAAACGCCCGTAAGCATTTGTGTTTCATGGACATTTGGGGTGATCACATCCACCAGCGGTAGAAGGTGAGTTTTAATCGCATCAACGATGTCACTCTGGGCATCTTCTTCAATTAAACTGTCGCCGCTACTAGCAATCGCTACAGGGTCGTAAACGATGACAGGTGGCGCTGGCCATTTTTGTCGATAGTAGTCTAAATGCTCTGCTACCAATTGAATTTGCTGCACATTTGCTAACATGCCAATTTTTATTGCTTGCGGCGCTAAGTCGTTTGCCAAAGCTTGCAACTGTGACTCCAAAACCGTTAAAGACACCGTATTGATGGCTTCCACACCCACACTATTTTGCGCTGTCAGCGCCGTAATGGCACTGCAGCCATGCACATCAAAGCTGCGCATAGTATGTAAATCTGCCTGAATACCCGCACCACCGCCGCTATCAGAGCCAGCTATGGTCCACACTACTTCACTCATACTCGTCTCACTCATTAAACTGGTGCCATACTGGCATACCTAGGGTTGGCGTTGAAGGCACAGCCGTAGATTTTTCTGCCATTGCTCCTGCCAGATAGCTTTGCCTGCCAGCTAAGGTTGCATGAGCAAAAGCTTTCGCCATCAACACAGGATCATTAGCACCGGCAATTGCACTATTGAGCAACACCGCATCCACGCCCATTTCCATAGCCTGACACGCGTGGGAAGGCAGACCTAAGCCTGCATCAATGATTAAGGTGACATCGGCTAAGCGTTCACGAATACTGTGTATGGCATAAGGGTTCAAGATCCCCTTGCCGGTGCCAATCGGTGCTGCCCAAGGCATGATGACTTCGCAGCCTAAATTAACCAAACGCTGGCAAATGACTAAGTCGTCCGTGCAATAAGGCAGTACTTTGAACCCTTGCGACAACAACTGCTCCGCAGCATCCAGCAGAGCAATTGGGTCGGGTTGTAAGTTGTAATCATCACCAATTAACTCCAACTTAATCCAATCGGTCGCAAACACCTCGCGGCACATATGCGCCAGCGTCATTACTTCTTGCACACTGTGGCAACCAGCTGTGTTGGGCAGTACCGTTAAGCCCGTATCTTTGATCAGTTGCCAAAAGTCATCCCCCGCCGCCATGGTGTTTTGCCTTCGCAAAGAAACGGTGACAATTTCACTTGCACTGGCCTTAATAGCCTCAGACATACATTTGGGCGACGGATAAAGCGCAGAGCCAATCAACAAACGACTCGTAAATTGCTGGCCATATATCGTTAGATTATCTGTCATTTAACCACCTTGAATAGGCGATAGAATATCGATGCTATCCCCTGCTTTAAGTTGCGTTGTTGCGTGCGCTTGCTGCGCGATAAACTGACCATTAAGTGCTAATGCAAAGGGCGCTTTTGCACCGTAAAGCTCGGTGGCTTGTATCACACTGATTGCTTCTTGGACTTCAAATTCTTGGTCGTTAATATAAATTTTCATCATTATTACCCGTTACATACTCAGGTTCATATGCGCTAAAGCCTGCTTGACGAGCGCAGGAGCAATCATAAAACCATGACGATATAAGCCATTGATGCTAATAACATTCCCTTGCTTACTAATATATGGTTCATGATCTAAGGTCGCTGGACGCAGCCCAACTTGTAGCGCTTCGATGTGCGCTTCGGCAAAGCCACTATGTACTGAGTAGGCAGCAGAGAGCAGCTCCAAAGCGCTGCGTACCGATGTTGGCCGCAGATCGTCCGATTCGATTTCAGTTGCACCAATAACGAAGCGGTTATGCGGTTTTGGCGCGATATAAATGGGGTAACGAGGATGCATAAGCCGCACTGGTCGCGTCAGGTGCACCTCTGGTGCTATTACTCGCGCCACCTCGCCGCGTACACCTCTAAGTTTGATGTCATGCTTAGCTCCCAACCCGCGACAATCAACGACGGTATTAAAGAGCCCGTTATCAAGCTTATGAGGACAAATCTGCTGGTCAAAGTGAAAGTGCGCGCCCCTTTTCTTTAAGGTGGCATAGCTGTGCTGATAAAAGCCTAGGTTATCCAGTTGCCCCTCATTTGGCAGGTGCAGTGCATGTGTAAATCGCACTGATAACTGCGGCTCTAACTGCACTAACGCAGCATGGTCTATATTGCGAGGTTTATGTTCAATGTTTTCAAGCGGCTTTAGGTGTTGCCTAAAGTGTGCCATCGCCCCTTGGTCCTGCGCATGGGCGACAACTAAAGTGCCTGCCCGTTGGAAAAACACCTCTGTCTCTAGCTGCGCCAATAGTTTAGGCCAAAGATCCAAAGACTCCGTGCCTAAGTCCACTACGTGCGTGCTGGCGTGAACTGACTCTGCTAAAGGGGCCAGCATCGCTGCTGCGACGTATCCCGCGCTTGCTTTAGTAAAGCGGTCATCACACTCAAAAACATGAACGTCATAATGCTTAGCCAACATCAATGCGGCCACCCGACCGCACACACCAAAGCCTACTATCGCTACTTTTTCCTTCATTCATGAGCCTTATGATAAAGCTCGCTGCCTGAGGCTTTGAATTCGGCAGACTTTGCTTGCATCTGCGACTCAACATCAACCATACGCACACTGATTTCTTCGTCTAGAGTGCGTGAGTCAATGCCCTTTTGCTCAAGATCTTTGGCGTAATCACGCACCTCTTGGGTGATCTTCATTGAGCAGAACTTCGGTCCGCACATAGAACAAAAATGCGCAACCTTACCTGATTCTTGCGGCAAGGTTTGGTCATGGTATTCTCGCGCGCGCTCTGGGTCTAAACCAAGGTTGAACTGATCATGCCAACGGAATTCAAATCGTGCTTTTGACAATGCATTATCACGCTCTTGAGCGCCAGGATGGCCTTTGGCTAAATCCGCGGCATGTGCGGCTATTTTATACGTGATTAATCCCTCTTTTACGTCTTCCTTATTGGGCAACCCCAAGTGTTCTTTTGGGGTCACATAACAGAGCATGGCGCAGCCGTACCACGCTATCTGTGCAGCGCCTATGCCAGAGGTGAAATGGTCGTACCCCGGTGCAATATCGGTAGTTAACGGCCCAAGAGTATAAAAAGGCGCCTCGCCACAATGGGCTAACTGCTCATCCATGTTCGCCTTGATCATATGCATCGGCACATGACCCGGCCCTTCTATAAAGACCTGAACATCGTGCTGCCACGCTATTTTTGTTAATTCACCTAGGGTGCGCAGCTCACTAAACTGAGCTTCATCATTGGCATCAGCAATAGACCCTGGACGCAAGCCGTCACCTAATGAAAAGCACACATCATATTGTTTAAGGATTTCGCAAATTTCTTCAAAATGGGTATAGAGGAAGTTTTCTTTGTGATGGGCTAAACACCATTTCGCCATGATTGAACCACCCCGAGACACGATGCCCGTGACGCGCTTGGCAGTCATCGGCACATAACGCAGCAACACACCTGCGTGGATAGTAAAATAATCTACTCCTTGCTCGGCTTGTTCAATCAAGGTATCGCGAAACAGCTCCCAAGTAAGGTCTTGTGCAACGCCATTAACCTTTTCTAATGCTTGGTATATGGGCACGGTGCCAACAGGGACTGGCGAGTTACGTATGACCCACTCACGGGTCTCATGGATGTAGCGCCCCGTTGATAAATCCATGATGGTGTCAGCCCCCCAACGGGTTGCCCACACTGTTTTTTCTACCTCTTCTTCGATAGAAGATGTCACCGATGAGTTGCCAATATTAGCGTTAACTTTCACTAAAAAGTTACGGCCAATAATCATCGGTTCAGATTCTGGATGATTTATATTATTGGGGATCACAGCACGTCCGCGCGCCACTTCATCGCGTACAAACTCAGGGGTAATAAACTCTGGGATGCTGGCACCAAAAGAATGACCCACATGTTGCTCTTGGCGCAGTTGCTCGCACAGTTGTGCGCGCCCCATATTCTCGCGAATCGCAATGTATTCCATCTCGGGGGTGATAATACCTTGGCGGGCATAATGCATCTGCGTAACATTTTTGCCCGTTTTTGCACGGCGCACCTTGGGTAGGTGCTCAAAGCGGATATGATCTAAGCCCTCATCGGCCATGCGCTGCTGTGCGAACTGTGAGCTTTGATTAGGCAACAGCTCGGTGTCTTCGCGTTGCTCCACCCACTTTTGGCGAAGCGGCGGTAAACCTTTACGAACATCGAGTTCAAAGTCAGGGTCTGTATATGGGCCGGAGGTATCATACACTCGAATTGGCGCATTTTTTTCAAACACAGGATTGTCTGCACTGCCACCGACTAAGCTATCGCCCAACGTGATTTCTCGCATACCTACACGCACGCCACACCGCGAGCCTTCAACATACACTTTATGGGAGTTAGGAAAGGGTTGACCGGTTAAGTTGTATATATAGTCCGACGCCGCTTCACGATTTTGGCGACGATTAAGTTTATTGCTATTTGACATGACATTGCTCACTAAGTTTGTTGAGTGTGTCTTGTCTGGAGGCGGCACTACATTGAGTAGTTGCCTATGGTCCGTGCGCGTATGCGCCGCTGAGGCTGGGCTTAGTTTGTGCCAAAAGGCACAAGCGTGCCGAGGCTAGCTTGTTCCCTACGCAGGTATGAGCCTGATCAGGTTAACGGATCCCGCAAATGCGATCTCAGCCCGCTAGCAATGAATTGCTTTGGGCACTCCGACAAGTATTCGCCGAGCAGTCTAGCCTAGATGATTAGCGTTGTGCAAGCCAACGGTCGAGGTGATTCGCAAATTGTTGTTTATCTTGTGCGCTTAACGGTGCCTGCCCACCGGTTTGAATGCCACTGCTGCGCAAGGTGTCCATAAAGTCCCGCATATTCAAACGGGATTTTATATTTTCCTTGGTATACAACTCACCGCGTGTATTCAAAGCAAGCGCCCCTTTATCAATCACTTCTGAAGCTAAAGGAATGTCACTGGTGATCACCAGCTCGCCACTTTGCACTTGTTTAACTATTTCATTATCAGCTACATCAAAACCTTGCATGACTTGTTGCATGCGCAAAAACTCAGACGCTGGTAAGCGAATATACTGATTAGCAACGAATACAGTTTTCGTTTTGGTTCTTAGTGCTGCGCGACAGATGATCTCTCGAATCGCCACTGGACAGGCGTCGGCATCAACCCAAATGGTCATAACGCTCTTCAATTTTATGCAAAAGGTGAGTATACGCGTCATCACCACAAATAAAAAAGCTTTCGCCATTCATCGCAGGTAAGCGTGATTTATCGCGTTTACTCGCGCGCGATATTTAAACGCATACAATGGTGAAAAAATAACTAGGGATCAGCGTTATGAAACCAGCATTAACACTACTGAGCGCAGCGATTGTGGCATCCATAAGCCCACTCGCACACGCCAATACCGACAAACAATCGCTACAATTTAGTGATGTTTTCGACTTCAAATACCCTAAATCTACAGTTTTAGGTGAACAGGGCAAGTTCTTAGTATTGAGTGCCACCCCCTATCGCGGTGACGCCGAAGGTGTACTTTACAACCTAGAAACCAACACCCTCATTAGCACTGTTGAGCGCGGTACTAAAGCGCAGCTCAATAAAAACAGTCAATGGGCTGCATTTATTCAAGTACCTTCTTTGCTTGAAAGTGAAACTGCAGACAAAAAAGCCAAAAAAAAGCTTAAAAATAACTTAGTACTGGTTAGCACCCAAAGCGGTGAACAACGCGTTTTCACTGAAGTAAAAGATTACCAACTTTCGGACGATGGTCGCTGGTTAGCATACCGTCATGACGTTGAGGCTAAAAAGGCTGACAATGATGACGATGCCGACAAAGAGTCCAAAGATGACAAAAAGGCACAGATCAAAGCTGACAAAAAAGACACGGCATTCGACTTACACCTCGTAGACTTAACTACGGGCGAAAAAAGCACGTTTGAATCTGTGCTTGAATATGCCATTAGCCACGCAAGTGCATCGCTATTATTTAATACAATCAGTGCTGATGGCAGCGAAAACAAAGTTGGCTTAGTCACGCTCAGTAGCCTTGAAAGTGCCACCTTAATTGACGAACCTGGGGTGACGCTTAGCGCTATTGATTGGCATCCAACTCAAGAACTTGTTGCCTTCAACACCGGTAATTACGTGAATGATGACACTCGCCGCCGCAACTATCGCACTATGTTATTCGATGCAAAAAACAATGTATTGCGCGGTATTGATAGCCAATGGCAAGCGGGTAAAAAAGGTCAATTAACGTGGTCAGAAGATGGTGAGCGTCTGTTCTTCACAGCCCGCCCTAGTCTTGATAAAAAGCTAAAAGAGCTCAAATACAAAGACGAAAAGTCACTTCGCGACTACGACACCATCATGGCTCAGGCCCAAATGAACCTATGGCACCACAAAGATGACGAAATTAAACCTCGCGCAGAAGTGACATGGAACGAGCAAAATAAATATCGCCATTACCAAGCTGTGTACCACCTAAATGGTGACGAGGTAGTGCAACTAGCCGATGCCAATATGCCCGAGCTGCGTTTAAACACAGAAGCGACGCACTTACTTGGCTACAACAGCCAACCCTATCTGCAACAAATTACCTACAAAGGGTTTTACAGCGACTACTACAGCGTTAACGTTCAAACTGGTGAGCGTACGCTGATTGTTGCCGAGCACCCTCACCGCCCAAGTGTTGCGCCAACAGGAGAACATGCGGTGTTCTTTGATGATGGCGTTTGGCAACTTAAGGACTTAGGTAGCAATAAAGTCACGCCACTGAGTAAAGCCATTAATGCGGTGTTCGCTGACGATAAACATGACTACCCGTCACCGATTGGCAGTTATGGCGTAGCGGGCTGGTATGAAGATGGCTCTCACGTTTTAATTAATTCTAAGCATGATATTTGGGCGTTTGACGTAACAACAGGTGAGGCAAAAGCGCTAACATCTGGCGAAGCGAGCAACAAACAGTACCGCGTCATCAACCTAGATGACAAAAAAGTAGGCTTTAGCGCGGATGAAGCACTTGTGTTGCGTGTGTTTGACCTACAGAACAAGCAAACAGGCATCGCTGAGCTGAAACTTGCTGATGCCTCGTTGACAATGCTACGCGATGGCGACGCCCGTTTTGACCTAGTAAAAAAAGCGAAAGATTCGCAAACGTATCTGTTCACTGAGCAAAGCTATTCGCAGTTCCCAGACTATTGGGTGGCGAATGAGCGCCTGAGTGATGCGAAAAAAGTCACTAACTTAAACCCGCAAATTAGCACTTTCAAATGGGGCCAAAAGCCTGAGTTAGTCAGCTACAAAGGCTTTGACGGTGAAGATTTACAGGGTGTTTTAATCAAACCTGATGGCTATGTTGAAGGCGAGCAAGTACCGGTGGTTATTTATTTCTATCGCTATATGAGTCAGCGTCGCTTTGACTTCCCACGTATGGAACTCAATCATCGTCCGAACTTCCCAATGTTCACATCAAATGGCTACGCCGTATTCTTGCCTGACATTCGTTTTGAAATTGGTCGCCCGGGTCCTTCATCAACGCAAACCATGATTAATGCAGCTCAAGCACTCATTGATACGGGTGTTGCCGACCCAGATGCAATTGGTTTACAAGGTCACTCTTGGGCGGGCTATCAGAGTGCCTTTATGGTGACCCAAACGGATATGTTTAAAGCCGTGGTTTCAGGCGCGCCGGTGTCTAACATGACTTCGGCGTACAGCGGTATTCGCTTGAAATCAGGATTAGCGCGTCAATTCCAGTATGAAACTGGACAAAGCCGTATTGGCAAAACGCTGTACGATGCCCCCGAATTATATATTGAAAACTCACCGGTATTTTTTGCTGATAAAGTAAATACGCCAATCATGATCATGTTTGGTAACGATGACGGTGCTGTGCCTTGGCAAGAAGGTATTCAATATTACCTAGCACTTCGCCGTGCCGGTAAAGATGTGATCTTCCTTGAGTATGAAGGTGAACCACACCACCTTAAGAAGTTCCCGAATCAAGTGGACTTCTCAATTCGCATGATGCAGTACTTTGACCATCATCTCAAAGGTAAGCCTGCACCAGCATGGATGACAGAGGGCGTTGCTTTTGAAGAGGAGTAGGTGCTCTTAGCAAGGCTCCAACAACAAAAAGGCAAATCAACTGGTTTGCCTTTTTCATTCAACTCGGTAATTAATTGGCTTCACGCTGTATGTGCATCGCCCGCTTAATTCCTGCTTCTAGAAACATGGCGTAGGCCCGCTTTTGCAAGCCCTCTTCTGTGGGCTCAAACTGTTTTGGGAAACTTCCTACTAAGCTCGCAAGGTCACTATCCGGGTTTTCTTGTACATGGGTTTGTATGGCTTTGAGCCACTGTGAGGGTTGTGCAAGCTGCGTTTTATTCATGAGCGCCCCGTGCCCAGGCAAAATAGCCTCTAAAGGTAATGCCGAGAACGTTTGTAGCGCACTTATCCATGAGGCAAAGTTACCTTCACCGGGGTAAGGTAACATATCAACAATATCGGCACCCACGAGCACTTTATCTGTTTCTACCAATACCACTAAGTCACCCTCTGTGTGCGCTGACAGTGGCTGGACTTGCACCGCTACCCCACCTAAATCGAAAGATTCGGTGGAACCTACAATATGCTTCGGTTCTTTGAAGGACAAATCTTGCCAATTCGCTAACCTTGCTTTCGCGCGGGTAATTTTTTCTTGCCATTGCCCTTGCTCATCTTCTGGCAACTGCGCCATGCGTTGCTCACTTAAGGCAATGCTTTTAGCAAAGCCATCAAGTCGCTCGTTAAGCTGCTGATGGGCACGATGAAAGGCCTCACCGAGATGCGTATGCACAATCAATTGTGCGTCAGGAAAATGCTGTTGCACCATAGCTAAACCAAGTAAATGGTCATCATGCGCATGAGACACTAATAGGTAACACAAAGGTGCGGTGAGCTTGTCCTTGAGTACATCGATAAACGCCTGTGTTTGTGCAAACTCTCCTGGGGCATCGACTAATAACGCACACTGCTGGCCTTGAATAAGCGCTTGGTTTGAATCATAAAAGCGTAGCTTTTCACTTTGTTGAACAAAGGTCACATGCTCACTCACCGACTGCCATGTTTGTTGCGCCCCGGCAGCTGTGGTTACAGCAGCTAGAGCGATTGCGATAAGGTAGTTACGCATAATATGCACCTTATTGTTGATTGTATTAAAAAACAAAGGCGCTCTGAGGCGCCTTTTTTGTTTATTCATCCTGTTTTAACGCAGCTTCGAGCTTATCGCATAGCGCGCTATGCTGCATATATTGCTGCTGTAATTGCGCTTTGGCTTCTAGCAACTCATGGGATAAATTCAACGCAGCCATCAGCAGCGCTTTTTCATCATTACGAATTGCTGAGCGCGCGCGCATTTGCTCAACATTAGCATTCAAATTTTCGGCAGCAGCGAGCAGTGCCTGCTCCTGTCCTTGCGGGCAAGCAAATTGATGCTCTCTGCCAAGCAGATTAACTTTGACGCTGTGCCCTTTGTCGCTCATTAACTTGCCGCTTGTAATTTCTCAAGTAAGGAGCTGAGTGTTGTGCTTGTTTCTTTTTGCTGTTCTTCACTCTCAAGCACTTCTAGCTGCAAGGTTTCATTTTCATCTTGAAGCTTCGCATTGTGCTCTCGCAAAGTCGTGATCTCTTGGCTCAACTGTGCATTGCGTGCAATCAGGTTATCGACCAGTTGTTCGAGTTGGGAAAGGGTTTCTTGATTCATAAATGCGCTCTTTAAACTGTTGATTAGAGTATGCAAATGTAAAGCAATATGCCTAGCGATGCTAGGACTTGTGGCCGAATTCCTGTAAATTTTGCCAGTATTAACAAGCAGTTCATTTTCAAAGCTCATCAGTTCAGCTGTGATTAAACGAGTCAGTATGATTTTCGCTCAATTATTGATTGTATTTTGTGGCTGTCGCTTGTGCACAAATACCAGTAAAATACCCGTACACATAATGCTATGGACTTACTATGCTCAGTTATCGCCATTCTTTTCACGCAGGCAATCCTGCAGATGTCATCAAACACTTGATACTTGCTCAATCACTCAAACACATGGTGAAAAAAGATAAGCCGTTTGATTACATTGATACTCACTCTGGCGCAGGGTTTTTCGCACTCGAAAACGCTGACATGCAAAAAACCAAAGAGTACGAAGATGGCATTGCGAAGTTATGGGACTACCAAGGTGAAGTAGCAGCGATAAGTGAATATGTAGCACTTATCAAAGGGCTGAATAACACTGAATCACTGGCGCATTATCCCGGCTCTCCGAAAGTGGCAGAGCAGTATTTACGTAAACACGATAAAGGCTGGTTTTTTGAACTGCACCCTCAAGATTTGACGCTGTTAGAAAAAAATATGAGCGGTAAGCGCTCACTGCGCGTTAAAGGCGAAAATGGCTTTACGGGTTTACTGGGTTTAGTTCCCCCTATTTCACGCCGCGCTTGCGTGTTAATGGACCCACCCTATGAAATTAAAACCGATTACGACAAAGCCGTGGACAGCTTAATAAAGGCCCATAAGCGCTTTAGCACAGGTACTTATTTACTGTGGTATCCCGTAGTCGAGCGTGAGCGTATTGATAGAATCGAGCAACGATTACAGCAAAGTGGTATCAAGAACATTCAATTATTTGAACTAGCAACCAGCGCAGATACAGACGTCCATGGCATGACTGCATCAGGCATGATTGCGATTAACCCGCCGTATACCTTGATGCAAACGATGCAAGAAGTACTTCCTGAACTTGTATCATTGTTGAGTGATGAAACAGGCTTTTATCGCGCCGAACAACTCGTTGCGGAATAAGGCCAGTGCGCACAGCTTAAGCTTTGCGCGTGGCTGATACTGGATCTTGGTGGATAAGCACATCCACCTCACCGCCAAACTCAGGATGCTTGCTCAAACTAAACGCTTCTTTGACCATCGCCTCCACTTCATCGGCAATGGCGTGAGCTTGCACCAGCGTAATGTGGTCATCTAATTCTAAATGAAATTCAACAAAACGCACCTTGCCTCCTTGGCGCGTGCGCAGAGCGTGTACTCCATGTACGGCTTCATGAGCACAGGCAACGGCGACAATGTGTTCTTTTTCATGCTCAGGTAATTCTTTATCCATCAAATGTGATGAGCTTTCCATGGCAATTTGCCAAGCATTAAACAGCAAGTAAGCGGCAACGAATAAGGCAAAGAAAGGATCCGCTCCGCTGACGCCGTAATAAGCCAGCGCCAGCGCCACCATCACGGCGATATTGAGCATTAAGTCACCTTTGTAATGCAGTGAGTCAGCTTTTAAAGCCACCGATTCTGTACGTTTGATTGCTTGAAACTGCACGAATACCACAATCAAAGTACAGACAATAGCGAACACACTGACCCACACACCTAATAAAGAATGCGTGATAGCCACAGGATTAAAGAAACGCTCAATGGCATGAAATGCCAGTAAACAACCGCTACCCGCTATGAACGCAGCTTGCCCAAGGCCCGCAAGAGCCTCAGCTTTACCGTGACCAAACCGGTGATCATCATCAGCCGGTTTCAATGCATAACTGAGCACAAAAAAGTTAACCAAGGTCGCACTGACATCAAGCAAAGAGTCGGTTAATGAGCCCAGCATGGCTGCGGAGCCCGAAGCAATCCATGCCCATGCTTTAGCGGCAATCATTAAACTCACCATTACCAGGGTGGTCATACTCGCGGCCTTAACCCAAAAGTCATAACTGCGTGTTGTTTTTTCTGCCTGCATGTAACTACCTTGTCTACCGATGTTTTCACCTAACTTACGTGCTTTATTGTAACCAGTTTTGATATACTCAGGCCACATTTGGCAATACAACTTTGGTTGCTCACTAACACCATGCTAGACATCATCTTATTCCAACCTGAGATTCCACCGAATACAGGTAATATCATTCGTTTATGTGCTAACACAGGTTATCGTCTGCATCTGATTGAGCCTTTAGGCTTTGAGTGGGATGATAAGCGAATCAAACGCGCAGGCCTTGATTATCATGAGTTCTCGCAAGTGCAGCGTCACCAAGACTTGCAAAGTTACATTGATAGCCAGCAACCAAAACGTATTTTTGCCTGCACAACTAAAGGTAAAAAATACCATCATGAAGTGCAGTACCAAGCAGGCGATGCGCTGTTGTTTGGCCCTGAAACACGCGGATTACCTAATGATGTAATTATGTCACTGCCCGAAGAGCAGCGTGTTCGCATCCCTATGCAAGCCAATAGCCGCAGTATGAACTTATCGAATGCGGTTGCAGTGTTTGTATTTGAGTCATGGCGCCAACTGGATTTTAACGGTGCGGTTTAACCTGCCCTCACCCAAGAGAAATATTGATATGAATCTTTCAAACGAGCTTATTACCCAACTAGTTACGCAGGCATTGGCAGAGGATTTAGACGGCCAGAGCCCACAAGAGGGTGACATTACCGCGCAACTTATCCCACAAGACCAACAAGCACATGCCAATGTTATTACCCGAGAAGCAGCGACTTTTTGTGGTAAAGCGCTAGTGATTGAAGTGTTTAAGCAAGTTGACCCAAGCGTAACCCTTAGCTTTGAAGTTGAAGATGGCGAGCGTGTTGAGCCTGATCAACTCCTGTTTAGCGCCAAAGGTAATGCACGAGCAATTTTAACCGCTGAGCGCACCGCCCTTAACTTTGTGCAAACACTCAGTGCTACCGCCTCTGCGGCGCATACCTATGCTCAGGTACTCGCGGGCTCAAATACCAAAATATTAGATACCCGCAAGACCATTCCTGGGCTGCGTGCCTTGCAAAAGTATGCGGTAAAGTGTGGTGGCGGTCATAACCATCGTATTGGTTTGTTCGACGCATTCTTAATTAAAGAGAACCATATCGCCGCATGTGGTGGTATTACCGCAGCAGTCACTCAAGCCCGTGCCAACCACCCCAACAAACCCGTTGAAGTTGAAGTTGAAAACCTTACTGAGCTCGATGAGGCATTAGCTGCTGGCAGCGATATCATCATGCTGGATAATTTTTCTCTTGCAGATGTTGCAACCGCTGTTGAGAAAAATGCAGGAAAAGCAAAATTGGAAGTTTCAGGGAACATAACGCTAGACACATTGAAACAATATGCTAACGTTGGCGTTGATTTTGTTTCTAGTGGTGCACTCACAAAGCACATAGAAGCAATTGATTTATCAATGCGTTTTATAAAAATGGTGTAATTGCTCAAAAATGTTGCAATTGCAGGTACGATTGTTACATTTTGTTATAAAAGGGCTATTCAAAGCAAAACAGCCGTGATAGCATCTAGTTTCAAAGAATTAGATTTATAAAAAAAAGTAATACTTTCTTATAGATCAAACTAGTTGTAACAATGGAAGATTATAGTGGTCGTTAAAATCGAGTTAAAGTTAGTAGCATTTTGAAAATTGGCTATACTTTAGCTTAACTTAACGTTATTAGGTCTTCTTGTGCGAGTTGTTTTATGCCCAATAAACACAAAACGGCCCGTACTTAAGAGTGATTGATACTGTAGTTTAGTATTAGATCTCAGGTTACCTTAACTTTGCCCAACAATCCTTTAGGAGAGGAAAATGGAAAAAATGACCCACAACAAACAACAAGGTTTTACCCTTATTGAATTAATGATCGTTGTAGCGATCATCGGTATTCTTGCAGCTATCGCGTTGCCGGCGTATCAAGACTATACAATCCGTGCAAAAGTTTCAGAAGGTGTGGTACAGGCGTCTGGAGCGAAAGCAACAGTGTCTGAAAACTATGCAAGCAATGTGGCAGACAGATGCGCAGGTGTAAGCGTTGGAACCGTTGGTGATACAACTATCTCGTGTACCTCTGGCACAGGCGTAATCCAAGCTTCTGTAGCTGAGCCTAATGTTGGTCCTATTATCATGAATTTAACACCAACTTTCTCAACAGCTGGAACTGATTGGAGTTGTTCTACGCCTACAGCTGCACAGTACAAATACGTACCTGCTGAGTGTCGTAAAGCAAGCTAATAAATACTTAACGAAGAGCCACATTGGCTCTTCGTTTTGCTTAATAATGGAACCTAATTAAGTGGGGGTAGAAACAGTATACGACACATATAGGTGGCTAGAAGTCTTGGTGATCGCGCTAGCTCTTATATTTTTTAAGCTTCCATCTAAACACAAAGTCCAGAACCTTTTTTTTGCTCTCTGCTTTTTTTCAATTTTAAGTTTAATTTTTTCTCCTCATGAATATCGACTGCATTGTGCTTTCGCTACAACCTTGACTCTAGGTCTATACTTATTAGCAATGCTGTCTTCCGATAGTCATAAATGGTTAAGTAACATCGTCGTATATCCAACACTTCTCTATAGCCAATTAGTCGTATCAGTAGTAGTAATTGTAGGGTTAACGGCTCTTACACTGGAGGGGAAATTTATCATCGACCCCTATAGTTATTTTGACAATGTTAGATATCTCAACCATATGCAGGTTCTTTGCTTTCCTTTACTACTTAGCTATTTAATTACGACACCGCAGAAAATAGTGAAATTAGTTTGGCTCTTAATATTCCTGAATTTTGCTGTAGTAGCATATAGTGGAGCAAGAGGGGCGATGCTTGCATTTTTTGTTAGCCTCCTTATATTTTATGTTCACGACAAAAAAGTAAGCATGAGGTGCTTGGTTTTACTTATCTCAACCGTTTTATTTAGTATTGTTGCGACCGATGAATCGCTGAGGACAATAGCCCGTACAACTTCCTCAGGGAGACTAACGCTCTGGCTAAGTACGCTGCAACACTTTGAACTTAAACATCTATTTATAGGTACTTCACCTGGGTTGTTCGATTCACGTATTGCTAACACAGCCTTAAATCACCCCCATAATGCAGTGTTACAACTTACATATGGCTATGGGTTTATTTTTGCTGCAATTGCAATATTTACCTATTTATACCCTATTAAACTCTCAATTAAAGAAATTAAAAACGACATTAAATGTAACGTACTTGTAAATATTTTAGTTTCTGCGGGAGTGCTTTCTTTGGTAAGTGGCGTATTTATTAACCCGTTGGCTCAGCTTTTCCTAGCGGTAACATGGGGAGCTTTGTACTCAAAAGTATGCTCCAAAGATACTGTAAACATACTTGAAATAAGAGTAAGCTTTATCAAGTTGTTGTTTGCCCTTGTTTTAGTTATAACTTGCTGGCTCAGTTTTGATATGATGCAAAAAAATGCAACTGGTATAATTCGACCTGGTTTGTGGCTCGACCTTAATATTCACGAGTAAAGTATATGAATTTGAACTCTCCTCTCGCTCGCCGTCTTGCTAACTTAGGTGCATTTGACTTAAACGACTTAGCGAAACAAAAATCGGAAAGCAACTCTAGCTTAGCTGAAGCAATATGTAATGTAGCGAAAATTAAACCCGTGCAGTTGCAGGCACGAGCATCACAAGTTTTCCATGTATCTATGATGGATTTGTCTTCTTTTGATATCGAGTCTGTACCAACCAAATTTATAAATGAAAGCTTAATTAAGAAGCATCGCATCTTACCAGTTTCAGTAAGAGGCAAAACACTGTATATAGCGACTGCTGATCCTACCGACTTTAACGCATTTGAAGATTATGAATTCAATACTGGAATGCAAACGGAAGCAGTTGTAGTTAGTTTTGACCACCTTGATAAAGCAATTGATTTATTATTTGATAGCTCTTCAGGTTTGGGACTAACTGAAGGCGATATGGAGGAATTGGAGGGAGTTGAAGCGGATGACAGTCAAAATAAAAAGAATCTCGCGACTGACGTCAACTCTAAGGAAGACGATGCCCCTATCATTGTATATATCAACAAAATTTTGATGGATGCTATTAAGCGTGGTGCCTCGGATTTACATTTTGAGCCCTATGAAAAACGTTATCGTATTCGCTTTCGTGTCGACGGTGTTTTGCACGAAATAGCCTCCCCCCCGGTCAATCTTGAGAGCCGTATAGCAGCACGTATCAAAGTCATGTCGCATATGGACTTGGCAGAAAAGCGTAAGCCGCAAGACGGACGCATAAAGTTAAAAATTAACGCCAAGAAAAGTATCGATTTTCGTGTGAGTACACTTCCGACTCTGTGGGGCGAAAAAATCGTAATGCGTATTCTTGATAGCTCCAGCGCCATGCTGGGTATCGATGTTTTGGGTTATGAACCTGAACAAAAAAAACTATATTTGGATGCGCTTGCACAGCCACAAGGGATGATTCTTGTAACGGGCCCCACAGGTTCAGGTAAAACCGTATCACTCTATACAGGTTTGAATATACTCAACACCACAGAGCGCAATATCAGTACTGCTGAGGACCCTGTTGAAATCAACCTTGAAGGCATCAACCAAGTTCAAATTTCCGCTCGCGCTGATATGACCTTTGCTAATGCCCTACGCGCTTTCCTGCGCCAAGACCCTGATGTGGTGATGGTGGGTGAGATACGTGATTTAGAAACTGCTGAGATAGCAATTAAAGCAGCACAAACGGGACACCTAGTGCTATCAACGCTGCATACAAACTCAGCACCAGAAACTCTTACTCGCTTGATGAATATGGGTGTACCATCGTATAACATAGCCAGCTCCGTAAGTTTGATCATTGCGCAACGATTAGCGAGACGTCTGTGCCCTCACTGCAAAGAGCCTGAAATGCTTCCTCAAGAAGAGTTGCAAAAACAGGGGTTTACACCTGAACAAATTACAAGCCTAACAATTTATAAGCCAAAAGGGTGTGATGAATGTACCGAAGGGTATAAAGGCCGAGTAGGGATATATGAAGTAATGCCAATTACTCCCAAAATAGCTGAAATTATTATGCGCGGCGGAAACTCGTTAGAAATAGCCGTCACAGCTAAACAAGAGGGTGTGAACAATTTAAGAGCATCGGGACTAAAGAAAGTAGCTCAAGGGGTTACCAGCTTAGTTGAAGTTAATCGTGTTACAAATGTGTAGCAAAAGCAAACTTCACCTACACTTAGAAACATAAAAATAAATATTTGAACTAGTGTCATAAACAGGATTTGGGAAATATCATGGCAAAGCAGAAGGCAAACCAATTTGATACCTTTCAATGGATTGGTGTTAGCTCCCGGGGTAAAAAGTTAGAGGGCGAAATGAACGGGGCAAGTATAGCGCTTGTCAAAGCGCAGTTACGCAAACAAGGTATAACCCCCTCAAAGGTAAAGAAAAAACCCAAACCTCTATTCGGGGGAGGCCAAAAGCGTATCACCGCCAAGGACATTTCTGTTTTAACAAGGCAGATAGCTACAATGCTATTGGCAGGTGTTTCGCTCGTTCAAGCAATTGATATGATTGCTGATGGTTCAGAAAACCCAGCCGTAAAAAATCTGCTGCATTCTATCGGTGAAGAAGTCAAGGCTGGTCATCCATTAAGTACGGCTCTACGAAAACACCCGAAGTACTTTGACGATTTGTACTGTGACCTAGTAGCGTCAGGTGAGCAATCAGGGGCTCTCGACAGAATTTTTGACAGAATAGCTCTTTATAAAGAGAAAGCAGAAGCACTCAAATCAAAAATCAAAAAAGCCATGTTTTATCCGATAGCGGTTATTGTTGTAGCCGTCATTGTGACATCGATTTTGTTAATTTTCGTAGTCCCTCAATTCAAATCTATTTTCGATGGCTTTGGAGCTGAGCTGCCCGCATTTACCTTAATGGTTATTGGCATATCTGAGTTTATGCAAGCATATTGGTGGGTTGCGATGTTAGTAGCCGGAGTTGGTGGCTATGCTTTTGTTCAAGCGCGCAGGCGTAGCAAGGACTTTAGCGATAAAGTGGATGCTGCAATCCTAAAGCTACCGATCATAGGGATGATTTTAAATAAGGCTGCCGTAGCTCGTTACGCACGAACCCTATCGACTACTTTTGCCGCTGGCGTCCCATTGGTGGATGCGCTTGATTCTGCAGCAGGAGCCTCGGGCAACGCTGTATACAGGGATGCGATACTCGAGATAAAAGTGGAAGTAAGCTCGGGTAACCCTATGAATTGGGCAATGCGTAACTCTAATATATTCCCTGACATGGTAATACAAATGGTGGCTATCGGAGAAGAATCAGGTTCGCTGGATGATATGCTTGCGAAAGTAGCAACTATTTACGAACAAGAAGTTGATGATGCAGTCGATGGGCTATCCAGCTTACTAGAACCATTGATTATGGCAGTACTCGGAGTGTTAATCGGTGGTTTAATCATTGCCATGTACTTACCTATTTTCCAATTAGGCTCAGTTGTTTAAATGTATTCTGAAGTACTCAATCTAATGCAATCTCAACCGTGGTTTTTTATAACCACGGTTTTTTTAGTATCGCTCGCTATCGGCAGCTTTTTAAATGTGGTGATTTATCGCATTCCGAAAATAATGCAAAATCAGTGGCAAAGCGAGTGTCGATTACTACTAGCTGATGAACTAGCTGATTCATCGCAGCCGCAACAAAGTGCACCTTTCAACCTCATCACCCCAAGTTCAACATGCCCAAAATGCAATACCAAGATTAAGCCTTGGCACAACATACCTATACTTGGGTGGGTGTTTTTAGGCGGCAAATGCGCGTCGTGCAAGGCACCTATTTCAGTGCGCTATCCGGCTATTGAAGCGCTCACTGCACTGATGAGTTTAGTGGTTGCTTGGCAACTTGGTGTCAGCGAACTGACCTTACTTTATATCGCCGTCACTTGGGCATTAGTGGCACTGACATTTATCGACATTGACCACATGTTGCTCCCAGACCAAATAACACTGCCATTATTGTGGCTAGTGTTAATGGTAAGTGTGTTTGGTATTACCATTGAACCGAGCGAAGCACTTATCGGTGCCGCAGTAGGTTATTTGAGTTTATGGAGTGTCTATTGGCTATTTAAGCTGGTGACTGGTAAAGAGGGTATGGGCTATGGCGATTTTAAACTCATGGCAGTCTTTGGGGCGTTACTTGGCTGGCAAGCTTTACCCATGATAATCCTTCTCTCAAGTGTTGTTGGCGCCGTGTTGGGGATTACTCTTTTGACCATTCAAGGCCGAGACAAAGCTACCCCTATTCCATTTGGACCGTATATCGCTATTGCTGGCTGGATAGCGATGCTGTGGGGGGAGCAAATTCAATCTGCATATATGAGTGCGGTTTTTGGCTAAGCACACTCCATGGATCCTTGGATTAACGGGTGGTATCGGCTCAGGTAAGTCGACAGCCAGCGCTTACCTTGCCAAACAGGGGATTGTTGTCGTCGACGCCGACAAAGTGGCTCGCCAAGTCGTTGAGCCAAACTCTGTGGGCTTGAATGCCATTGTAGCGCGTCACGGCGCTACAATTCTAAACACTGATGGCTCTTTGGAACGCGCAAAACTGCGTGACATTATTTTTAATGATGAACACGAAAAAGCATGGCTCAATGCCCTGCTTCACCCGTTGATTAGACAGTCTATGCTCGCGCAACTCGCTCAGGCGACAGGCCCTTACGTTATACTTGAAGCGCCACTGCTGTTCGAAAACAATCTCACACAATATTGTAATCGCACCCTGCTTATAGATATCCCAGAAAGTGTGCAAATCACGCGAACTTGCTCCCGAGATAAAACCACACCAGAGCAAGCTAGAGCAATTATTCAGTCTCAGTTAAGCCGTACCGAGAAGATAACACAAACAGATGATATGATTTGCAATATCGGCACTAAAGCCGACCTTAACGCCAAGTTATCACATTATCATAACTGTTATTTACGCTTAGCTAAGTTGCATTCTGGTTAAGATGGACAACAATAACGTTATACCCTGTAATAACTTAGTTTTTTAAAGCTTATTATGCTTACATTTTTATTTGTAATATAACGATACAGTATGAACATCAACTCGCCGCTTATAAGGAAATTTATAACCTTAGGTCGTTTAGACAACGATAAGGTTAAACTCGAACAAGATAGATGCCGCA
This sequence comes from Pseudoalteromonas maris, assembly GCF_049257235.1. NCBI lineage: Bacteria > Pseudomonadati > Pseudomonadota > Gammaproteobacteria > Alteromonadales > Pseudoalteromonadaceae > Pseudoalteromonas > Pseudoalteromonas maris. The sequence goes on from NZ_JBMMUF010000003.1 coordinate 179,516, forward strand.
GTGCTGCAGAGTTGATAGTGCGTTGCAGTAACATGAGCCACAATGAGTTGCTCACTCAGTGTGTTGAACTGTTTCGCGTTCCACATTTTGATCTCAGTCAGTTCGATGAAACACGTATAGAAAGAAGCTTACTCAAAGAGCGCTTAATGCGCCGCCATCACGTTATTCCACTTGTCCAAAAAGGCAGTAAACTGGTGCTTGCGGTGTCAGACCCTACTGACTATGGCGCGTTGGAGAACTATGAATTCAGTACTGGGTTACAGTGCGACGTCGTGCTTGCCGACTACCAATATATCGATAAATTAATTGATCGCCTGTTTGATGCTACACACGCTCTTGAGCTATCACAAAAAGACACAGAAGAACTAGCCGATTTACACAAAGATGATGCAAAAGTCCCTGAGGACGACTCGCAATATTCTGATGATGACGCCCCCATCATCGTCTACATCAATAAAATATTGCGTGATGCAATAAACCGGCATGCCTCAGACTTACACTTCGAACCCTACGATGGTGAATACCGTATCCGCTTTAGGGTTGACGGAGTGCTTCATGAAATGGCGCATCCGCCTTGGGCCCTCGCAAGTCGACTTGCGGCGCGTATCAAGGTAATGGCCAAACTAGATATCTCAGAAAAGCGCAAGCCGCAAGATGGTCGCATCAAACTTTCTTTGTCGCAAAGGCACCAAGTTGACTTTCGTGTGAGTACCCTACCCACCTTGTGGGGCGAGAAAATCGTAATGCGTATTCTCGACTCCTCAGATGTCAAACTGGGTATCGACGCGCTGGGCTATGAAGAAGATCAAAAGAAAAAATACCTGCATGCTCTAGCTCAGCCTCATGGCATGATCTTAGTCACAGGGCCAACGGGCTCGGGTAAAACCGTTTCTTTGTACACAGGTTTAAGCATACTGAATACCGCCGAACGTAACATTTCTACTGCAGAAGACCCAGTCGAAATCAACGTTAAAGGGATTAACCAAGTACAAATTAACCCTAAAGCGGATCTGACATTTGCAAACGCGCTCAGGGCATTCCTGCGCCAAGATCCCGATGTCGTTATGGTAGGTGAGATTCGTGACTTAGAAACCGCTGAAATTGCTATTAAAGCAGCGCAAACGGGTCACCTAGTCATGTCTACCCTGCACACGAATTCAGCCCCTGAAACGTTAACTCGTCTTCTCAATATGGGTGTACCATCGTACAACGTGGCCAGCTCTGTATCCTTGATTATTGCTCAGCGCCTAGCCCGTAAACTGTGTAAGCACTGTAAAACCCCTGATGAACTACCAAAAGACGAGTTGTTGAATCAAGGTTTTACCGAAGAGCAGGTCAATAACATCAAGCTCTTCAAAGCGGTAGGCTGTGATGAGTGTACAGATGGCTTTAAAGGGCGTACCGGCTTATATGAAGTGATGGAAATCACCCCAACTCTATCGCAAGCCATTATGGATGGCGCTAACTCACTCGAATTAGCAGCATTGGCGAAAAAAGATGGTTACCAGACTATTCGTGAGTCCGGTCTACATAAAGTCGCCGAAGGTGTCACCTCACTAACTGAAGTGAATCGTGTCACACAAAGCTAGCTTTAATTTAGCGAGGGGGTTCGTTAAACTGACACCCTCGTTTTCGCCATATAGAGACAGTAACAATGCCAACAACGGTGAACTGCCCCACATGTGAAAAACCGGTGCTCTGGGGTGAGCAAAGTCCACATAGACCTTTTTGTTCCAAGCGTTGCCAACTTATTGATTTAGGAGAATGGTCTGATGAATCCAATACCATTTCCTCGCCTATCAGCACAGAACAAAAACACGGTGATGCACAAGCCTTAATAGAAGACATTGAAGCAATGCTTGCAAAAAATGATGATAGTTTCTTTAAGGAATAGCAAAAAGGCGTAAGTGGTTTACGCCTTTTTTAGTGCTTAGTTTTGCTTAATCTTAACTAAGTCGAAGTCTGCCAATTCTGGCACGATTTTTTGCAACCTAGACTCTGTGCTGTCCAATGAATTAAGGCAGTTGCAGTACTCTTGTGATTTTTGCGTGAGCTGTTGTGCTTTCTTTTGCAGCGACTTATCAATTTCAGCGGTGATAATTTGCATCCGCTCTCCCATGTCACTAATGCGCTCTTCAATATTGCCCTCACGGGATTCCAGCGCATCGCCTAGGGTAACGAGCATGGCACCGAGCGACCCTTGTATGGCTGTATGCATCTTTTTCGATACTTCTTGGGTGAAAAAGTCGTCTAACTTGGATAAAGACTGAGGCGCTATATAGAAAAAATCATCACCGCGCTTGAACTTATCACGCAACGCTCTTTCTACATACTGTAACTGCTCTCTGAGCACTTCAGGTTCTTTATCAGAAAGCCCTGTCACTACATCCTCTATCGCACTTAAACCCAGGTTCACGCCATCAGTGGCAAGTTCAACAAGCTCTGGCACCGTGCTTCGGATCATTTGCTCATATTGCCCAAGCACTTCCATCTCTTGCGCATTAAGTTCAATCCACTGACCACGCACCAGCAGCTGGTTGCCCTGATTTATTTGTACTCTAGTTTGGTTGTTATCAACGATACGTATGGTATCTGAGGTAATAATAAGCCCGTGAGTAAGCTCCACATCGCAATGGCCTTGCTCCGACACCTCAGCACTTACTGGCACGCTCAAAAGCGTACAGACCCCAAGAGAGACAATCCAACGATGCAATTTCATAATTCACCTCAATTTAACTGCGGCACAGATTATCAAAAGGCCACCCAGATGCAAATAATTACCGTTAGATGGCACGCTGTAAGTACTCATACACTACCGCTGCATGAGCACGCACTTCGTTTAACTCTTTTTGCGCCAATGCAGGGTTAGTCTGTAAGTTACTGTGGATATGTAATGGATGGAACACCAACTCTTTAATGTGAAAGCAAATCGGGGCATCAAAATCAGGCAGTGCTTGCTCTTCAAGATAGCCTGTTTGCAGTTGGCTTGTTGACGCCTCACGAAGCATGGGTGCACTTTTAGCGATGGTCGATAAATAGCTGTCACATAAGTTTCGCTCCTCAAGGACCTGCCCGACCAATACCTGCCCCAGGTTATATAACTGGTCTAATTGTTGCGCTGAAAGGGAGCTGTGTATACCGAGCTTACTCGCAGTGAGTAGTTCATCTACTTGCTGTTGATAAGCCAAAATGACGCTGCGTGCATCATGGCGAGTATTAAGTCCGTCGGCATTGCCACCGCAACCGCTGATCACTATCAAAATAATGACCATGACAACAAACTTCATACGAATACCCTATGTTGATATTGAGATAGCCTACCAATCAACGTAAATAGTGGATTGGTATTAGTCACAAAAATGCCGCTAAAAAGCGGCATTTGTTAGTAAAGTGGTAGTATACCAGTCGCTGCAAACCTTGCCTATCTCCTAAATCGGAGATACCAACATGTGCGCGAAGCGCTACAACAGGTTAGGGCATTGCGTCTAACTCAGCGCCTTCTTTTTCCACTTCAACAGGGATCAAATCTTCTTTGCTTACACCCAGTGCCACTGCAACAGAGCTTGCAACATACACTGATGAATAAGTACCGATGAATACACCGAATAGCAATGCAGTTGCAAAGCCATGAATTGTTTGACCACCCCATACGAACAGCGCAATCAACACCAAAATAGTGGTAATTGATGTAACCAATGTACGGTTCAATGTTTGTGTCAGTGAAATATCAATAATCTCTAAGGTATCGTCGATACGTACTTTACGGAAGTTCTCACGAATACGGTCAGACACTACGATAGTATCGTTGAGTGAGTAACCTATTACCGCCAGTATTGCAGCCAAAATGGTTAAGTCGAACTCGAGGCCAAGCAATGAGAATAATCCCATCGTCAGCACCACATCGTGGAAAAGTGCGAACACTGCACCCAATGCAAAGCGCCATTCAAAACGCATTGCAACGTACAGCAAGATACAGATAAGAGCCGTCAACATGGCAAGGCCACCCTGCTCTTTTAAATCTTCACCCACGCTTGGACCCACAAACTCGATGCGGCGCATCTGTGCATCTGCATCGGCCTGTTTCAGTGCGCTCATTACTTGGTTACCGATAACTTCCGCTTTAACCCCTTCACCTTGAGGAGGTAAACGCACAAGTACGTCTTTACTCGAACCAAACAATTGCACCGAGGCTTCAGCAAAACCATTTTCAGCTAGCACTTTACGTACATTACTCAGATCAGCTGGTTGCGAAAAACCAACTTCTACCGCTGTACCACCTGTGAAATCAAGACCAAAGTTTAGGCCTTTAACGAAAAACGACGCAACAGAAGCAAGGATCAGCAAAATGGAAAAACCCATCGCTAACTTGCGTGCTTTCATAAATGGCAATGTGCCTTTTACTTGTAATAATTGCATGCTTGTTTGCTCCTAGATAGACAACTTATCAATGCGTCTACCACCGACGAATAAGTTAATTACTGCGCGTGTGCCGATGATGGCTGTAAACATTGATGTCAAAATACCAATCGCAAGTGTTACTGCGAAGCCAGCAATTGGTCCTGTACCTACCGCAAACAGGATAACCGCTGCAATTAAGGTGGTGATGTTAGCATCGAAGATGGTGCTAAATGCACTGTCATAGCCAAAGTGAATAGCCTGTTGCGGACTGCGTCCGTCAGCTAGCTCTTCACGAATACGCTCAAAGATCAGCACGTTCGCGTCAACCGCCATACCTACTGTCAATACGATACCAGCAATACCTGGAAGGGTCAGTGCTGCCCCTGGGATCATCGACATGACACCTACGATCATTACAAGGTTTCCAGCCAGTGCAAGATTCGCAACTAGACCAAAGCCCTTGTAATACATCAACATAAACGCAAGTACAAAAGCAAAACCAAGTACAACAGCTGTCATACCCGCTTCGATATTCTCTTGACCAAGACTTGGCCCCACGGTGCGCTCTTCAACAATTTGAATCGGCGCTACAAGCGCACCAGCGCGCAACAGCAAGCTTAGGTTATGCGCTTCTGCTGGGCTATCAAGACCTGTAATACGGAAACTACGGTTCAAACGAGCCTGAATAGTCGCAACGTTAATCACTTCTTCCACCTTGATAGGTGGTAATGCTTTACCGTTTTCATCGACCTTGCCTGAAGGCTTATATTCGATGAATACGGTCGCCATTGGCTTACCAATAGCTCGCTTAGTAAAGGCATCCATCTTCGCGCCGCCTTTGGCATCAAGAGAGATGTTTACCTGAGGACGCTGATATTCATCCATACTCGATTGCGCACCAGTGATATGGCTACCTTCAAGGATCACGCGCTTTTTAAGCACGACTGGACGACCGGTGCGGTCCATGATCACTTCAGTACCAGGAGGTACGCGACCTTGCATTGCCAAACCAGGATCTGCATCTTGGTCCACTTCACGAAACTCAAGTGTTGCCGTCGCACCGAGGATTTCCTTTGCGCGCGCGGTATCTTGTACACCCGGAAGTTGAACGATAATGCGTTCAGCACCTTGGCGCTGCACATTTGGCTCTGCCACACCGATTTGGTTAATACGGTTACGAATAATGGTTTCGTTTTGCTTAATCGCGTAATCGCGTAACTCTTTGATACGCAACTCACTCATAGCCACAACAAAACCGCTGTCGTTGTTGCTGTCATCGCTGAACAAGTAATTAGGGTAACGACCCTGCAAAAACTTCTCAGCGGCATCTTTGTCTTCTTCGCTGCGCATTACAACTTGCACTGAGTCGCTACCTGCAACACGGCGAATTGTGCGATAACGTAGTTTCTCTTCACGCAAATCAGAGCGGAAATCTTGCTCCATTTGGTTCAGTGCATTGTCCATCGCGGTCACCATGTCTACTTCCATGGTGAAATGCACACCACCACTTAAGTCAAGACCCAGCTTCATCGGATTACCACCAATAGCCTTTAACCACTGTGGTTGAGCAGGCGCCATGTTAATCGCAGAGATGTAGTCTTCACTTAAGTTGTCGCGCAAAACATCCTGAGCTTTTAATTGTTGTTCTACATTTTTGAAGCGTACCAGGATTTGACCATCTTCGAACTTACTCGATTTGGTCTCGATATTATTTTCTGACAGGATTGTATTTACTGAATCCAATGCGCTTAGTGTTGCGTCAGCACCTTTAGCCCCTGTTACTTGAATAGCAGGGTCTCGGCCGTAGATGTTAGGGGTAGCGTACAGCACCCCTACAGCAAGCACTAAAAGCACGAGTAAATACTTCCATAAAGGATACTTATTTAACACGTAGCTTTCCTTTTTATAGTGACTTCATTGTGCCTTTAGGTAGCACGGCTGAAATAGATGCTTTTTGCACAGTAACTTCAGCTTGGTCGTTCAACGCGACCATTACGAAGTCTTTGTCTTCAGCAACTTTCGTGATTTTGCCGATTAAACCACCTTGTGTAAGCACTTCGTCACCTTTGGCAAGTGCACCCATTAGCTCACGGTGTTCTTTTACACGCTTTGCCTGTGGACGGTAGATTAGGAAGTAAAAAACAAGGCCGAAAATCGCTAACATGATTAGCATTTCGTAACCACCACCAGCTGGTGCTGCACCTGCTGTGCTCGCATGAGCGTTTGCAATAAATAAACTCATCAGGTTTTCCCCTTAACTAAGTAACTATTAATTTTAATGTCTTAATTTACACGCAAGCCCGCACAAAGGCGGGCTCACAGTTATTCTGTTTTTGCGAGTTCTGGAACTGGCATATTACGGCGAGCATAAAAGTCCGCCACAAATGCGTCAAGTTCACCCGCTGCGATAGCATCGCGAAGTCCTTCCATTAAACGTTGGTAATAACGCAAGTTATGGATGGTATTCAAACGCGCACCAAGGATCTCATTACACTTATCTAAATGATGTAAGTAAGCGCGCGAGAAGTTAGTACAGGTATGGCAGTCACACTCACTATCAAGTGCTGAGGTGTCTGTCTTGTGCACGGCATTGCGGATTTTTACAACCCCGTCAGTCACAAAAAGGTGGCCATTTCGGGCATTTCGCGTTGGCATTACACAGTCAAACATATCAATACCACGGCGAACTGCTTCAACGATGTCTTCTGGCTTACCTACGCCCATTAGATAACGAGGCTTTTGCTCAGGCATTTTGTAGGCGCAATGGTCAAGGATATTGATCATGTCTTCTTTGGGTTCACCTACAGACAAACCGCCAAGTGCATAACCATCAAAACCAATTTCTTCTAGACCCGCCTGCGACTGTGCTCGCAGCTCAGGATACATACCACCTTGAATAATACCGAACAGCGCAGATGGATTATCACCATGGCCTTCTTTTGAACGTTTCGCCCAACGCAGCGACAACTCCATTGAGTCTTTTGCTTCTTTTTCCGTTGCCGGATAAGGCGTACATTCATCGAAGATCATCACGATATCTGAACCCAAATCGCGTTGTACTTCCATCGCTTTTTCTGGGCTTAGCATAATCTTTTCACCGTTTACAGGTGAGCTAAACAACACGCCTTCTTCAGTGATCTTGCGCATTGCGCCCAGACTGAATACTTGGAAACCGCCTGAATCAGTTAGAATTGGCCTGTCCCACCCCATGAAGTCATGTAAATCACCATGCTGTTTGATGATTTCTGTACCTGGGCGAAGCATCAAATGGAAGGTATTACCCAGACAAATGTGCGCTCCAGTGCCTTTTAGCTCTTCTGGGGTCATACCTTTTACAGTACCGTATGTACCTACAGGCATAAATGCTGGTGTTTCCACAACACCGCGCTCAAAAACTAATCTACCGCGGCGCGCTTTGCCGTCAGTGGTATCTAATTCAAACTTCATGTGATCCTCAATCGGTCGGAAAAACAGTCCAACTCTTCAAAACTGGTGCGCTTGAGTACGCAATTTAACCGCCCGATTCTACCTTTTTTGCGTTAGCAATACTATGAATTGGGGCAAATCTCATAAATTAAAGGGTAAACAGACTGTGACAGCTAAAATAAGCCCTCCACCGCACTGGAAACCCCGTCATATTGCTATAAAAAAACCGCCCTAGTTGAGCGGTTTTTCTTAATCGAACTTACTTCGCACTTTGTTTGGTAAGGAACATCGCATCACCATAACTAAAGAAACGATAGCGCTTTTCAATCGCCTCGTTGTAGGCGTCCATAATGTGCTGTTGGCCACTAAATGCGCTGACCAACATGATCAAGGTTGATTCAGGCAGATGGAAGTTGGTGATCATGGCATCAACAACGTTGAACGTGTAACCCGGATAAATAAAGATATCGGTGTCGCCAAAGTAGCTTTGCAAGGTGCCACCGCCAATCTTTGCAGCTGACTCTAACGAGCGCACCGACGTTGTGCCCACCGCAATCACACGGCCACCACGCGCTTTAGTGGCTCGCACTGCTGCCACCACATCGTCTGGCACTTCAATGTATTCAGAATGCATATGGTGGTCTTCAACACTGTCTACACGCACAGGTTGAAACGTACCTGCACCCACGTGCAAAGTCACAAAAGCCATCTCGATATTTTTATCTTTTAAGCGCTGCATCAAAGCTTCATCAAAATGCAGACCTGCGGTTGGCGCCGCGACAGCACCCGGCTTTTCGCCGTACACAGTTTGATAGCGCTGCTTGTCTTCTTCGTTATCTGGACGGTCAATGTAAGGCGGCAACGGCATATGACCAATTTGCTCAAGTGTCTCTAAAACCGATGAGTCACCTTGTAGGGCCAACTCAAATAACTCACCATGACGGGCTAGCATTTCCATTTCAGCTTGGCCTTCAAGGATCAGTATGGTTCCAGGCTTTGGCGATTTACTTGAACGCACATGGGCAAGTACACGTTTGTTATCAAGGACGCGCTCTACTAACACCTCAACTTTACCGCCTGAGGCTTTTTGTCCATGCATACGCGCTGGGATCACCTTGGTATTATTGAACACCAGTAAGTCTCCAGGTTCGATGAACTCAATGATGTCTTTAAAGATATGATGCGATGTCTCGCCGCTATTACCATCCACTTTGAGCAAGCGGCTTTCGCTACGCTCTTTTTGTGGGAAGCGGGCAATTAACTCTTCGGGCAAATCAAAACTAAAATCAGCCACGCGCATGTTAGGCTCTCCAAGGTGCTTAAAATCGCGCCAAGTCTAGTGACTTGCCAAGGTGAAATCAAGCGATGTAGCGCTAGCACTGCCCTCAAAAGGGGCTGATGACGCCTAAGTCACGGATAATACGAATGTTACAGACGCTTGTCTGCGCTGTAAATTCACTATAATCTAACGGTTTGAAGTTCAAGTTCGTAATATCAGGTAGACAACATGGCAATGCCGCTGAGTTTAATGGTCGTCAACGCCAGTGCTGTTGAGCGTGGTTTAATTAAACGCACACTAGGTCGTTTGGATGTTTTTGACCTGATAGAACTCAGTGACTCACAAGAAGCTCTGCGCATTCTCAAAGAGCGCTCAGTAAACCTTATTATTACAGGTCTCGATATTGGGCAAATAGACGGCTGGCGGTTTTCCCGTATGGTTCGTTCAGGGCTACTAAAAACCCCAAAGCACACGCCCATTGTACTTACGCCGCCTTTTTATTGTGAACGCATTGCTGAAACTACCGCACGCAGCTACGGTATAGATGCGGTTGTTCCTATCGAGCGCCAAGATTTATTGCCGCAAATTCTCGCTAATGTGCTCTCTACCCAGCTAGAAAAAACCAGTCGTTTAAGGTTATTGCTACTAGAAAGTAATATTGAAAAAGCGCAGCAAGTTAGCAATGCGTTAGCACTGAATTTTCACGTCCATGTGTGCAGTAGTGCTAATGAAGCACTCGCTACCTATTTGCAGGGCAACTTTGCCATTGTGCTGCTCGATGCCAGCGTCGCCAATGCCGATAGCGCCAATACCTTGGTGCAAAACATTCTTTCGCATAACGCTAGCCAAGCAATTGTGACCATTATCGACAGCCATGATGCTAACTATGCCGAACAGCTGTTGTTAAGTGGTGTGACAGACTTTATTCGCCGCCCCTACAACGATGCATTACTCATGAAGGTGTGTGACCATGCCGCGCGTAGAGAAGACTTTATTGCCAGTTACGGCGAATTTGAGAAGAAAGTAGCGCAATTAAGTCAAAGCCAGCAAAAATACAAAGAACTCTACAGTGCTCACCAACGCATTCTCATGCATTTGAATACGGTCGTGATGGAGTTAGATAGCCAAGGTTTAATCCGCTTCTTAAACCCTGCTTGGGAAACCAATACCGGCTTTGGACTTAAACTAAGCTTGGGTAAGCCTCTGTGTGAGTTCTGCTTAGACGAGCATAAGCAGCCTTTAGCTCTGGCCCTTGAGCGAGTCACCACAGGAAGGTCAAAACAAAGTAAATTAGAGTTACAGTTATGGACCAACAGTGGTCAACCGACATGGTTTGAGTGTCGCTTCCAGCATGCCAGTGATGCCAGCGCTGAGAACATCATCACGGTGTCAATCGATAACATAGAAGAGCGCAAACAGGCAGAACTAAAGCTACAACACCTTGCTTTACACGACACCTTAACTGGCCTGTACAATCGCTACTATTTCGACACCCAACTCACCGCTTTGTGTCATGCCACTCAAGATGACGATGAACACGCCCTTATCTATATCGACCTCGATCATTTCAAAATAATCAATGACAGCAAGGGCCACCAAGAAGGTGACACGGTATTAAAAGAAGTCGCGGAGTTGTTTGTTAAGCACATCGATGATCAGCATATGATTTTTCGTATCGGTGGTGATGAGTTCGCCATTTTATTGCACAACACCAGCTTACTCGATGCGCATATGGCGGCTGAGTCCATTTGCATGGCGATTGATAAACACCTTTTCCACTGCCAAGAACAGACCTATTCAATCAGTTGCTCATTAGGCGTGACGCGCATCTGCAGTCACAATAATGATGCCAGTGAATGCCTCAAACAAGCAGATATTGCACTTTACATTGCCAAGAGTCAGGGGCGAAATTTGGTGCATTGCTATGACCCTCGAGACTCGCAAAGCAACACCATGCAATCTGGCTTGGAGTGGGGCCACAGTGTGCGCTCTGCTTTGCAACAAAACCACATTGAGCTGCACTATCAAGCTGTGTGGGATATTAAACGTTCGTGCATCGCATATTACGAAGCGTTATTGCGCTTAAAAATAAATGATGAGCTCGTCTATCCTAATCACTTTATTCCTGCCTTAGAGATGCTCAATGACAGTTACCTAATGGACCAATGCGTTATCAGAGCCGCTATTGAAGACTTGAGTAAGCATCCAGAAGTACAGCGTGTTGCAATAAACTTATCAGCGCAATCACTGTTAGATGACCGCCTGCTTGTGCACATCAAAGAGATGCTCAACAACTTTGATGTAGACCCTCGACGTGTCATTTTCGAAATAACCGAAAGCGCCAGTGTTGGTAACCTTGAAGCCACGAGGGAGATGATCCTCGCTCTAAATGAGATTGGCTGCGATTTTTCAATCGATGACTTTGGTACAGGGTTCAGTACTTTTGACTACCTCAAACGTCTCCCTGCCCAGCATGTGAAAATAGACGGCTCGTTTGTACGCGATATGCAACGCGATCCCATAGATTACGCACTAGTAAAAGCCATCAATGATATCGCCACGTCACTATCTAAAGGTTCAGTCGCAGAATATGTTGAAAATAAAGATATATTTCAGCTACTTAAAGAGATAGGTGTTGACTATGCTCAAGGCTACTTCATTGCCAAACCCGCGCCGTTACATGCCTTACAAAGCAACCAAAAAATAATTGCAGCAAAAACATTAAGCTAACAAAAAGGCATCTATTTTTAAGACATTTGTCCTAACACTCTAATCATCCTTGTCTATACTCATTACTTGTTAATGCGCTATTAACTGCTGGATAAATTTCAGTAACACATCAAATAACTACACAACAATGGAATGTGGCATGTCAGGCTCTCTGACAACAAACTTCGAATCGCTACAGCTGCGGCGTGGCGGGGAAAGGCAACAGTAAAACTGCTTATTTAATAGTTAATTAAACACAAAAAAGCAGTAAAAAGGATATCGAGATGATTTTTTTAGTAACTCTGCTTCTAATCGTCAATGTATTTATTACTTACCAATGTTTTTTACATGCAAAACGCAAAGGCTACCCTGAAAAGTTATTCTTGGGTTTAGGCTGCGTCCCCTATTTCAACCTTGTTGTATGGATGTATTTGCTGTTTCTTCCGTCGTTAGAGAAACATCAAATCGGATCAAAAACACCCCTGTAGAGACTCTACAGAGGTGTTATGAAGTGAGCGCTAATTAAAGCGAGTACTGCGTGGCTTTTTTAAGTAAATCTTGATGATCTAACTTACCTGCCACGCAGCGATTGATGTCTGACTTTTTGAAAATCGCCATGTGATTGCTATCTGCTTGGTGAAATTGAATGTTAACGTAGTTGTCATCGCTCAAAACTCGTAAACCAACGCCATAATCACATAGGCTGCGCGCGACACTTGATAGTGCCTGCTGCAACTGTTCCTGCTGCTGCTTTTGCTGTTTCACTTTTTGCTTTTCACGCTTTTCTTTGACTTGTTTTACAAACACCTCATTCTTGGCGTCTAGCTCGTCTTTACGCTCGCGTACTTTTACAATTTCGGTTTCTATCTCAGTAATTTGTTGCTGAACTTCCTTGTTATCTTCTTGCAATTTCGCTTGGATTTCTAACTCACGTTGCTCGCGGTTAAGTTCACGTAATCGAAATGCCAGTTCACGCTGACGTTCAGCAGATGCGCGCATTTGCTCCGATTGTTCGCGAATATCATCCAATGAAATAATGATTTCTTTGTGTTCTGTGGCTACGCCATCATGTTCTACAAATTCAACATGTTGATCATTGATGGTGATCCTATTTGAGTCGATCACCACTTCTGGCGCTAACGGCGCCATAGGACCGCCGGCAAACTCAGTGATAAAGGCAAATTTACTGTTAAAACGCACACTATACAGTACGCCTTGATCAGCCAGATAGGTGCTCGATACATTGACCGAGCGCTGCTGCAAGTCTTGCTTTAAGGCTGTAGTTAAAATGTTTTCAACAATATTTATCTGACGTTGCACATCATCAAACTCATTTGCCTGAACGTGGGCATTCATGGTCGTTGCTCCAAGCGCTATAGCGCTGGCTAAAATATACTTTTTCATCATTTACTCTCTGTATTATAGGCCGTGCTATATAGCGGCTGTTGTTCAATTTGCTCTGCAATATCATTAAGTTGCAAGCGAAGGTAAGCATTATCTTCTGCCCGTTGAGCATTGATGTAATCAACCAAGGTTGTCATTGCATCTTTGCGCTCACTACGGGTCAGATCAATTGTCTGTGTTGTCATTTGCGCTAAGGTTTCTTGTTGCAATTGTTGTTGCGCTAGAAGCGCTTCACCAAGACGCTGCATTTTCTCCTTTTGCGCATCCAATACACGCTGTTGCTGCGCCAATTGCATCTGTAATTGTTGGTTAGTGCCATAAACCTGATAACCACCAACAAACATACTTACGGCCATCACACTGGCTGCCAACCAAGGCAGATAGCTTCGCTGAGACGATACCGAGTTAATATGCTCACTGGCATTGAAGGTACTGGGCACGTCTTGCTCTTGGTAATTCTGTGCGCTTTGTTGCCAAAACTGTGCTTGCTCAAGCATCGGTCCAAATGTAGTGTCTTGGTGCAATTCGTCCATCTGCTCTGCGCTCAGTGACTCGCCACTGAGCGCCCGTTCAAAAAGCTGTTCTATGTGTGTTGGTTTAGCCATCATTCACCTCCAACTGCGGTTTTATTCGCCCTAAAGCGGTGTATAAACGTGTTTTCACTGTATTGGGTGAGATATCCAGTTGCTTGGCAATATCATCAAACGTACAGTGTTGAAAAAACTTCATTTCAACGACCACCCGCTGCTCAAAAGGCAATGTTGCTAGGGCTGCGATGATCTCGTCGTTACGCTGCGCCTGCATCAAGGGCCTCTCCAAATGCAACACATTGCTGCGAGGCTCGGTCGCTTCATCCAAACTTGTATGCTCACGATGCCGCCTAAAATGCTCTGCCGATTTGTTATACGCAATGCGGAACAGCCAAGTATGAAGCTGGCTTCGGCCATCAAAGCGCGCCAAGCCTTGATAAGCACTTATAAAGGTTTCCTGCATCACATCAAGCGCGTCATCAGGATGGCGTAATAAGCGCAAACACTGGTTATATAGGCGTTTTTCATGGCGCTTCACTAATGCTAGCCACGCTTTATCACTGCCTTTTTGGGCGCTTTTTATGAGCCTTTCTTCGCTATTAAATATCACGTTATTAGGTAATCATTTACTGTGTTATTAAGTTAGTTGTGAGTATTTCTAAAAAAGTTTGCAAGAAGTGTAGTTTATTTACAAAAAAAGCGACTTTCGTCGCTTTTATAATTAAATCAGATAGTTAGCTATTCACTACCCACAGTACAGCAGGTACGTAGAAATTCACCGACTTTGTCGCTAAATAATCGGAAATCTCCAATTCGTCCCGTCGTCTTGCGCCACACCAAGCCAACATCGCGATGAGCGTCGGTATCTGAGCTCTTGGCAACCAGTGGCTTGCTATCTAAGATCCCGGCATTTATGGCCATTTGCGGCAAAAATGTCACGCCCAACTTGTATTCAACCATAGATAATAAGGTGTGTAAGTTAGCCGCTTCGAATGAATTGATGCAACTGGAGCGCTCTAAATTACATGCACTGAGCGCATGACCTGTCATACAGTGCTCACGCTCCAATAAGAATACGCTGTTTTCAGGCAACTCGTTGTAATCAATATGTTCAGCAATCTCATAGTCTTTGTGATGCACAAGATAAAACTTATCCTTGGCTAGGATTTGCGTGTGAAAGCGGCTAGTCTCGTAAGGCAGTGCCAATAACGCGATGTCGATATGCCCGTGTTCAAGCTTATCTAGCAAGTTGTCACTGGTATCCTCCACAAGCACCAAATCCAATTCCTGGAAAGTTGATTTACTGTAACAGTGAAGCGGAGCCGCAACAAAACTCGCAATCGTCGGGATCACACCTAATGTAAGGGTGCCACTTAATGGATGCAGATGGCTGCGAGTAAGCTCTTTTACACTCATGGTGTCATCAATAATTTTTTTTGCCCGCGCCACGACTTCTTCACCAATAGCGGTAAACATCAAGCTACGATTTTCACGCTCAATGAGTTGCACGCCAAGATTTTCTTCCAAGTTTTGAATAGCGCTACTGAGCGTTGATTGACCTATATAACAGGCTGAGGCCGCACGGCCAAAGTGTTGGTGCTGGTGCACCGCAAGAAGATATTGAAGCTGCTTAATACTGGGTAGGTTTGTCATAGTCATGCCCATAAATAAAAAGACCCCAACACCAAGGGCGTTGAGATCTTTTCAAGCTAAAAGACTGTTTAGTCGTGGTAGGCAATGTGCGCCTACGCTTTATACGCCAAATGCTGTTCGTAATATGTAGAAGATTACAATAGCAAGCGCAGCACCAACAGGCAATGTAATTACCCAAGAAACAACAATATTTCTAATTACACCCATGTTCAGTGCGGCAATACCACGCGCCATACCTACACCTAATACAGCACCAACAAGGGTCTGCGTTGTCGAGATAGGTAGACCAGTACCAGAAGCAATAACAACCGTTGATGCAGCAGCTAGCTCAGCAGCGAAACCGCGGCTTGGTGTTAGGTGAGTAATACCTTCACCGATTGTTTTGATTACTTTCTTACCAAGAACTGCAAGACCAACAACGATACCGATACCACCAAGAGGTAGAATCCACCATGCTAGTGCCGCTTTCTTAGCAATTTCACCATTCGCTTCAACGATGTTCACTACCGCAGCTAGTGGACCAATCGCATTTGCCACGTCGTTCGAACCGTGTGCGAACGCCATACAACAAGCGGTAAGTACCATAAGCACAGCAAATACTTTTTCAACGTTGTTGAATTGCATTTTCTTGTCGGCTTTAGGGTCCATTTTCATGCGCTTGATAATAACAGCACCAATAATCGCGATTAACACGGCGATACCAATTGAAAGTGCATAGCCTTCAAATGTACCCATGTTAATACCAATGTGCTTCAAGCCCTTTTTGATTGTCACAAGTGACATAACAAAACCAGCTAGACCCATGTATAGAGGAACAAAACGCTTCGCGTTTTCTAGCGGCTTATCAGTATCAAAGATCAGCTTTTGCGCACTCATGAAGATAAGGTAAGCAATAAAGCCAGAAATAGCAGGGGTTACAATCCAGCTACCAACAATACCTGCAACCTTAGTCCACTGGATCGCTTCGCTACCTACAGCAACAAGTGCGAAACCAATGATTGCACCAATGATTGAGTGAGTAGTCGAAACTGGCCATCCCAGTAGCGATGCAATCAATAACCAACTACCTGCAGCAAACAAGGCAGCGATCATACCAAGAACCATTAGTTCAGGAACATCAACAAAAGGAGCAGCATCAATGATCCCCTTACGGATCGTTGAAGTTACCTCACCACCGGCAAGATAAGCACCTGCAAATTCAAAAATCATCGCAATGATGATTGCTTGCTTGATTGTGAGTGCTTTTGAACCCACAGAAGTACCCATGGCATTGGCTACATCGTTTGCACCGATACCATAAGCCATAAAGAAACCTACCGCTGCGGCAACTAGTACTAGCAGGGTACCGTAGGACGAAATAATATCCATCAGAAAAACCTTTTTGTTTTTAACTTTGTTTGACTTAACACACTGCAAATCACGGTGTTAAATCCTGGCAATGTTAACGGGCTAGCAACACTTCTAAACGAGAACCTACTCGTTCAGCGTGATCTGCTAAGTCACCCACCCATTCAATGATCTTGTACAAGAACATCACGTCAACGGGGTTCATTGTGTCTTCGATGCGACGTAATTCCTGACGCAACTTAATTTGCATGTCATCCGTATCTTGCTCAATTGCATCTAGTTCAGCTAGCATTTTTTCTACCAGCGTTACCTCACGACCACGGAAGCCTGTTTCTAGTAGCTCATCTAACTCGTTGATAGCTTTTGATGCTTGTTTAGTCGCATCCACACAACGCGATAGATATTGCAAAAAGTCTTTTTGAATTGACTCTGGAATAGCCATTTCACGACCGACAACACGACCTGCAATATCTTTCGCCTTGTTAGCAATCTTATCTTGGTGAGTGATCAGCTCTAATAGATCTGTACGCTCAACAGGTAAGAAAAGCCCACGTGGCAAGTTAAGGCGGATTTCACGCTTAAGTTCATCAGCTTCACGTTCAAGTGAGCGGATTTTTAGGCGTAGTTCCTCAGCTTCAGGCCATTGTTTTTCAAACACATGTTCAAAAAATGGAATAAGCATGGCGCTGGCTTTGTGCACCTTTTTAATATGATCTTCGATTGGCTTAATAGGAGATTTTGCAAAAACCCCTAAAAACGCATTACTAGGCATAACTGACCCTTTGAATCTTAGTTTGCAATAAAATCATCATAAATTAGTCATATTAGCGAATTATGATTAACCCTATAATCGCAACTAATATTTTCAATTTTATGTCGATTTGTATCGTGTATGCTTCAGGCGTAATTTTACCCTATTAACACCCCAAAAGCATGGTTTTTCATGCTTAATTCATCATTGTTTTGCCAACTCAAAAACAGTGTGAATTCTCAGCACAAATGAGGGCAAAAGTCCTTTTACCCTGCGTTCTTCTCATTTATTACAGGGCTTTTTCGATGGCATCTTGCGATACATGACGAATATCTTTGCCTTTAACAAAATAAATCACATATTCAGAAATATTCTGACAACGGTCGCCTATACGCTCTAACGAACGTACCGACCAAATAAGTTCCATTACCCGCGGGATTGAACGAGGGTCTTCCATCATGTAGGTCATTATTTGACGTGTCAGCGCTTCATACTCTCGGTCAACTTTTTCATCGGCTTTGTGTACTTCAAATGCCTTTTGCGCATCCATACGTGCAAATGCATCGAGGACATCATGAAGCATGCGCGATACTAAACGCCCCATATTTTCCATGTTGACCAACAACCCTTGCTGATCCTTGGTAAATGAGTCCAATGCAACTTTCGCGATACGCTCAGCTTCGTCACCAATGCGCTCAAGATCTGCAATCGTTTTTGCGATAGCTACGACCAAGCGCAAATCACTCGCCGCTGGCTGGCGTTTAGCGATGATGCGAGTACACTCTTCATCAATATTCACTTCCATGGCATTAACACGGTAATCATTCTCTTTTACCTTTTTTGCCAATTCAGTATCGCCTTTGCTCACCGCATCAAGTGCACTATTAAGCTGCTGCTCTACCAAGCCACCCATACTCAGCACATGATTACGCACATTTTCTAGCTCTTCGTTGAACTTACCGGAAATATGCTTGTTGATATTGTGTTCCATAATGCCCTTCTTAATTCTTACCCATTAATGACAGTACGCGCTGCTCACTTAACCATAACGACCGGTGATGTAATCTTCGGTCTTTTTCTTGTTAGGTGTTGTAAATAATGTGTTTGTGTCGGCGTATTCAATCAATTCGCCCATGTACATAAACGCGGTTTGGTCTGATACACGCGCAGCTTGCTGCATGTTGTGCGTAACAATCACAACAGTGAATTTATTTTTTAGTTCACTGATCAGCTCTTCGATAACTAGAGTCGAAATTGGGTCAAGTGCAGATGTTGGTTCATCCAAAAGCAATACTTCTGGCTCAATTGCAATAGAGCGGGCGATTACCAAGCGCTGTTGCTGACCACCTGACAAACCAAAGGCGCTGTCATGCAAGCGATCTTTTACTTCATCCCATAACGCTGCACCGCGCAATGACTTTTCAACTACTTCATCTAGTTTACGTTTGTCTTTAATGCCTTGTAAGCGTAGGCCATAAACAACGTTTTCGTAGATAGATTTAGGGAATGGGTTTGGACGCTGGAACACCATACCAACATTACGACGCAGCGCTGCCACATCGACACGTTTGTCGTAGATGTTTTCACCGTGCAGTAATATTTCACCTTCAATACGACACGTATCAACCAAGTCATTCATACGGTTAATACAACGCAATAGCGTCGATTTGCCGCAACCAGATGGACCAATGAAGGCTGTTACTTGCCCTTTAGGAATGGTCATACTGACATTGCTCAGTGCCTGCTTCTCACCGTAGTAAAGATCGAGGTTTTTAATTTGTAATGCAGTTTGCTCAGGGGTTAGATTCTCTAAATCCAACTTTTGTGCAGAGTTTGCATTCACTTCGGGTGCAACTGAAATCATAACGTCTATACCTATCTCAATTCTTTACATTAGTTATCTAGCGCGCGGAACTTTTCACGCAAGTGGTTACGAATACCAATTGCAGTAATGTTCAGGGCGATAATTACGGTTACTAACAAAAATGCTGTTGCGTAAACCAGTGGACGCGCAGCTTCAACATTCGGGCTTTGGAAGCCAACATCATAAATATGAAAACCTAGGTGCATAAATTTACGGTCTAAATGCACATACGGGAAGTTACCGTCTAATGGTAAGGTCGGTGCCATTTTAACCACCCCAACCAGCATTAATGGCGCCACTTCACCTGCCGCTCGAGCCACCGCTAAAATCAAACCGGTCATAATTGCTGGGCTCGCCATTGGAACAACAATACGCCACAGCGTTTCAGCTTTGGTCGCACCCAATGCAAGTGAACCTTGACGCACTGCACTTGGGATACGCGATAAACCTTCCTCGGTTGATACAATCACCACAGGCAGAGTCAAAATTGCCAAGGTTAGCGCCGACCAAATCACACCTGGTGTACCAAACACTGGGCTTGGCGATGCTTCAGGATAGAACAATTGGTCAATACTGCCGCCGAGCATGTAAACAAAGAAACCAAGGCCAAATACACCATAAACAATTGACGGTACACCCGCTAAATTGATGACGGCGATGCGGATCATTTTAGTTACTGCGTTTTTCGCTGCATATTCGTGCAGGTAAATAGCCGCTACCACACCAAATGGCGTAACAATAACGGCCATCAACATCACCATAAACACGGTGCCGAATATTGCTGGAAATACACCGCCTTCAGTATTTGCTTCACGTGGGTCGTCTGAAACGAACTTGCCCAGCTGACCAAAGTAATGCCCAACTTTAGCGAAAAAGCCCATGTCATTTGGTAACCAAAAGTCCAACACTTGGTACAGCGGCAAAGTCACTAGCTCACCGCGCATGTCACGCACAACCACATGATCACGTTTGGCGTCATCGCGTAACTGAAACAACGATTTTTCTAACTCTTTGTACTGTTCACGCAATAGCTTACGTTCTGCTTCGAGTTCAGCAACACGTTGATGCGTGAGTTCACCGTCAAGTTCATACGCACGCTCTTGTAAGCGCAAACGCTCAAGGGTGTAGTTAATGTGACCAATATCGCCATTTTGCAGATCCAGCGCTTGGTCATTCAATTCCACAGCACGTGCAACGAGCTCTTCAAGTTTAGCAACTTTATCGCCGGTTACTTCTTTACCATTTTCAAATACTTGCTCAATATAACCGTAAAAGTTACCGTTTTTAGAGCGCTCGAATACAGCCAAGTTAGCCGGTGTTGCGTCACTTTTAATATCCGTTTCCAACAACCAACGGAAATCCAATTCTACATACTCACGGTTACCTGTTTTTACTAGGTAACGGGTCACTTCTTCACCGTCAAAGTCACCTAAATCGACACCCGATTGGCGGATACGGCTGGCAGGCACAACTTCACGGTCATAAATTTCACCGATCACTACCTGCTTTGGTACCGAGCCTTCAACTTGAAATTCATGAACCTGTGATGGCCAGAAAAATCCAAGGCCACGGCCTGCGATAAGCGCGAGCAAACCAATTACTGAAATCAAACTGATGCTTACCGCACCGCCGGTCATCCAAATCCAAGGAGAACCAGACTTAAACCACTGCTTTAACATGTCGTCTCTCCTTTAAATTACAGTGAACTGTACTTTTCACGCAGGCGCTGACGAACAAACTCAGCAAGCGTGTTAAAGACAAAGGTAAAAATAAACAGTACGAATGCGGCAAGGAACAGAATTCGGTAGTGCGAACTGCCAACTTCTGATTCAGGCATTTCTACCGCGATATTCGCCGCTAAGGTACGCATGCCCTGGAAGATGCTCCAGTCCATTATTGGTGTGTTACCGGTTGCCATTAGTACAATCATGGTCTCACCAACAGCACGACCCAATCCCATCATCACAGCAGAGAAAATGCCTGGGCTGGCAGTTAGCAATACAACGCGAACTAAGGTTTGCCATTGTGTAGCGCCTAATGCCAATGAGCCTTGAGACAAGTGTTTTGGTACGCTGAACACCGCGTCTTCTGCAATAGAGAAAATGGTTGGAATAACCGCAAAGCCCATCGCAATACCTACAACCAATGAATTACGCTGGTCAAAAGTCATACCCAAATCGTTGGTAATAAACTTGCGCACATTGCCATCAAACAACCAATTCTCGATTGAGCCACTCATAGCAAATGATAACCAACCAATGAATAACACCACTGGAATTAGAATCACAGAGTGCGCGCCTTCAGGAATGCGGTGGCGAATTTGCTCCGGTAATTTAGTCCAAGCTAGCGCTGTTATTAAAATAGCTATCGGCAATAAAACCAACAGCGCGACAATGGCTGGCAAGTTCTCTTCAATCAAAGGGGCAAGCCACAATCCAGCTAAGAAACCAAGGATTACAGTTGGTAACGCTTCCATGATTTCAACGGTTGGTTTAACCACTTTGCGCAGTTCACTGGACATAAAGTAAGCTGTGTATATTGCCGCAGAAAGTGCGATTGGCACAGCAAATAACATCGCATATAGCGCTGCTTTTAACGTACCGAATGAAATTGGTACTAATGAGAACTTTGACTCGAAGTCATCACTGGCTGATGTTGACTGCCAAATATAATCAGGTTCAGGGTAGCCTTCGTACCACACCTCTTGCCAAATACCTGACCATGTCACTTCTGGGTGCTCGTTTTCAATTTCCAGCACACTGACTTTGTTATCAGCAAGGATAAGGGCAGCATTGGCGCGTGGCGCAATAGCAAAGTTTTTGATAGCACTATCGGCCACCTTTCCTTGCCATAACTTTGCCTCACTAGTGGTGTAATAAACACCTAACTCACCATTGTCACCCGTGGTAAAGAAGGTGCGGCGATAAAATTCAGAATAGATGTTTACCGCTTTCTGCTTTGAGGTTTCAAAAGCACGGATTTTCTTGAATGCTTTGCCATCGTCGGTATTCACTTCAAACCACTGCGACACTTCACCGTTATCATTAGCAAGCATTAATGAGTTTGCACCAGCAAGAAGTTGGGTTGAAATGATATTGGCGTTCTCTTCGTTAGCAGCAAGTATTTGCGTAAGCTCTACGTCATCAGCATAGCGGCTATTAAAGATGTAAATTTGGTTTGCAGAGCGCACAAATACGCGACTCGCATCAGGTGAAATGAGTAACTCATCGATGCGACCATCGATTTCTAGTTCTGATTGCTCGGCGACCCATTCAACTTCACCCGTCATGAAGTTTTCTTCACCCACATAAGCGCTAAATACAATGCGCTTATCCGCTGTGAGAGCAACAATCGCTACCTTTTCTTCGCTTTGTGCGAACGCAAAGCGCTTAATTGGCTGACCTTGGTCATCAACAACCAAGGGCGCTTCACCCAGCGGGTAGTTAAGAACTGGCGTCAGTTTACGTTGGTTGTTCGGGAAGCTAACGCGAAAACTAGGTTTGACGATAACCACTTCACCGTTATCCAGACCATAGGCATACAACCCTTGATGTGGTGCACTTTTAGCGAAACTAGTTACAGCGCCAGATAGTTGTGCGTTTAACTGGGTAATTTGCTCACCAAAACCTTGTTCTTGAATGTTAAAGAAATCAACCTGACCATCGCGCTTTAATAGGTAAGCGATTTCAGTTTGCTCCTCAAGGCCAAGGCCGACAACATGCTGTTGCTCGACGCTAAAAGCGTCGCGCTGTTGGATGTGTGCTGATTCAAAAATCGGTTGAACTACATACAGGAGATAGAAAAATATCAACAACAGCGCTACCAGTACCATTACCCCGCCTGAGGTAATACTAAATTGCGCTATTTTGTCTTTAACCAATCGGCTTCTATCCGTGCTTAAAGACATATTTTGCCCAGTGGAAGTCATCAACTTACCCTTACATCTTCACGATGCGCGCATTATATTGCATCAAAATGACAGTTTTGTTACACCTGCGCAAAACGAAGCAAAAGGGGTTTGTTTTACGTAAATGAACGTAAAGGAGTACATTTCTTCCATGATCTTTTCAGTAGAATTGGACAAACACTAAAAAGGGGTCAATACTTGACTCTGAAAAGCGCTAGAAGCTTCCCAAGCCTAAAAAAAGCCTTTATTAACATTATGTTAATTAACTCTCAATGCTTGGTTACCCCCTGTTTATTAGGGCTTTTATTTGACAATAATAAAGAGAATTCTCATATGCAGCAGTTAGTTTTAACCATCCTCGGTAAAGACCGCACCGGTCTCGTTGAAGATCTTTCCTCAGTCATTCTCGAGCATCACGGCAACTGGTTAGCCAGTAATCTTTCACACCTCGCTGGTAAATTTGCGGGTATCGTTCAAGTTGAAGTAGCCGAAGAGCACCTTAGCGAGCTTCAAAAGGCGCTAGATAGCATTAACCACCTAGAAATCCGTGTAGAAACAGGTGAAATTTCTCAAGCTGATACACCTGAGCAAATTAATTTAGTGATCACGGGCAATGATCGCCCAGGTATAGTGCAGGAATTAGCATCAGTGATACGTCACAAAGGCGCGAATATCACTCATTTAACCTCCAAACAACAAAGCGCACCAAATTGGGGAGTACCACTTTTCAGTGCTATGGCAACGGTGTCTTTACCTGTTGGTATGAGCAAAGATGCAGTGATCGAAGCGCTGGAGTCAATTACGCCCGATGTTATCGTGGATGTTGAAGAGTAACGATTTGAATCTAGATTCAAACGGCCTCCTTGTGGGGCCGTTTTTTATTGTCAGGGAATAACTATTTTTGGGTCAAAGAATGCTCATCCTGAGGGTTAATAGACTGAACCAACATGGCAATGACAATTGAAAGCATACAGTACGCTAAAAATAGCCAAAAGCCCTGGTGTAGGTGAGCATTCATAATCACTAACTGACCAAAGTGACCATCGGCATTACCTCCTAAGAAGGTGATAATCAATGCCAGCACAAAGACATCGGCCATACTCCATTTACTGAGCACTCCAGCACTTTTACTAAGTTGTTTACCTACATGAGTGTGAGGGAGCAATAAATACGTGAACTGCATCAGTGATTTACTAACTGGCACGATAACAGAGAAGGCACCGACCAGTATTGCCACGAGGCGGTTATCATGTTCATACAACTCGATTACAGTCCCCCAAATACTGCGGGTTTTACCATAGGCATCAATATGCCCTTCGAGTTTATCCAAGCCCAACATTTCTGAGAGCATGTAAAGTAGTTGTCGACTTTGACTGTGTGTATCTTCAGTGATCGCTTGCACTGCAGTATTAGCGAGTTCTGACTTGGCAATTTTCGCCTCAATTGTCAGTGCTGGCTGCGTCACCGCGAAGCCAAGTAACACAAGAGAAGTGAGTAATAATAAGAAAATCAGTACTTTCGACATGTAAGCTCTCCACTGTACCTATACCAAGAGCTTACTGCGTCATTCCTTACTGAGCAAATGCATTGTCTCGTCGCAGTAGGTGCGCGCCTCGGTGAGCGCATCGTACAATACTTTTTTGTCACTGGCAGGGCGAATTGTCTGCAAAATTTCCTCAGCCAGCGGCCATTGGCATAATTCGCAGGCGTACGCTGCACCCAACGCATGACCAAGCATGCCATTGGCATCCAAAAGCGCACTACTAAGCTCCCCACTGAGTGAGAACTCTTTCGCTAGAGCATCAATAGGCACATCCAGAACCGCATCCAATACCGACAACAAACCGAGTAAGTACCCTTGCTCTATAAAACTTTTTCCAGCAGGGGAAACCACCGATGCAATGAAATGAGCGCGCATTAACCCCAACTTTGTCAGCTCTGTTGGTTTATCTGTGCCCAACTCCCCAAGAGCAAGCACGCGAATAAATCGCCGTAAGTGATCTTCCCCAATATAGGTAACAGCCTGTTGCAGAGAGCTTATTGCAGCATGAGCACCGCCAAAGTTGTTGGCCATTTTGAGAATTCTTGCGGTAAGAGATACATCAACACTGAGCAGTTTTGTGATGTTTTTAAAGTCGAGCTCCGGGTTCAGTGTTTCAGACAGTAAGTTCATGATGGTACGCTTACATGGGCTGATGTTTTTATACTCCAGCATAAGCGGCAAAGAAAAGAAGAAACCTTGCAGTAAATCCGCCCCAGCATTAATGATTGCATCGGCTTGTTCATGTGTTTCAACACGTTCGACAATCAATTGCGTATCAGGAAAACGCGATTTGAGATGCTTCACCAAGGTTACGGTATCCGCTAACGATGGCTCCACTTCAATTTTAATGTAATCCACCAGCTTAAGTAATGGCTCCCACTTCGGCGCACTGTCATAGTCATCTAAGGCAAAGCAATAACCTTTACTTTTTAGCGATTTAATTATTCTTTCAAGACTTTCAATAGAGCGACTTCGCTCCACTATTTCAATCACCACATTATCAGGGGGAATAAGCTCTGGCAGGCTTTCTAGCAATGCATCTGTTGCAAGATTGATAAATGCAATTTGACCATCACTGACTTTTTCTAAACCTTGCAACAAGATGACATCGAAAAACATTCTTCCCGTGGCAATCGAGTCTTCTAATTGGAATGGAAACGCATTGATAGGCGAGTCCCGATAAAGTAATTCATAAGCTACAACTTCCCGATCAACTGAAAATATTGCCTGCCGCGCAACGTATTGAGCTTCATAGCTTTGTGTTGCCAAACGGCGTTGCTCATGCATAGATGGACTCGGATTTTAAGTTAGCGATACTTTTATATTAATAAAAAATCACGAGATGTCATTATTTATACAATAACAACATAAACTTAGCACCTCGTTCTGTACTTTCGTCTATACTTAAACAATTGACTTAAAAGACAAAGGTAATAGTTTTGCAGTACATCTTTGCTTTAGTACTCAGTTTTCTTTGTAGTGCAAATGCATTAGCCGCTCCATTAAAATACAATGTCGATGCCAGCGGCAGTTGGTATCCTTATACAACTAGCTCTGAAAACGCCCCTGGCCTTATCAAAGAGTTTGTTATTGAAGTTATGCAGCAAGCCAATGTTGATATTCAATATGTGCCACTTCCCGCCAAGCGCATTAACCAATTTATGCAAAACAAGCAACTGGACTTTGAGGTAATTAGCCCAAGCTGGCTGAGCGAAGAGGAGAAAAACGACCCGCAATTCGTATTTTCAGACGCATTATTCCCCGTACGTGAGTATTTAGTTACAACCTCAGCTAAAGAACAATACTATCTCGATATCGATTCAATTTTTGGTAACAAAGTCGGCACCGTTAGAGGGTACTTTTACCATGATGACGAAAAGTTTGAACGAGTTGACTTTGAGTCAGAACGCGAGCTTATTATGGCGTTGGGGAAAAAGCGCATAAATGTTGCCATTATCGGCGATCTTCCTGCCAAATACTGGTCAAAGAAGCTGGGGGTTCCAGTTGTCTTCGCAGCTGAGCATTCAGATGGACAATTACACCTGCGACTAAGAGCCGAACACGCACACTTACTACCAAAAATAAATACGGCGATTAGCACCCTCAAATCAGGAAAAACACTCACTCGCCTTGAGCACAAATACTTACAACACTTCAATAGCGAACACTGAGCTTGCTTTGTTTAAGCACTTTAGCGTCTATCATTAAGGAGCAATTAATCCTTATTCACTTAGATTAGGGACAAGTCACAAAGGAGTTAAGATTATGAATAAGCAGGTTCGTATTGCGGCCCTCGTGTTGGGCACAGCATTGCTCGGTGCATGTAGCCAAACCCAAAGCCCCCCTGACGCCACGGTGGTAAAGCAAACTAAGTCAATGACCGTAGAAGTCTTGTATAAAGATCGTAGCATGCAACCGCCTGGTTCAGAGCTGACAGTGTCATTGATTGATGTGTCAAGAATGGATGCACCGGCAACGGTTATTACCAGTAAAACGATGGCGCTAAACAGTGCCCCTCCTTATAGCGTTGAGTTGACCTACCCCGCCGACTCAATACAGGGCAATATGCGCTACAGTGTCAGGGCGCAAATTACTCAAAATGGTGAACTGCGTTATACCACAACGCAAAACAATGACCCGTTTGGTGTTGAACAAAATGCCGAACTTGTGAAAGTAATGATGCAGCGCGTAGCAAAGCCCAATGAGGCACTTGTTAATACCTATTGGAAGGCCAAGTCCGTGGGTGATGAAAATATTGAAGTGAAACAACGTGAGCCACAAATTACCTTGCACAATGACGGCCGCGTCACCGGTTTTTTAGGATGTAATCAAATCAGCGGGGACTACGTAAAAGGTCAACACTTTGGTTTGCGTTTTGGCACCTTAGCAATGACTAAAAAAATGTGTTTTGAATTTATGGAGCAAGAGGGAAAGCTAAACCAAGCGCTCATCGATACGTTCTCTTATCATATCAATGGGGATACGCTTACGCTCAAAAATGAGCAAGGAAGTCCGCTTGCCAGTTTTAAAGCTGTTCATATGCAATGACGTTATTTGCGGTGCTACTTAGTAGCGCCGCTATTTTTTGCTCAAATACTGACTTAAATCCTTGATGTTGAGTGGTTTGGCGTAGAAAAAGCCCTGCACCTCATCACAGCCAATTGATTTTAAATAGGCTTCTTGTTGTGGTGTTTCCACCCCTTCAGCAAGCACTTTCACATTAAGCCGCTTCGCCAGTGACACCACTAGCTCGGCGATTTCACCGCTATCTGAGTCTGGAATACCCTTAATAAAATCCCTATCTATCTTTAAGCGATCAAATGGCAGTTTCTGTAAATAGCTTAGTGACGAAAACCCAGTGCCAAAGTCGTCAATGGCGATATCTAACCCCAGCTTTTTCAGCTGTTTTAGTGTGTCAACCAGGTTTTCTACATCATCCATTACAATGCTTTCTGTGACCTCAAGCTCCAGCCTGTTGGCATCCATTTCATATTTTTCAAGGGCGCTCTTAACACTTTGCACGTACCCTGCAACTTTAAATTGAGGAACCGACACGTTAACAGCCATTCGCAAGTCTATTCCTTGCTTAGCCAGCATTTTTTGTGTTTCACATGCTTGCTCTAACACCCATTGTCCAATCTCAATAATTAAGCCAGCATCCTCACATAAAGGCACAAATACCGAGGGCGAAATATATTCGCCATTATCGTTACGCCAACGAAGTAGCGCCTCACAACCATAAACCTCACCAGTATCGAGTTGTAATTGCGGTTGGTACCACACTTCTAACTTCCTATCGGCGAAATCTTTACGCAACTGTGAAATCATATTGAGACGCCATGCGGCCCGCTCTTCCATTGATAGATCGAAAGTAGCACATTTCTCGCCCGCAGCTTTTTTGCTCATACTCAGGGCAATGGCGGCACGTTTAATTGCATTGGTTGCTGCTTTGCCAAATAAGCTACTTGGGCACAGACCAAAACTGAAGTTCAAGTAAATGAGGTTCTCGCCCACTTGATATGGGGCGGTTAAAAAGTGTTGCAAACTTTCAAATGGCACTTTCTTGCTGTTAACCAACATTGCAAATACGTCAGCGCCCAGCCGCGCCAGCATAGAGGCATTTACGAAAGTATCTTCGAGACGCCGAGCAACCGCTTTAAGCACATCATTACCGACATCCTGACTCAACCCTTCATTAATATCGGAAAAACGTTTTATATCGATAAGTACGAGGTAGTCATCTGGATTTGGATGGTTGATACTCTTTTGCACTTCTGCAAGACAACCATTGCGACTATTTAAGCCCGTGAGCCCATCTTTAAAGGCAATTTCACGCAGTGTTTTTACCAACAGTACGTTGTCCAGCCCCATACCTACATTAGATAAAAATAAGTCCAGAAATGCTAAGAAGTGATCATCTATTTGCGTGTGACTGAGCAGGTGAATAGCGTAATGGTTTTGGTGTGCCTTACAAAAAAGGGTTACACCGTGCTCTGAAAACTGATGGCTTTGCGAATGAAAGCACGTAATTACCTGCTCACTTAAAGCACTAGGGAGTTGGTCACTGGCAAGCATTTTCCCTGCAAGATTGCTCCCAGTATTTACATCTCCATGAATGACAATACTGCTGTCATCAGACAAGCCAAAAATAAACCCTTTGCTATCATGTATTTCACTGAATAAACCGACTCGCTCAATGACTAGTTCACAAAATGGTTCTATGTCTGTACAGCTCAAAATCGCCTCGCTGGCACTGAGTATCACACTAAGTAGATGGCTCTGTAGTGACAGTTGCGTAACTTGGCTATACGAGCGCAGTGCGGTCACTAATGTTGCAGCTAATTTGGCCCGAGTGAGCTCAGTCTTGGTACGATAATCATTGATATCGTACTCTCTGATCACTGTTTCTTCTGGTGCTGAACCTGGTTGCCCTGTTCGCAACACAATGCGCACCAAAGCATTATCTAACTCTTCACGAATGCGCTTGGCGACGACTAAGCCTGCATCGTCCGTTTCCATCACTACATCTAACAGCACCACTGAAATACTGGGATTGTTACGCAACACCTTAATTGCTTCTTCACCATCATAGGCATGATGAAAACGCAGCCCTTTGCCCTCAAGCTCAAAGTTTGACAAAGCCAGCTCGGTTACGGCGTGTATTTCAGTGTCGTCGTCAACGATCAACACATCCCAAAAGCCACTGAGCAACTTTTGCTGTTCTTCAAATTCTTCATGGAGAAAAATGTAATCACTACTCGGAGATGACATGCTCTACCTTATAGACATAGGTTTTTCTGTAAGCGGCTTGTTTAAATACAATTTTATTCATCAAGTAAGTGATAGAAAATTCGGTTTTATCAGTATAGTCTAATCTTCAGACTATAATTTAAAAGATTCCATAGAGAGGCTTTAGTTATTGTGCTTAACCCACTAATAAATATATTAAAAGTGTTAATCCTTTTGGTTCTAATTTGGGTTATGTGTGGCCTGATTATGTCGCCGAACTATCACGCAAAGCACAGTA
The DNA here is from genome assembly GCF_049257235.1 of Pseudoalteromonas maris. Lineage (NCBI taxonomy): Bacteria > Pseudomonadati > Pseudomonadota > Gammaproteobacteria > Alteromonadales > Pseudoalteromonadaceae > Pseudoalteromonas > Pseudoalteromonas maris. The sequence goes on from NZ_JBMMUF010000003.1 coordinate 209,854, forward strand.
TTTCCATTAGTCGCCCCGCGCCGCAGGTGACTGAGTGGCTCAGCGATTTGAGTAAATGGCCACAATGGTTAGCGATTTCACAATTTGATTCAGATAAACAGCTTTCTTTAAGTGCACAGGGACAGGGCGTGGGCGCTAATTTATTTTGGTCGGCACACTATACGTATGGTGAGCTTTCTATCACGCAGCAGACCACTGACAAGGTACAGTTTCAACTGCTCATTAATAACGAATTTCTGTCTGACGGCATCATAACAATCACCTCCACAGGCTCTGGCTGTACGATTACCTGGGAGCAAACTGGCGATATATCGATTCCTGTGTTGGGCCCTTATTTAGCGCTTTTGGCTGAACATCAACTGCAAAACACACTGATTCACAGTCTCAACAACCTTAAAACTAACGCTGAACTACCCACCCTAGAGATTGAATAACCTACACATAAAAAAAGCGGCTTACGCCGCTTCTTAATACATGCATACATTAAAAATGCACTTGGATACCCGCAAACGGACCCGACACGTCTAGGTCAGTGCTAATATCATCAATATCATCAAGCTCAATCAACATTGAGCGGTAACCTGCACGTACTGCAACATCAACTGCCATGTTGTCGATAAATTCCCACTGTACGCCCACTTGATAGTCGTGAACTGAGCTGTCATCAAGCGCCAACATACTGCCTTCGGCAAATACGCTTAATCCAGTGAACGGCAAGCCTACTTCACCACGCGCATAAGCAAGTGGCACAAAGCCTGAGTATTCTACGGTGACCGTTTCCATTGCATCTGAGCTTTGAGCATCGCCCGCTACGGTGATTTCACCGTCGAACTGCTTTGCACTCAGACCCAAGTCAATCGATACTAGATCATTATCAAATATTTCGTAATACAGCACATAGTCTATGTGCGTGAGATCAGCGGCGGTCATCGCCGTGGTATCTACCTTGAAGGTTTCATCACCAAAAGTAAAACCATCGCTCAATAGCGCAGAGCCATTAAGCTCTAGTTCGGTGTACTTAAGCTTAATATTCGGTACTAACGGCACAGGGTGCTCAAGCGCTGCGTAATAACTTGTGAACGTTTCGTCCTCAAAGTTAAACTCTTGCATACTACCTGAGTTAGAGAAGCTCCCCTGTGAATCAGCCTGCCACCCTTCAGCACCAATGTACAAACCGAGTATGGTATCTGCCTGTGCTACTGGTGCCATCGTCGACAACGACACTGCTGCGGCAAGTAAATACTTTTTCATTGTTTCCCCTTTTTATCCTTGCGCGAGTAATTCGCTTAATTCAATCAGTGCGGCATTTGCACGTGAAATATAATTCGCCATCACTAATGAGTGATTAGCAACAAACCCAAAACCGCTACCATTTAGTACCATTGGGCTCCAAACTGGCTCTTGGGTTGCTTCGAGCTCACGAATAATTTGTTGCACGCTCACTTTAGCATTTTTCTTTTCTAAAACATCAGCAAAATCATGCTCTACGGCATGTAAAAAGTGCAATAGCGCCCATGTGGCACCTCGCGCTTCATAAAACACATCGTCAATCTGCCACCATGATGTTTTAACTTGCTGCTCTAGCGGAGCGTATGTCGCCTGATGCGCTTCTTTATCTCCAGCCAAATCAGTATTTACTTTATCCTGCCCTACACTAGCACTGAGTCGTTGACTCAAACTGCCCAAACGCTTTTCTGCTTCTTTAACATAGGCTCGTAAATTATCGGCGCGGGCGTAAAACTGACTTTGACGGTCGCCACTGTCTGCGATTTGCGAGCGATATTCCACTAAATAATCAATACCTTGCTGATATTCACCTTCAGCGCTTGGCCATAACCACGCAGTACTACTGATATTGAATTGCGGTTGCGCCTTTTTCAAAGATGGATGCTCTGTAGATTGAGACTGAGAACGACTAAAGTCTTTACGCATAGAAAGTGCTAGGTCGCGTACCATCTCTAAAGCACCAAATTCCCACGCGGGCATATTATCCATCATCACGCTTGGCGGCATCATGTCATTACTTAGATAACCACCAGGCTTATTTAACAACGCCTCACTTACCGAAATCAAAGTAGAGGTCGTCACATAGCCTGTAACCACCTGCTCGTTGCGCTGCTGCGCCTGTTCCTGTGCGTTGGCAACAACATCAAACGGCTCCGGTTCGATGCTCCAATACACCGCTATGAAATAAAAAAGTAGTAAAATAGCCGCAACTGCGCCTGCGATAATTCCTTTGTATTGAGACATAAATACTCCTAATTATGATGATGCTGATGCACATCCTCATTGCTTGGCTTCTCGTCTAACAAACTGTAGACCTGAGCATGTGTAGTTACCCGCTCTCCATTGGCAAAAACAAGCGTTATGGTGATATCTGTGCCGACTTTAAGAGGTTGGCTAGGCTCAAACACCATTAAGTGTAGTCCACCGGGCTCAAAGACCTTAGTGTCATGTGCCACAAGCGTTAATTGCTCCAGCTTTCGCATTTTCATGAGCCCTTGGTGCATATCATGAGTATGAATTTCCACGCGCCCAAATGAACTACTCTCTACACCTGTCAATACGCGTTCTTGGTCACTGTGATTCATAATTGTGAGGTAACCGACGGTACTCTTTGTGGCGGGTAAAAATTGACGAATTTTGGCATCACTCACCATGATCTGGGCGTGAGCAATATTAAAAATACAAATAATAAAAGTGGCAGTGAATAACAAGACTTGAGAGGTAATACGCACTATCGCGACCCTTTAACTGTGTTACGTAACTGTACCCTAATATAGCTTAATGATGCCTGAGTGTCTTTAGTAAAATCAGTGACCTAAACCACAATTGCTTCGTCAAAGATAAAGTGACCAAGCAAATATGCAGCACTGACTAAAATAGGGGCATTAATAAATAGAATGATCACGGCTAAGCGGGTTAACCAAATCGGCAACGCATGGCGTTTAGCAAAACCGGCACACAGACCAGATAATTTTTTATCTAGTGAGTCACGATAAAAACGTGATGATGTTGAACGAGCCATTGTATGTACTCCAAATAGTTAGCTTGATACTAACTAATCAAATTACATGCCAATGGCTAAAGATCTGATTTATATGAAATAAATTAATTCACCATTTTGGGGCGGTGGCGAATTAAGCTAACACTTAGTAAAAAAAGCTACTAGCTGACAAATTCTAGCGCTTTCACTAAGGTTTGCGCGGTAGCTTCATTTTTATGACCATTTTCAGATAAGTGACGACGATACCCTCTCGCACCTGGCATACCTTGGAATAACCCCAACATATGGCGAGCAACATGCCAAAAACGTGCGCCTTGGCGCATCTCATTATCGATATAATCTAGCATATGCTCTGCGACTTGGTGACGGGTGAGTGTAAATGGCGACTGCCCGTAAAGGGTTTCGTCAACTTGGGCGAGTAAATATGGGTTACTGTATGCCTCTCGACCGATCATCACACCGTCAACATGCTGCAAGTGATGTTGACACTCTTCAAGCGTCTTGATGCCGCCGTTAATACTGATATGCAGGTGTGGGTAGTCTTTTTTCAACTGATACACGCGCGGATAATCAAGCGGTGGGATCTCGCGATTCTCTTTGGGACTCAGCCCCTGTAACCACGCCTTGCGCGCATGAATAATGAAGTCATCACAACCAACCGCATGGTTTGCGTCAATTAGCTCAAGCAAAAATTCATAACTATCTTGCTCATCTATGCCAATGCGCGTTTTTACCGTAACCGGAATATCAGTTTGCGCCTTCATCGCTGCGATTCCCTCAGCCACCAGCTGCGGCTGCGCCATTAAACAGGCTCCAAAGCGGCCATTTTGCACTCGATCCGACGGGCAACCTACGTTTAGGTTAATCTCAGCGTAACCGCGCTCTGCTGCCAACTTTGCACAATGTGCCAGCTCATCAGGATTAGAGCCACCCAGCTGCAGAGCAACTGGCTGTTCATGCTGATTAAAATGCAGATAATCCCCCTTACCATGAATAATCGCGCCAGTAGTGATCATCTCTGTATACAGCACAGCTTCTTTACTCATGATGCGATGAAAAGTACGACAATGACGATCCGTCCAATCCAGCATTGGCGCTACGCTAAAGCGTCGAAACGTATCAGTGTGCCAAGAAGGCATTGTATTTTGAGTCATTGCGGTTACCTGTATTAACGCATTGGCGATTGGGCGCGCATTATATGCAAAACAGCCACAGATTTCACCTGTTCAACTACGCAGCGATATGGCAGTCGTAAAATGCATCAATAGCCTCAATGCTAACCCGTTACAGCAGTAGTAATTTTTCTATGGCGTAGTATGCTAGTATACGTGCAATAGTGACGGTAGTAAGGTTGAGAATGAACATAGATGCGCTAGTAAACAAAGCAAGAAGGATGTGCGAGAGTAAAGGCGCACGCTTCACTCCGATAAGAGAAAAGGTCTTTCGCTTGTTAGCGAGTACTAAAAGCGGTGTTGGTGCCTATGATTTGTTAGAGCAATTAAAGGTCACGGAAAACAGCGCCAAGCCTGCAACCATCTATCGTGCTCTAGATTTTCTGTCAGAACAGGGGTTTATTCATAAAATTGAAAGCACTAACTCCTTTATGTTGTGCCATCACTTTGAGTCAATTCATCCCGTACAATTGCTGATTTGTGACCAATGCGGTCATGTTGACGAATTGCATTCCGGCGTTATTTCAGCAGAGCTGAGCGCCCTTGCTGCTGAGCATGGTTTTAGCGTGAGCTCACAAACCATCGAAGCACATGGCATCTGCCAAAACTGTCAGTCATAGTAAGCACTGCAATGAGTTGGCAACAGCAACACATTACACTTAGCGCCAAAGCTCGCGGGTTTCATTTAATTGACCAAGAGCTATTAGCCCAGCTGCCACAAATAAGCCAATACCAAGTGGGTTTAGTGCACCTCATGCTATTGCACACTTCAGCAAGTCTAAGTATCAATGAAAATGCCGACCCCACCGTTCGTAAAGATATGGAATCACACTTCAATTGGTCAGTACCAGAGCGCCAATCATTTTATCGTCACACCTATGAAGGGGATGACGATATGCCTGCTCACATTAAATCGAGCACGCTAGGATGTGAACTCACTTTGCCTATTCGTAATGGCCAACTTGCTTTGGGCACATGGCAAGGAATTTACCTAGGTGAACACCGAGACTTCGGTGGAGAACGCCGTATTATTGCCACTTTGCAAGGTCAACTTTACGTTTGATAGCCACATAAATTTGCGCATTTTCAAAACTTTATTAACCAATAAATTCATTTATTACAAGCAATTACATTTTCATCCATATTGAATAGCAAGAAGCTATAGTTAACCTGCCGTACGAGCTTCACTTAATAAGGATTAATTATGACTGCACAGCAATCAAGCACCATCATTGTGCCTAGCGAACCGAACAATCACACCACGTCGCAAAACTTCACACTGATCCCAAGCGCGACAGAGCGCTGGGTGACGCAAAACAGTGATGGGATGCCAAATAGCCCTGACGACTTCAACATTACTTTCACTAACAACCCAACAAATCCCAGCATCGCAAAACGCCAAGAAGCAATATTAGAAATAGCTATTACTGATCCTGATTGGGAGTTTTTTGGTAACGGTGTGGAATACGTGAGCAGCGAGAGTAACTGCAATTACAATGTCGACTCACAACTGAGTGAAGACCGTAAAACATTGACCATCACGGTGCGTAATGTTGCAGTAACTATTGGCTATGCGCTAGGTAACAACCCGCCGCCGGATAGAGTGATTGAGGTGCAACCTTCAGCCAGTGCGCAACCGCTTGCTGTTAACTTCCGTTATACTGCGAAAAATACCAGCACAGGTAAGTTTTATATGTCGCAAGACCCACGCATCGTTGTGGACCGCCCAAAAGAAAACTAATGTTCAACTGAGCACAGTCGCTGTGGCTCTTCTAGCAAAGAAGTGAATTGCTGATGAGCACACAGTGGCTTGAACCACGGCACATAAAACCAACTCGACTGATAACCCGCTTCAATGGATTTTTTCGCGTAATACAGTGCCGAATATTGATCACCGATTTCACTATAAACAATCGCTGCACCATAGTAGATATCCGCCAGTTCCGGCCCAGCATCTAAGGCTTCCTTAATGGCGACAGTCGCTTGCTGGTAATCGCCTAAATGAGCAAACGCTTGCGCTCTGTCTGACCATGAATACGCTGAATCTTGGCCATTATTGATATCCACAACACGCTGATAATGTTCTTTGGCTTGATACACCATACCCGAGAGCGTTAACGCATCGGCATAATTTAGGGTCATCGCTGAGTTATTCGGTGCTAATGCCAACGCCTTCGCAGCCAGCTTTTGCGCTTGGTTATACTTGTGAGAATACATGTACGCAAGAGCCAAATTAGTCGCTGTACTGGCATTGGCCACCCCCTGCGAGTCACTAGACTCAGCGAGTTTGGATTCATAGCGAGTGATAACGTCATCGAAGTCGCCATTCGTCAGCGCTATAACGGTCAACAATTGATGCGCATCACCATGGTTTGGCAATTTAGTGACAATATCATTGAGCAATGCACGCGATGATGACACATCTCCCATGCTGTAGAGTAAAGAAGCTAGCTTCATTTGCACGTTAATATTAGGGCGTGTAATTAACGATTGCTCCAATAGCTCCCGCCCGTGTTCAAGATCTCCTGCTTCAATGTAATATGCCGCTTTTAGGTTTTGATATTCGCCCTCAGCACCACCCTGAGCTCGTATTTTTTCAATGTAATGGAGTGCCTCATCAGCCTCACCCAACGCCAGAAGTATAAGCGCTTTGTTTGTTGCGAACCCTGTGCTCTGCTGATAGTGCCTTGGCGCTTTATCGAGCAGGTCGTTAACCACATAAACCAACTCGCGGTTTCCTTTAATACTGTGTAATTGCAACGCAAGTTCACGCACCAGAGTATAGCCTGCACCAAAATTAGGTTCTTGTTTGACTAATGCGACAACGTCATAGAAGGTGTTTTCGCTTATTTCACCTTGCTCATAGTAACGCCCATAGTAACTAAATAGTTGTGCATGTAACTGATGCTGCTGCTCTTCATCAAGTGTCGACAGCCCATCAAACAGAGCTGACACATAAAATCGCACTGATTCATGTATGCCATGAGTATCTGACAAACTCGCTTGCCATTGCTTGGCGTCAACCACATGCCAGTCTGGCCCTGCTAAGCGTGCAACCTCTACGGCACAATGAATTTGCTGACACGAAACCTGACTTGATACCAGCACTTCAGCCCCCGTGTATTGCGCGAGGCGATCAAAATATGCTTTGGGATTGTGTGTTTTTAAATCATCAATTCCTTGTGTCACCATGCGCATTTCTGCATGGCTGACAAGCTGAGTGTGTTGTGCTGTAAGCTGCTGCCACAAGGCGCTTTGAACCGCTCCTTGTAAGGTACTTTTGTGATACGAAAATTCAGCTGAAAGCTCATCAATGTGGGTGGGTAGAATCGCCACTACTGGTGCTTTAAAAACATACTTTTTTAAATAATAACTTCCCGCCGCAACAGCGCCGATAAACACACATGCCGTTACAGCGTATCGCAGCCAAGGCATTTTCTTAGTGGATGCTTGTTTTACATCCTGTGGTTGTGCGTTGCTCTGAGTTTGGTCATGCGTTGGTGGGTCAATAGGCTGAGTTTGCTGCTCCATAATGGCCTGTTGTACCAATAATTGCAGCACTTGAATAAGCTGTTTAGCCATACCTCCACGGCGCACATTAACGCGCTCATTGGCATTTAAAGATAGGCCTTGCTTCAAAATATTGGTCAACGCTACGGGCATGTCGGTGTGCAGCTTGTCGAACTCGGCGTAATCCCCAGAGCATATGGCCTTGGTGATGTTACTTGGCTTGTGGTGGGAAAAAGGATGCTGATTAGTCAAAAACTCAATGGCCAACACACAAAACGAGAACCAATCACTGTTGTGTCCAAGAGCTTCGCCTTTAATTTGCTCCGGTGACATATATCCTCTCGTGCCCGCACTGGCTAATGTGGTATCAACTGAGCCTATAAACTCAGCAATACCGAAATCTGCGACTTTCACTTCACCCGAGTCGCTGATCAGTATGTTACTTGGCTTTAAATCGCGATGAATAATGTCATTTCGGTGAGCGTGCTCTAACCCTTTAGCAATATCGATCAGTACCGAAAGTTTTTGTTCAAGGCCTAACAGGTGCTGCTTTTGATACTGCAGCAGGTTCTTACCTCGACAAAACTCCATGACCAAGTAGTGTTGACCTTTATATTCTGCACAATCAAACACTTGGATAATATTGGGATGATTTAAACGAGCTAAAAAGCGGGCTTCATTAAGTGCTTCAGCACTCATTTCACCGTCAAGGTTCTCATTATGTAGGATTTTAATTGCGACCGTTCGCTCAAGCTTAGTGTCGAACGCTTCATACACGGTTCCCATGGCGCCCTGATAGACTTGCTTTTTTAGCTCATAATGCGCCAGTGAATACATCAATTTCTTTACCTTAATTAGACGCTCGTTTTAGTGCACCTTCGAGTTGATGCCCTTTGTAAATTTCGAAATTACTGGCATTAAAACGCACTTTTCGCAGTTTTCGCTCGATCACGTTATCGGCACCTTGGATGCTTGTTAAAGCGTCACTAAATTGCTTACGAGCGCGGTGGATTTGAATATTAAGGTAGCGTAAATCGATACCAAGATCTTTGGCAATCACTTCCGTATCAACCCAACCTTGGCTCAACTCATGAACACCACTTTTTGCATCTTGCGCTTTGTAACGCGCGAGATTAAGCGTGAGGTAATGGTGACACCGCTCGCCCAAATCAAGCTCTTCTTTGGGCCCTTTGATCACCAACTCTGCCGACTCTTCATCCAAGGTAAGGAAGAAAATAAAATGCAGGTCTTCGAGTTTTACAGTGGCCACTTCTTTGAGTGCCGTCGCCGCTTCCAAACGACTTAAATGCAACTGGTAAGTGTGTTTACTATCAGTCACCCTATCGTGCTCAATAATAATGGTGTGCTCGAACATAGACCCATCAAGGCGCTCAAAGCACCATAGCCCTGTTTCGCGTTGGGTAAATACAGCGACTTCAGGGTTTTCTTCAGGGATTAAATTATAACTTGAGAGCGCGATGGCGTTTTCTGTGGGCTGGCCTTGCTCATTGAGAACAATCAACAGATCACTTGGCTTATCAAGATTGGCGACACGGAAACCACGAGTATGGCTACCGCCAAAGCTGATAACGTCATCGCATTTGAGAATTTCACTGCTGTCTTTTTCTAAACGCATGCCATTGAGCCAGGTACCATTGCGACTTAAATCCCTAACCTGCCAATGGTTTCCTTGCCATTCAACGATAGCGTGGATTTTCGATATACTGGGATCGGCCACCAAGGTATCGACACTATACTGAAAGCGTCCGATGCTATGATGGGCGTGTAAATAAATTACTTTATCCGTGTCTAATTCTATTAGGTAAGCCATAAATACCCCACGCGCCTGTACCCATTTCTTTTAATTGTAGAAGCTAAATTAACCATTCTCTTCTTTTTTTAACAAAAAATAAATAACTGACGCACTCAATGAATCGACTGTGCGCCAGCGACACATAAACCTTAGCAATCTATCTAACTTGCTGAATTAACCTAGGTATTCGTAACTCACTCGAGGGGTAATGTTGCACAGTAGCTCATAAGCAATGGTGTTCGCGCGCTCAGCTATCTCCTCGATAGCGAGTTCACGTCCCCACATCAATGCTTCATCGCCTACTGCAACACTGCGGTTATCCGCACCGATATCAACGGTGATCATATCCATTGATACCCGCCCAACCAGTGGATAGCGTTGACCATTAATAAGTACTGGAGTGCCATTGTCTGCATGGCGTGGGTAACCATCACCATAACCAATTGCCACTACCGCCAATTGCGTGTCTTTGTCGGCCTGCCAATGACCACCATACCCTACCAGTTCACCTTGGCGGACATGACGCACTGCAATGACTTCACTTTTGAGGCTCATCACCGGCTCCAAGCCAAGATCTTGAGAGACCCTACCTTGTACTGGCGATACACCATACATCATCAGCCCTGGGCGCACCCATTGGCCATGACTTTGTGGGTAATTAATAATGGCTGCGGAATTGGCTAGGCATAATGCTTCTGGCTTGTTGTTTACGAGCGCAAAAAAAGTCGTCAGCTGCTTGTCGGTATATGAATTGCTGAGATCATCTGCACAGGCAAAGTGCGTCATAAGTTGCACATCGTCGCAGACGTTTGGGCAGTGTTTTAAGCGGCTATAAAAAGCGTCAAATTGACGAGGTTCAATACCTAAGCGATGCATTCCGGTATCAACCTTCAGCCATACCTTTATACAGCCACTTAAGTTTGCTTGCTCAAGTGCTGCGAGCTGATACTCATCATGAACAATCGTTTGGAAGTTATTCGCCAGCATAATCTCAATATCACTGGCTTTAAAGAACCCTTCAAGCAATACAATCGGCTTGGTGATGCCGCCGGTACGAAGCGCTAAGGCTTCTTCTATGCGAGCTACAGCGAAGGCATCAGCATCAGCAAGGCGCTGCGCTATTTTTACCAACCCGTGGCCATACGCATTGGCCTTGAGTACCGCCATTACTTGGCTGTTTGGCGCGAGTTCTTTTACTCGCGCTAAATTGCTTTGTAGTGCTGAAAAATCAATGGTTGCAGTGGCTAGCGCCATAGTAATTAATACTCATCATCCATTGCCGGACCGGCATAATTATCAAAGCGTGAGTATTGCCCTTGGAAGGTTAACCTGACCTTACCGATTGGACCATTACGCTGCTTACCTATGATGATTTCGGCGGTACCTTTATCCATACTGTCTTCGTTGTATACTTCATCACGGTAAATGAACATGATTAAGTCGGCGTCCTGCTCGATTGAGCCTGATTCACGTAAGTCAGAGTTAACTGGGCGCTTATCAGCACGTTGCTCTAGCGTACGGTTAAGCTGAGACAGTGCAATAACAGGACACTGCAACTCTTTCGCTAAGGCTTTGAGAGATCGTGATATTTCGGCAATTTCTAAAGTACGGTTGTCCGAAAGACTGGGAACACGCATTAGCTGCAGGTAGTCGACCATGATCATACTAATGCCACCATGGTCACGGGCAATACGTCTTGCACGCGAGCGCACATCTGTAGGGGTTAGGCCCGATGCATCATCGATGTACATCTTACCTTTTTCAATGAGTAGCCCCATTGTTGATGATAAACGCGCCCAATCATCGTCATCGAGCTGACCTGTACGTACCTTGGTTTGGTTGATACGACCCAAAGATGCGAGCATACGCATCATGATTTGCTCTGAGGGCATCTCCAGAGAGTAAATAAGCACAGGCTTGTCTTGCGTCATCGCCGCATGCTCTGCCAAGTTCATCGCAAAGGTGGTTTTACCCATTGATGGACGCGCTGCTACAATGATCAAATCAGAAGGTTGCAAACCTGCGGTCATTTTATCTAAGTCTGAGTATCCAGTACTCACACCGGTCACACCATCTTGTGGCGACTGATATAGCTCTTCGATTTTATCGACGGTTTTTTCCAAAATAGTATGGATGTTTTGCGGACCATCGGTGCTTTTAGTGCGCTGTTCAGCGATTTTAAATACTTTACTCTCGGCAAGATCGAGTAACTCGTGACTATCTCGCCCTTCAGGATTAAAACCTGCCTCAGCAATTTCGTTAGCAACACCAATCATCTCACGTACTACCGCACGTTCACGGACAATGTGTGCATATGCTGAAATGTTTGCAGCACTTGGCGTATTTTTAGCGATTTCACCTAGGTAAGCGAAGCCGCCGACACTATCAAGTTGATTGTTTTTCTCTAACGACTCGGAAATGGTAATAAGGTCAATAGGTTGCCCTGCTTCGACCAAGCGCTCCATTGCTTCAAAAATAAGTCTGTGGGTACGCGTATAAAAGTCTTGTGCCACCACCAGCTCAGCCACGCGGTCAAATGCCTCGTTGTCGAGCATCAAGCCACCTAGTACTGACTGTTCAGCTTCAATGGAATGCGGGGGTACTTTTAGGCTATCAACCTGTTTATCTATCTTGGCCATAGTTACTCAGTTGGCGAGTTCAATGACTTTATTCTATCGGCTTAGTGGGGCTATGCAACTGCTGTGTTACATTTTTAAAAAAGAAGCGGGCTAAGAGCCCGCTTAAGTTGGGAGTTGCTGTATCCGTGTTTTGGCTGCTTAGTCTTTTTTGCGCAGATGTGTGTTACCACTAATGGTTGTTACCTCTACTTCAGCTTCGCCTTGGCCAAGCGTGAAACTAAGGCTTTCACCAGGACCATACTTGGCTTCTTTTGCTTTGTCTTTGCTCAGGTCGTTACGAATATCGCCACCCGCATGTGCTTCTAAATCAAAGCGCGCTGAGACTGTGCTTGGCAGATAAAGGTCAAAATCGCCACTGACACTTTCAGCGCGAATTTGCGCGTCCGCTTTGAGTTCATTTACATACACTTCAAGTTCACCATTTACGGTGTTGATCTTAAGGCTACCCAGAGTCTGTGCACGCAATGTCAAATCACCATTGACGTTCTCAAAGCGGATATCCTCAGACCCAGTTGTGCTGTTCACATCGCCATTCACCAGCGTCATGCGCAGTTGACCTTGCGAGTCGACATCGTTGATATCACCGTTTACCGTTTGATAGCGAATATCACCTTTCAAGTTCGTACCATTAACGTCGCCATTAACGGTTTCAAAAACTAGCGTGCCTGAAAGGTCTTTGGCATCAATGTCACCATTGACCGTTTCGATGCGGCTTTCACTGTTAAGTTCGCTGACATCCACATCAACATTAACACCCTCTAGGGTCAATGCGCTTTGCATTGGCATATAGATAGTCAGTTTTGAGCCCTCGCCACCATCATTCTTTTTGCCCCAACTCCAACCGCTGTTGTAGCTTTTTGGCATTTTTACTATGAAGTCGGTGCGTTGACCGCGGGTTTCTAATGTATAGCCTTCGGCCAAATCATCAAGTTCACCTTTAATTTGTAGGCTGTCTTTATCCCAACCTTTAATGGTGATATCACCACGCTGGTTATCGATAAAAATACGGCCATCGGCAGGAACAGTAATTTGTTCGTCAATTTTCTCGCCTGCCAGTGCTAAACAAGGCACCAATGCTAGGGTATATGCTAATGCTTTCATGTCGTTCTCCTAAATATGCTGTAATACAGTGCTTTGTTTTGGTGAATGCACTTTATTAATTAAATCAAGTTGTTGCTGATACACTTGCGCAAGCATGCCAAGCAGTGCGCGGTTATTTGGGTCATCTTCTAGAGCGTCTTTAATCGCCTTTTCTGCCTGCTCTAATTCGCTAAGCTGTGCTTGCCAATTATCTGTTAGCGCTGGTTGCGATTGATACTGCACCAACAAGCTTTGCTTTTGCTGTTCATACACATCACTGATAAGTGCAAACTGGCTGTTCTCTTGTGCACCTTGCATTGGCATATTTAAACCAACCAAAGCGACCAACACTGCAGCGGCAGCTGTGCCAAATGCAGGCATCACCCAGTTGCGCTTGGCTTTATGTTGCTGCGCATTGCTTTGTAAATTAATGGCATGCTCAATACCGGGCCATAAATCACGACTTGGGCTAAGCTCTTTTTGCTGCGTGTGCAACTGCTCATCTAAAAACTGGTCGAAATCTGGTTTACTCATTTTCATACCACTCCTTTAATAACTCACGTGCTCGGTGATACTGGGATTTGGAAGAACCCACTGCCATATCCATCATTTGTGCAATCTCTTCATGGCGATAACCCTCTACCGCATACAGCACAAATACCTGCCTTGCTCGCTCTGGTAAGCGCACGATGAGCTTATCGAGGCCGTTCAATTCTTGGCACTGAGCAACTTGTTCATGCTCCATGCCCGTGTCTTCACTGCTTACAACTCGCTGTATCCAGTTTTTCTGCTTACGTAGATAACTAATCGCAATGTTGCTCGCTACTCGGTGCAACCATGTACTGAATTGCGACCGACCATCAAAGCTCTGTATTTTTTGCCACAACTGCACAAACACTTCCTGTGTTACGTCTTCAGCCTGCGCGGGGTCGGCTACCAGACGAAGACACAACGCATATACACGTCTAACGTGGCTCTGATACAGGGTATAAAAGGCATCTTGGTCGCCCTGCTGGGCTCGCTCGATGGTACTTTGCTCCTGTTGCGCTGTTTGTGTTTGTGAGAATGCCTGCTCGGCATTAACCAACATCTGCGTCATCCTGTTGTTGTTTATTTGCTTTGTTACTGTATTAGACGCGCACCAAAGTACAAAGGGTTTAAATGGTTTTAAAAAAATTTTTAATTTATTTTTCAATGGCAAGGAGTGGGGATTTTTGGCTGTTTTTGAAGTTGGCTGATCTTAGTGACGATGGCACTTTGAAGTGAGTTATTGTCGCGGTGGCGACGGCACCTTAGGGGCGGTTTACGCCAACCGCCCCTAAGAACCCCGAGGCGCCCCAACATTGCATAATTTCCTCAACGCGCCACGAGAAGTGAACGTAACCAACATGCATAGGGCGTCCATGCCCTAGGCATGTTTTCGCCCTTAGTCCAAAGGGCGATTACTCTTCTCGTATCGCGTTTCGGATGCAATGTAAGGGGATTTAGCTGATACACCGAGTTAATTTCATGCGTCTTCTAATGTTGATGGATTAGTTTTAGAGTGCAAGTAGCAGACACTCACTAACCTGTTGTATTCACTAAGCTTGCAAGGTAGCCTACCTTACAAGGTCTCACTAATAAGTTGTTATACGTAAAGGAATATCATGGACCAAATATTAAAAAATTTGAATGATCCATCATGGTGGTTTACAGGAGTATTTTTTGTTCTTGTAGGTATCTTGCTAACAAAGTTGCTGTTTAACTGGCTCCCAAATGTATTTCGAAGTATTTCAAGTAAAATTCCAGCTTATGGAAATTTGCTTTCTCGCAGATTAAAGTTGCGAATGCTGAAAGCAGTTAAACGGAATAGACAGCATGAAGTTAGAGTTAATTGGGCAATCGCCAGATATTGGAGCATAGCAACGGTTGCCATACTTTATATGTTTTTTGCCATGATTATGTTTTTGGTATATCCGAAGCAAGAGGTCGCAGGGATCAAGCATCAATTAGTCCCGCTGATGCTATTTGTTCCGATGTACTTCCTACAATTTTTCGCAATTCTAGAAAAGAAAATAACCCTGAGGATCATTAAAGGTCATATCCAGTGGAAAAAACGTATAACAAAAAGCTCAAGCAAGGACGCGCTAACGCGCGCCGCTTAGCTTGGCGTTGGCTTATTCAGATATTCAACTCTAACAGGTATCATCCTCCCCCGGTTTGATTCGCGCTGTAGAAATCGGCTTTTGTTGTGGAGCGTGCTTGAGACAGCGAGATAGGGATATCGAGCTAGGTTTACCGAGTCAGGACGACGAGTTAAACCGTGTTGAAAGCTAAGCGGAACGTTTAACAAAAACCTGAGTTCGTAAGCATTAGCGAATCACGGGTTCGCGGAGTTTCCAAAGAGGGAGTCGAATCACTCCCCCTTTGGTTGCCGTCGCCAACGCGACAAGAACTATCCAAAAACATCTTTGTCGGCACAAAGCACCAACCTACATTAGAATTACCAACAGGTAGACAACCAAACCCATAGGTATCGCTCTACCCCATTTTGATTCGCGCTGCAGAAATCAGGTTTTGTTGTGCAGTGTGCTTGAAACAACGGAGTGCCTCGTTTTGCTACCAACACCATCCGGCTCAAAGCAAACGCAAGGGGCAATCACTGACACATCGAGCTCAAATAGAGATCTGAGTTTTAGAAAATACGCCAATTGGAATTTACGTTAATCGCAGGTAATCTAAAGCTCAAAGTTCTTAATAACTCAGAGGACCGAGTAAGTGGATAAGGAATATATGCCAGATTTCAGCGGCAAATGTATCTCAATGCGATTGGTTGATTCTGATTGCAGTCACGATTTAGTCAATCCTAAATTTGAAGTTCAAGCAGGTCGACTTTTTATCGTTGGCATCATCCCTGAGGGAGCATCAGAATCAAGTTGGGATGCAAACCAATTAGGTGCTGTAGCATGGGAACAAGTCAAAAATTACACACTATTTGATAATTTAGCCTCATATCAAAGAGCTGTCGCTATTTCAGAGCGATATCAAGAAGACGATTAAACATAAAGGTCACTAATGGAAAAGTTGTTCTCCTACGGCACATTGCAACTAGAACACGTGCAAAAAGAAACATTTGGCCGCCTGCTTACAGGCGAAAAAGATGTGCTTATTGGCTACACACTGAGCGAAGTAAAGATCAAAGACCAAGCAGTGGTGAAAACCAGTGGCAAAGCGTTTCACCCAATACTCAAATACACAGGTAAACACAGCGATGCCGTTGAGGGCACCGTATTTGCGATCACCGCTGCTGAACTCGCCCAAGCCGATGAATATGAAGTGGATGAATACATGCGCGTACTCGGTAAATTTCAATCAGGTAAAAAGGCGTGGGCTTATGTATGTGCCGAAACAGAGTCAGGTAGACAATAAACAACGAGGCCTGACTCAACAATGGTAAAAATTGTCGGTATAGAAAACTCAGAGCACTACATCTGGGGTGACAACTGCGATGGTTGGCATTTAGTGAAATCGGCCAACCTCAGCGTTATCCAAGAACGTATGCCACCGGGTTGTGAAGAAGTTCTTCATTATCACGAACACGCTGAACAGTTCTTCTTTATACTTTGCGGCATCGCCACCATCGAAGTGGATGGCGAAGAACATGAACTACACCCACAACAAGGCATGCACATCCCTGCCAACACACCGCACCAACTTAAAAATAAACATGATGAACACCTGTGCTTTATCGTCACCTCAACACCCCCTAGCCATGGGGATAGGGTGTTAGCTTGAATCGACTGGCTTTTATATCAGCTTAGTGTCTGCGAAGAGCTGTCTTTCAAGTGTTTTTGAATAATAACCTTTTCGACGTAACCTGCTTACTCATGAAAAAGACTCAACCGCTCCTTTTTGACGGGTCACGACTTTAAGCAACCTGTTGCATTATCCACACTAGTAAGCCCTACAAGAATTTGTTATCAATGAATAAAGGACAAAGCGAGCAGTATTGTGGTAGAAGAATGCGCAATGTGCTCTCTGCAAACATGTAAGCTAACAAATGAGACCAATATATAAATTCTTAATCATTGTTGAAGCCATAATTGGATTTGGTCCCTTAGTCATATTGCTAGGGCTAGGCTTGATCACTGTTCCCATCGCAATTATGGGTATATTAGATGGTTATTATGGGGCATTGGTTATGCTAGTTATAGAGCTAGGAGGCTTCTTAGGTATGCTCGCGATTATCTCCATCTTAATGCATATTCTTGAGCCTAATAGGTATTTTTTCTCTGTTAAAAAATTACGCCTATTTATAATGTGCGGCTTTTGTTCTATTTTTGGGTTTGCATTTATAACAGGTATAGATATCGAATTCACTTGGCTTCTTATACCTATAGTTGTTGCTGTTCATTTTATTTATTTAGGCCGCAAATACGTGTTTGCGGCTAGTTAACAAACACTTGAACCAAGGATGCAATACAGCAGGCTTATGCTCCTTCGTCACTAATTTTAACCTGCTCTTTTGCGCCAGTTAAGAGAGGCGCAGCATAGGTATTTGCATGAAAATTCATAAAGGCGATATAGCAATTGAAATGCTAGAAGATACAATAAGAATGCATTTAGGTGGTCACTATATTTCGAGTTTTCATCTAGCGGCAGCCGCATCTGAACTATTGTCTGGTCTAAGCGAAATAAATGGTTTTAAAGGGGCGCATCGAAACCTCAAAGAAATGATGAAGGATTTCCACGATTCGAACCCTTCATTTTTCTCAAAACCAAAAGATGCTCTGAAGAGATTTAATAGCCCTAAGAACGCCATAAAACATATTAACGGCGAGAATGACCAATACGTGTACTTGTCACCAGAGCATCAGTCTAAAATGTATATCGGGCAATGCCAAAGGATGCTAGAAGAAAACTTTGGGATGTGCCTCTTAGGAAACATCTAATAAGACAACATTGCAACGCCAGCAAATTGACTGGGCAAATTAACGCGCTTCACTCTAAAAAAATTTGCCGCAAATTGCGGCTTACATCGTCCGCTAATGGCACAAACCAGACTATCAAAAACCACAGGTATCACCCTCTCCCGTTTTGATTCGCGCTGTAGAAATCGGCTTTTGTTGTGGAGTGTGTCATTGAGAGCGAGGCACGACGCCGAGCTAGATTTACCAGTACAGGGATGTGCTGTTAAATCGTCTCGATGACTAAACGCAGCGTTTAACAAAAACCTGAGTTCGTAAGCATTGGCGAATCACGGGTTCGCGGGGTTTCCAAAGGGGGAGTCGAATCACTCCCCCTTTGGTTGCAGTCGCCAACGCGACAAGAACTATCCAAAAAAAGTACCTTTGTCGGCGCAAAGCACCGACCTAAATGAGCATTACCAACAGATAGACAACCAAACCCACAGGTATCACCCTCTCCCGTTTTGATTCGCGCTGGAGAAATCGGCTTTTGTTGTGGAGTGTGTCATCGAGAGCGAGGCACGACGCCGAGCTAGATTTACCAGTACAGGGATGTGCTGTTAAATCGTCTCGATGACTAAACGCAGCGTTTAACAAAAACCTGAGTTCGTAAGCATGGGCGAATCACGGGTTCGCGGGGTTTCCAGAGGGGGAGTCGAATCACTCCCCCTTTGGGTGTCGTCGCCACCGCGACAAAATCTATCAGTAATCACCGCTGTCGGCGGCCCGACAAAAATCTTGCCAAGAGCACCCTTGTGGGCGCAAAGCACCGACCTACAACCGCATTCTCGGGTGCCCTACAACATCGTCAGGTTGAAACCTGACCTGCAGGTATCGCCCTTGCCCACAGCATTGACCTACAAACAGGCATAAAAAAACCGCGCCTTGGCGCGGTTTTTCACATAAAGCTAATCAGCGATTAAGCTTCAGCAATAACGATCACTTTGATAGTTGCAGTAACTTCTGCGTGAACCTGGATTGCTACGTCGAACTCACCTGTTTCACGGATAGTACCGGTAGGTAAGCGAACTTCTGATTTAGATACTTCGATACCAGTTGCAGAGATCGCGTCAGCGATGTCACGAGTACCGATTGAACCAAATAGCTTACCTTCGTCACCTGCTTTAGAAACAAGAGTCACTTCTGCAAGTGCTTCAAGTTTTTCAGCGCGTGCTTGTGAAGCTGCTAGCTCTTCAGCGATTTTAGCTTCAAGCTCAGCACGACGTGCTTCGAAAGTTTCGATGTTAGCTTTAGTTGCAGGAACTGCCTTAC
Organism: Pseudoalteromonas maris; assembly: GCF_049257235.1. Lineage (NCBI taxonomy): Bacteria > Pseudomonadati > Pseudomonadota > Gammaproteobacteria > Alteromonadales > Pseudoalteromonadaceae > Pseudoalteromonas > Pseudoalteromonas maris. The sequence goes on from NZ_JBMMUF010000003.1 coordinate 229,293, forward strand.
CTTTAGGGAAAAGGAAGTTACGTGCGAAACCAGATTTAACTGAAACCTGGTCACCTAGGCCACCTAGGTTTGCGATCTTGTCTAGTAGAATAACTTGCATGTCTCTACACCTTTTAAAAACTGTTAATCCGCTGCTTACTTGTGTAAGTCAGTGTATGGAAGAAGGGCTAGGTAGCGAGCACGCTTGATAGCTGTTGCTAGCTGACGCTGATACTTAGCGCTAGTACCTGTGATACGGCTAGGTACGATTTTGCCACTTTCTGTAACGTAGTTTTTAAGAGTAGCTAGATCTTTATAATCGATTTGTTGTACGCCTTCCGCTTTAAAGCGGCAGAACTTACGACGTCTGAAGTAACGTGCCATGAGTTTTTCCTCAATTAATTCTTTCAATTTGCTGAGCGTGCAGTACCAGTTGACTCAAGCCATTTCGGCCTTGGTGGCGATTTAAAAATCCCCGTACTCGTACTTGTTGCTCAACTTGCAAATATTCTGTTGCAGGTTGATGCTCTTTACCACTTGCGACCACTTGGATGCGAACATAACTTTGTCGGTTAAGCTGCGCTTCTAATTGTATCGATCTGTGCTCTAGCACGAAGATACAATGTGGTACACCAGCTGGGCTTTGACTGAACTTAGGGGCTTTACAAATAATGCCACCAATTTCGACTAAGTTGAGCGCAAGCTCACTTGGCGAATCAGCCATTACAACCACGCAGAACGATTAAGCTTCAGCAGCTTCTTTTTTCTCTTCTTTTGCAAGAGGAGAAGCTTCAGTTACTGCATCTTTAGTGCGCATAACTAGGTTACGTAGCACTGCATCGTTGTAGCGGAAAGAAGTTTCAAGCTCGTTGATTACTTCAGTTGGTGCTTCAACGTTCATTAGAACATAGTGTGCTTTGTGAAGCTTTTCGATTGGGTAAGCCAGTTGACGACGACCCCAGTCTTCTAGACGGTGAATTTTACCGCCAGCTTCAGTGATAGAACCAGTATAACGCTCGATCATACCAGCTACTTGTTCACTTTGATCTGGATGAACCATGAATACGATTTCGTAATGACGCATGGGTATTCCTTACGGTTAATATAGCCTTCCACCGTTTCGACCACTCGGTTTAAGGCAAGGAATTAAAGTTAAAAGGTCGAAATGAGCGCGTATTCTACGTATTGTTGATGAATTAATCAACTTAATTTGTGCGTCGCAAGCACAAAAAAGCCCGCGAGAATGCGGGCTAGATACAATTTTCTGTACTTATGAGCGCTGCCTGAGCACTTCAAACAAACTAATACCCGTGGCCACCGACACATTTAAGCTTGAAACCGTACCAACCATCGGGATTTTTACTAATACATCGCAGTGTTCGCGAGTAAGGCGGCGCATACCGTCACCTTCTGCTCCCATTACTACCGCAATTGGGCCTGTGAGGTTTGCTTCAAATAACGTCGTGTCTGTTTCACCTGCTGTGCCCACTACCCATACGCCAGCATCTTTTATCTCACGCAAAGTACGTGCAAGGTTTGTTACTTGCACCAGTGGCACTGTTTCAGCTGCGCCACAGGCAACTTTGCGAGCGGTTGCATTAAGCTTGGCTGATTTATCTTTTGGCACGACCACGGCATGTACACCCGCCGCATCGGCGCTGCGCAAACACGCACCGAGATTGTGCGGATCAGTCACCCCATCAAGTACCAATAAAAATGGGGTGTCTTCACGCTTGATGATGTCATCCAAGTCTTTTTCTGTATATTGCTTACCTGGGCGCACACGAGCGATGATACCTTGGTGTTGCTCACCTTTAGCTTTGTCATCTAGCGCTTTGCGCTGCATAAACTGGATGGAAATACCAAATTTACGAGCCTGGTTGATAACGCCATTTAGACGTTTATCCTCACGACCTTTTAGTGCGTATATCTCTAAAAAGCGCTCTGGCTCGTTACTTAGAATGGCCTCTACACTGTGGAAGCCAAAAATCAGTTCGTTACTCACAAACACTCTCTACTATTTTGCTTTCTTACGTGCATTTTTACCTGCACGAGACTTTTTCTTTGTGCTCTTGGCCTTGGCTTTTTTTGCCACGGCCCCCTTTTTGTTCTTGTCGGCGCTCTTCTTAAACTTGCCTTTGCCTGACTTGCCACGCGGCTTGTCATCGGCTGAACCGCTTGCTGTCTTAGCACCTGATCTCGGCTTTTTATCACGCCCTGGAATATTGCCTGCTTTTAATTGCTCACGTACGGAAGGAGCAGCACGGCGACGGCTATAACGGTCTTCACTATCGCTTGCAAGGACAAGGTTTATGCGGCGTTCTTCTAATGATACGGAAGCAACCTGCACACGGATTTTATCACCCATGCGATATACCTTGTTGGTGTGCTCACCAACCAAACAATGTTTTGCACCATCATAGTGATAGTACTCATCGCCTAAACTCGCAATATGCACAAGACCATCAATTTGCAGGTCATCTAAGCGTACAAATACGCCAAAGTTGGTGACCGACGAAATCACACCACCAAATTGCATACCCACATGGTCTTGCATGTATTCGCATTTGAGCCAATCGGCCACTTCACGAGTAGCATCATCAGCGCGGCGCTCGGTCATTGAACATTGTTCACCAAGCTGATCGGCTTCATCAGCTGTGTATTCATACTCACCACTGGTTTGCTGACCTTGTGACTTTAAAATCGCCTTAATAGCACGGTGTACCACCAAATCAGGGTATCGACGAATAGGCGAGGTAAAGTGCGCATAGGCTGGCAATGCCAAACCAAAGTGACCAATGTTATCCGCTTGATACACTGCCTGCTTCATAGCTCGCAGTAACATGGTTTGGATGAGTTCAATCTCTGGACGATCAGCCAATTTATCAATTGCAGAGGTAATCTCACCTGGCTCAGGAGATTCACCAAATGGATTTTCAACCCCTAGCTCACCGAGGAATTGCCTAAAGTGAGACATTTTTTCTGCGTCAGGCTCATCGTGCACACGATACAGCGCACTCGCTTCATGTTTTTCCAGTAAACGTGCTGCTGCCACATTGGCGAGGATCATACACTCTTCAATGAGCTTGTGAGCATCGTTACGTACCACAGGAACAATAGATTCAATCTTGCGGTGCGCATCAAACACAAAGCGTGTCTCAAGCGTTTCAAACTCAATCGCTCCGCGCTGCTGGCGAGCAGACTTAAGCGTCATGTACATTTGCTGTAAGTCTTGTAAGTGACCCACTAATGGTGCGTATTCTTCGCGCAGGCGCTCGTCACCCTCTAAAATAGCGTGCACTTTGGTGTATGTAAGACGTGCATGTGAATTCATTACCGCTTCGTAGAAACGATAGCCAGACAACTTGCCCGAATCTGACACGGTCATTTCTGCAACCATACATAAGCGGTCAACCCTTGGGTTTAACGAGCATAAGCCGTTAGAGAGCACCTTGGGCAGCATCGGGATCACTTGCTCTGGAAAGTACACCGAGTTACCGCGATTAATCGCTTCTTTATCAAGTGGTGAATTCTTTTGTACGTAATGAGAAACATCAGCAATCGCCACCCACAAGCGCCAACCACCAGAGGTTTTGCGCTCACAAAACACTGCGTCATCAAAGTCGCGGGCATCTTCTCCGTCAATGGTCACAAGGGGTAAATGACGTAAATCTACACGTCCTTGCTTGTCTTTTTCTTCAACAAATTCACCCAACGGGGCTACTTGGCGCTCTACTTCTTCAGGCCATTGATGGGGAATTTCGTGATTACGAAGTGCGACCTCAATTTCCATCCCCGGGGCTAAATGCTCGCCGAGTACTTCCGTTATCTTACCCACCGCATTCATGTGACGAGTCGGACTCTGAGTGATCTGCACTTGCACCATTTGGTTGTGCCGTGCGCCTTTCTCAGCACCCGGTAAAATAATGATATCTTGGGTAATGCGCGGGTCTTCAGGCACCACAACAGCCATGCCATGTTCAACAAAATAACGACCAATAATCGGCGCGCGTTCACCTTCTAGTACTTTGACGATACGCGCTTCAACTTTTCCGCCTTGCCCACGTGATGCTGCTTTAGCTAACACCACATCACCATGCAGTACTGCATTCATTTGATGACGAGCGATAAACCAATCTTTTGGCTCACCCTCTACTTGTAAGAAACCAAAACCATCTCGATGGCCGATCACTTTACCTTTCACTAAGCCGTCATCATCGGGGATGACATAACATTTTTGCTTGTTAAAGTGCACCTGCCCTTCGCGCTCCATGGCACGAAGACGACGTTTGAAAGCAATTTGACGGTCGCTTTCATACACATCAAGCTCACTGCAAAGTTGGCTAAAAGTGGCGGGTTTAGAGCGTTTCTTTATGTGGTCGAGAATGTATTCTCGGCTGGGGACGGGGTTTTCGTATTTTTCCTGTTCTCTTTCGAGGTTTGGATCCTGTTTGGTCATTCACTATCTTAAACTATGATTTATGCTGTTATTTTAACCCATATAGCCCAAAGGCAACAGCAAATTACTGTTAAAGTTTAATTATCTAGCGGCAATCGTGCTCTGGCAACCACTGAATCTGGCATTTTCTTACCCAATGCAGCCAGCTGTTGGCTGATTTGCTTGTGCGTGGCTTTATCAACAACGGTTGAATGAAACAGCCAACGATACGCATCTTCATAATCTTGCGGGCTGCCATAGCCTTGATTGTAAAGTTTCACTAAACGCATTTGCGCCCGTAGGTTACCTTGTGCAGATGCTTCTCTGAGGTAAACAATCGCCATGGCTTTATCTGCTTGTACCAAGCGCCCGGTGTCGTAATAGCGGCCCAGTTGTTCAAGTGCTTCTGCCAAACCTTGCTCTGCGGCTTGGCGCATATAGTACACCCCAAGCTCTACGTCGCGCTCAACACACACGTTATAAGCCAACATATCGCCATATAAAAATTGATATGCGGGTAGCTCCATTTTGCTGGCACGAGCGGCAATATCTTGCACGAGCTGGCAATCATCGTCTTTGATGCGTTGTAGGTGCGCATTTTTACGTATTAATTTCACCAGTTCATCTTGGGTGTAAAGTTGCACAGCCTCAATGGGCTCAGCCGCTTTGGCTGCACCTATCATGCTGGCTAAAAGTACACAACTGGTAAGTAATAAACGCATGACGCTCCTTTGACACTTTCGATCTAGCTTATGATGTTATAGCAAATGCAGTGCCACAATTTGAGTTTTGGGGCACAAAAAAAGCTGCCGAAGCAGCTTTTTTTCTAACACACTTGATGATTATTCACCAAATGGGTTGCGTACAATCATTGTCTCAACACGGTCAGGACCGGTAGAGATGATATCAACAGGAACACCTGTGATCTCTTCGATACGCTTGATGTAGTCGATTGCTGCCTTTGGTAGGTCTTCAACGCGTGTTACACCAAATGTGTTCTCGCTCCAACCTGGCATTTCTTCGTACACTGGTGTTACTTTCTCGTAGCCTTCAGCTGCAAGCGGAGTCACATTAGTTACAGTGCCGTCTTCAAGCTGATAACCAGTACAGATCTTAATCGTTTCGATACCATCAAGTACGTCTAGTTTAGTCATACAGAAACCAGAAATACTGTTGATTTGCACTGCACGACGCATTGCTACCGCATCAAACCAACCTGTACGGCGCAGACGACCTGTGGTCGCACCGAACTCATGACCTTTCTCACCTAAGTGCTTACCCACTGGATCTTGCTTATCAAGACCATCGTACAGCTCAGTTGGGAATGGGCCTGAACCTACGCGTGTTGTGTATGCTTTAACGATACCTAACACGTAATCTAGGTTAAGTGGACCAAAACCAGCACCTGTCGCTACACCACCAGCGGTCGTGTTTGAAGACGTTACATATGGGTATGTACCGTGGTCGATATCTAGAAGTGTACCTTGAGCACCTTCAAATAGGATGTTTTCGCCGTTAACACGTGCTTGATCAAGCATTTCGGTAACATCAACAACCATCGCTTTAAGGATTTCAGCCACTGCCATTGCATCATCGAATGTCTTCTGGAAGTCAACTGGCTCTACTTTGTAGTAATTTTCTAATGTGAAGTTATGGTACTCAAGAATTTCACGTAGCTTGTTAGCAAATTGCTCTGGGTTGAACAAATCACCTACACGTAAACCACGACGTGCAACCTTGTCTTCATACGCAGGACCGATACCACGACCAGTCGTACCAATTGCTTTAGAACCACGTGCTTTCTCACGCGCAACATCAAGTGCTACGTGGTAAGGCAGAATTAGAGGACACGCTTCAGAGATAAGCAGACGCTCACGCACTGGTACGCCACGTTCTTCAAGCATGCCGATCTCTTTCATCAATGCGTCAGGTGCAAGTACTACACCGTTACCAATGATACATTTAACGTTGTCACGCAGTACACCCGATGGGATCAAGTGCAGTACGGTTTTCTCACCATTGATCACTAGCGTGTGACCAGCATTGTGACCACCTTGGTAGCGTACTACTAATGATGCTTTATCTGTAAGAAGGTCTACTACCTTCCCCTTCCCTTCGTCACCCCACTGGGTGCCTAATACAACGACGTTTTTACCCATTGCAAATTCACTTAGAAAAAATTAGGCGCAGATTTTATCAGAAAAGCACACCCCAGATCACCCCGTTTTGGCTATTTTTTCTGCTATTGAATTTTTTACTTTCTGCTCAGTGCTCTACAGCGACTGAATTACGTGAAATAACAGCGCTCCGAGTACGATCAGTACAACTCCTATTTTTTTCAACATCCCTTTTGGCGTTGCTGCAAGTTGTAACATGGTTGCTCGCCATTTATTTGGAAACAGTGCTGGCCCAAGCCCTTCAAATATCAACATCAGTGCAAATGCACTGAGAACTGTTTGCCACGTCATTGATTTTCTCCAATGTTGACAAAAAAAAGCCCCGAGACTTTCGACTCAGGGCTTTTCTACATTTATATGTTATTGCGCAGATGCGTTCTTCATGTACTTGAAGAAGTCACTATCAGGCTCAATAATCATGACGTCTTGTTTATCCTTGAAGGTATTCTTATACGCATCAAGGCTACGTAAGAAGCTAAAGAATTCAGGATCTTTGTTGTACGCATCCGCATAAATTTTAGCAGCTTGGGCATCACCTTCACCGCGTACTGAACGAGCATTACGCTCAGCATCAGCCAACATAACGGTAACACGACGATCGACATCTGCTCTGATTTTTTCAGCTTTCTCCTGACCTTCTGAACGGTGCTCTTTCGCTACTGCAGTACGCTCTGCACGCATACGACGGTAGATTGAGCTACTTACTTCATCAGGCAAGTTAATTTGCTTTACACGCACGTCAAGCACTTCAATGCCAAGCTCTTTTGCACTCTCTGACGCTTGAACCAAGGCATCTGCCATTAGCTCACTACGCTCACCAGATACAATTTCACGAATTGTACGTGCACCGAAGTTAGTACGAAGGCCGTTGTTTACTTTTTGCTCTAGTAGCGTTTCAGCATACACTTTGTCGCCACGAGTACGTAGATAAAAGTCACTAAAGTCATCGACACGCCACTTAACGTAAGAATCCACGATTAAGTCTTTTTTCTCGCTTGTTACGAAGCGATCCGGCGTACCGTCAAGTGTTTGAATACGCGCGTCAAGACGACGCACCTGAGCTACGAATGGCATTTTGAAATGCAAACCTGGCTCATATACAACTGCATTATCAGCATTGTCCTTTTGTACTTTAGAGAACAGCAACACAATAGCGCGCTGGCCTTCTGGTACCACAAATACTGATGAGAACGATAACAACACTGCCGCAGCAACGAGGATTACACTAAATACTCTCATGATTATCGTCCCCCATTAAAACGGTCTTTAGCAAAACGGTCATTGCTTGAATTGACTTGGCTGTTGCTTGAAGCACTATCACCTAGCTTGTTACGTAAATCTTGGATTGAGTTAGCGTTTGGCAAGGTCATTTTCTTACCTGAATTGCTGTGCTCCATGATTTTATCAAGCGGTAGATACATCATGTTGTTACCACCTTCAACATCAACCAACACTTTCGAGCTGTTACCTAGCACCTGCTCCATAGCATCGATATAAAGACGCTGACGCGTTACTTGCTTGGCACTTTCATATTCTGGAAGGAGCTTTTCAAAGCGCGCTACCTCACCCTGTGCTTCTAGTGTTACTCGTTCACGGTAACCTTCAGCCTCTTGCGTCATACGTGTTACTTGACCACGTGCGCGCGGTTCAATCTCACGGGCGTAGGCTTCTGCTTCACGAATGAAACGCTCTTCATCTTCTTGCGCTGCAATCGCGTCATCAAACGCATCTTTTACTTGCGCCGGAGGACGAGAGTCTTTGAAGTTAACGTCAGTAACAATCAAGCCTAGGTTATATGGCCCAATAATTTCGTTCAGTTCTTCACGCGTGCGTTGACGAACGTCTTCACGACCTGTGGTCAGTACTTGGTCCATTTTTGCATGGCCGACAACATAGCGCAGCGCACTGTCTAGCGCTTGCTGTAAGCTGTGATCTGCATCAGTAACACTGTACTTGTATAGATATGGGTCAACTACGCGGTACTGCACTTCGAACTCAACACTTACAACGTTTTCATCTTCAGTAAGCATGAAGCCAGATGCAGATAATGAGCGTACTGCTTCGATATCAACAGGGATTACGTTTTCAATAAAAGTTGCTTTCCAACGTAGACCTGGCTCAGCAATTCGGTCAAACTTTCCGAACTGCAATACCACGCCACGCTCTGCTTCTTTTACTGTGTAAAAGCCACTGAGGCCCCAAATAATCAATGCAACAATAACGATAAAAAATGCACCCGGCCCACCTAGGCCACCGCTTTTATTGCCACCCTTGTTGCCGCCAAACAATCCACCGAATTTATCACTGTACTTTTTCAGTACCTCGTCTAAATCTGGTGGGCCTTGATCGCGACCACCTTTATTGTCCCAAGGGTCTTTATCATTGCCATTGTTACCCGGCTCGTTCCAGGCCATAGCTCTACTCCATATTTATTAAAATTTGGTTATTCTGGGTAATGGTATATCAGCATTACCTTGTTTGTCATAGTTAGTCGGCAAACGGCACGACTAACAGACTAATAAATCGTTTTCTGGTGCTACTTTAGCGTATTTTCAATGCCTAAGTAAGATAACCGTCGATTTGTTCGCCGATTTCTTTTCTTAATTTATTCCACTCGCTCATTGGCACATTAACATCGAGCAACCAATTCCCCTGTTCGTCGTAGGCTTCTTGGCTAATGCTGTTAAGGTTATACAACGCCCCTCGAAGACGCCCCTGACTCGGTGGGACGCACAAGGTATTTCTGAGCATTTGCTTAGCAAGCAACTCACTGATTGCTTGCGACAGTAGCTCGACACCCTGCCCTTTTTGGGCTGACAACCACACGCGACGCGGACGACCTTCATCATCTCTATCGATACGAGGTTCAACATCTTCAAGTTGGTCAATCTTGTTGTACACCAACAACTGTGGAATTTCGTTCGCCTCGATTTCTTCAAGCACTTCTTGTACTTGCTCGATGTTCTCTTTACGCCTTGGATCTGCAGCATCGATCACGTGCAGCTGTAAATCAGCTTCACGCGTCTCTGTAAGTGTTGCTTTAAATGCAGCAACTAAGTCATGCGGGAGGTGACGTATAAACCCCACCGTGTCAGCGAGAATGACACTCCCGATGTCGGGCACCTCTAACTTGCGTAACGTTGGATCGAGTGTGGCAAACAATTGGTCTGCTGCATAAACATCCGACTGTGTAATGCGGTTGAACAAAGTTGATTTGCCCGCATTGGTATAACCCACCAGTGACACGCCCGGTATTTCATTTCGGTTGCGCGCGCGGCGACCTTGCTCCCGTTGCTTGGCTACTTTTTCTAAGCGTTTAAGAATGTTTTTAATGCGTGCACGAAGCAAGCGACGGTCAGTCTCTAACTGCGTTTCACCCGGGCCTCGCAAGCCTATACCACCTTTTTGGCGCTCTAAGTGAGTCCAACCTCGGATTAAGCGTGTAGAAATATGACGCAACTGTGCAAGTTCAACTTGTAACTTACCTTCGTGCGTGCGGGCACGCTGAGCGAATATATCGAGTATTAACGCCGTTCTGTCGAGCACGCGACATTTGCACACTCGTTCTAGATTGCGCTCTTGTGATGGGCTTAATTCGTGGTTGAATATAATGACATCTGCGTTGTGGATTTGGACAATCTCAGCTATTTCTTCTGCCTTCCCCGTACCGACGAAAAGTTTCGGGTGCGGCGCTTGACGACTGCCTTGCACAATCGCCAAACTACTAACACCTGCAGAAGACACAAGCATTTCCAACTCGTGAAGGTCTTCTCTATCACCTTCATGAGGAAATTCGATGTGAACTAAGACTGCCTGTTCGCCGGCTTCATAACGGTCAAACAAGCAAGCTGCTCCTAATAATTAATAATTCCCTTCTTCCGACTCCGGTGCATCTGTCCCTTGCACACCATGGAAATTAATGGTTCGAGCAGGCACAACGGTTGAAATCGCGTGCTTGTAAACCATTTGGTTAACTGTGTTCTCTAGCAAGATAACGAATTGGTCAAATGACTGAATTTTACCTTGTAGTTTGATGCCGTTTACTAAAAAGATAGAAACTGGAACACGCTCACGACGTAACGCATTCAAAAATGGATCTTGTAACGATTGGCCTTTTGCCATTGTTATTTTCCTTAGTTTTTAGGTGTTATTATTTAACTATATATGGAACACAATCAAAAAGAAAAAAACGTCCCAATAATATTAGCTTAGCGAACTTACAATACGTTGCAAGTTTTGCTTATCCCCACTTTCCAACCAAGTGAGGTTATCCCACCCGCGTAACCACGTTAGCTGTCTTTTTGCTAACTGACGGGTTGCAGCAACGCCCCGAAAGACCATCTCATCATAGCCAATTTCACCGGCGATGTAATCCCACATTTGCCTATATCCGACACAACGTATCGAAGGCAAATCTGGATGTAAATCATTTCTCTGATATAAGGACAAAACTTCTTTTTCAAACCCCTGCTGCAGCATTATTTTAAATCTTTTTTCTATACGCTGGTGCAAAACAGCACGATCGCTCGGTGCGATAGCAAATTGAAAGACTGGAAAATCGAGCGCTGGCGCCTTAGTTTGCTGCAATTGAGTCATTGGCTTACCAGAAATACGATACACTTCTAGTGCGCGATTAATTCGTTGTGAGTCATTTTCATTAATTTTCGCAGCCGCGTCAGGGTCTATTTCCTTTAGTTGCTTGTGCAACGCTGGCCACCCCAACTCGTTAGCTTCGAGCTCTAGCTGTGCACGTACCGCCTCATCAGCTTCTGGCAATGGTGATAAGCCTTCAAGTAACCCTTTGAAATACATCATCGTTCCACCTACCAACAAGGGCACTTTACCCTGCTGATGCAGCTCTTTAATGTGTTTAAGCGCATCAGCACGAAAGTCCGCCATTGAGTAACTCTCGGCCGGATCTATAATATCGATGAGTCGGTGGGGGGCGCGAGCAAGCTCTTGGGCGTTAGGTTTTGCGGTGCCAATATCCATGTCTTTGTACACTAATGCCGAGTCAACACTGATCACCTCAGTGTCAAAATGCTCGCACAGGTCGATTGCAAGATCGGTTTTTCCCGAGGCAGTCGGCCCCATTAAAAATACAACTGGCAGTGAACTCACAGAATTTAAACGCTTATTTGCTTGAGGTAATCAGATACGTCTATTTTAACGGCTTTTTTCTGTAAGTGCTGCACAATCTCTGAGGAATTTTGTAACTGCAATTGCCAGTTCAAGAAGTCGTTACTTTCAAAGTAGCTCTGTGGCACATGTTGCGCTAACCACTTGAGCCAAAAGCGCTCCTCATCGGTGTTCTGTGCCGATGCTTTTAGTAACTGATCTATGAGGGTCTTAGCATCAAGTGAATACAAGGCGCTGGGCAGGCGTTTGATCATCACATGCTGAGTATTAATATCGAGCTCGAAGCCAATCACGGATAACCATGACTGCCACGCACAAAGCTGCTCACTCTCTGCTTTATTGACTGCAACTCGCACTGGCAATAGCAGTGCTCGCCCAGGTAGCTGCGCCTCATCATGCAATAGCATTTGCCATGCTGGTATGAGTGCATGGCGCCAATGACTCAAATACAACTCGCCGTTATCACTGAACGCACAGTGCCCCGTGTTCAAGGCCAGCAGTTCAACTGTACGAGCCTGTTGTTCAACGTCATCGCGTGTTTGCGCCACACCTGTGAACTGATGAGCCTGCACCTCACTAATACCTTGGTAAAAACGATTTACCTGCTCAATGTTTTGAGTACTGGGCTTGGTGCTAGGCGCAGTGTTGTGTCTTGTGCTCGAGGCAGCTCCACCACGTGGGCTTGTGCTGTGTGAATACGACGTATGCGAATCATATGCAGCGGCATTACCAAAGCTTAATGGTTGCAAAGTCGATTTTGGATAATCGCCACCTAAGTTTGGCTGCTCGGTAACTTGGGGCGCGCGCTCCTGCTCAAACAGCGAACGCTCAGTTGCGATCAACTGCTTAACCGCTTGCAAAATAAAGTCGTGCACTAGGCGTGCTTGGTGAAAACGTACCTCATGCTTGGCAGGATGAACGTTCACATCCACTTGGCGCGGATCTATTTCTACATAGAGCACAAAGGCCGGAACATGGGTGGCCCCGACATGCTCCTCAAACGCTTGACGAATAGCGTGCAGTATTAACTTGTCACGCATCATACGACCATTAACGTAGGTGTATTGTGGCTCTGTTTGCGCTTCTTGCGGCATTATCCAGCCATGCAAATACAAACCTTGCTCACCACTTTGTAAGTGCATGCCTTGTTCAGCAAACCCCTTACCGGCAACTTGTGCGATACGCTTTACAGCTTGCTCTTGCGATACTGGACGATATTGGCGCACAACTTTGCCGTTATGAGTCAACGTCAATGCAATGTCAAAACGACTCAGCGCAATGCGCTTGAGCAGCTCATCGATATGACTGAACTCGGTTTTCTCAGTGCGCAAAAATTTGCGTCGTGCTGGTGTATTAAAGAAGAGATCTTTGACTTCGATACTCGTGCCATCCGGATGGGCAGTAGGTTGCACCTGCACCGCCATATCTCGCCCTTCAGCAAATGCCTGCCATGCCTCAGATTGGTCTGCGGGTTTAGACTTTAAGGTCAGACGCGACACCGAGCTGATAGAGGCAAGCGCTTCGCCACGAAAGCCCAATGAGCAAATGTTTTCTAAATCATCGAGCGACTTAAGTTTACTGGTAGCATGGCGTGACAACGCTAGCGTGAGCTCGTCTTTAGCAATGCCACTGCCGTTATCTGTGATGCGAATAAGTTTATGACCACCGCGTTCAATGTCTACCCGGATCCGTGTGGCGCCAGCATCTAAACTGTTTTCCACTAACTCTTTGACGACAGAAGCAGGGCGCTCAACTACCTCGCCTGCTGCAATTTGGTTGGCCAATCGCGCAGGCAATATTTCAATGCTCATAGACTCTCTTAAGTACGGGGAATGGTCAGCACCTGACCGATATATACAGTGTCTGACTTTAACTTATTGGCGCGTTTAATGGCACTGATAGAAACGCCATATCGGCTTGCCACCAAACTCAATGACTCACCACGAGAAATTTTATGACGTGTTGGGTTTTGCGCTTTAATTGATGCAAAAAGCGAATCATCCGGCGGATTTTGCTGGAAATAGCCACGGATAGACTTAAACACCGCTTGCGCCAATTTTTGTTGGTGTGACGCAGATTTTAATAGCTTTTCTTCTTGTGGGTTTGAGATAAACCCTGTTTCTACCAAAATAGACGGTATGTCTGGTGATTTAAGCACACCTAGACTTGCCGCCTGTGGATAACGTTTGTGCATTTTCGCCACTTTGCGCAGCTCTTTAACGGTTTCTTCTGCAACTTTAAAGCCTGTCTTCATGGAGTGGTCCATAGACATATCAAGCAACGTTTGCGCGAGGTACTTTTCGCTGGCGGTATCGCGAATCACATCCGCAGCACCACCGAGTAGTTCTGAGTGTTTTTCCCTATCCTCAATCCATTTACCAATTTCAGAATTGGCGCGACGAAGCGACAATACCCATACAGACGCACCTCGTGGTTGTGGGCTGGTGAATGCATCAGCATGAATAGATACGAGGAAATCCGCTTTTTTCTCACGTGCTTTAGCACTGCGTGAATTCACCTTGATGAAGTAATCACCACTGCGCACCATATGCGCCTTCATACCGCGTTCGGCATTAATTAGACTCTGCAAACGCTTTGCAATTTGTAAGGTGATGTCTTTTTCATAGGTGCCACTGGGGCCAATCGAACCAGGGTCTTCACCACCATGGCCGGCATCGATGGCGATGACAATGTCACGGTCTTTTTCTAAGGTGCGGTTTTTGGGTGCTTTTTGGACTTGTTGGCCGTCACTTTTGTCATATAAATCTATAACGAGGCGGTCTTTATATGGCCCAGTTGGTGCAAGTGAAAATACCACAGGCTTACTGGCTTTGAGCAACTCAAACACGATGCGCGTTGAGCCTTTTTTCTTAGGTGTGCTCGAACGAATGACGTTGATCAGTTGATGGTTTTTATCAATATTTGGATAGTTGGTGCGATGCTCTGTATCGTTGATATCTACAACGAGACGGCGCGGATTACTGAGCATAAAAAAGCTGTAATCCGGTTTCTCGGTCATATCAAATACAACCCGAGTGCTATCAGGTGACGGCCATACCCGCACACTTTCTATTTTATTTTGAGCACTGGCGATACAGGCCCATAAAAAAAGTATGCAACTAAAAGTTATCTTGCTTGCGATTGTAATTGTTTTAAGCATTGCCCTGTAACTTCAATACTATGTCAATGCCGCGCTGCGTTCGTGCAGCGACAGTGACTTCTCGCGCTTCCCCTATGTACTTGAGAGTAATATCTAAATCTGCAGGAGGGATCACTCCCTCACCCTTGCTAGGCCACTCTAAAATACACACGGCACTATCATCAAAATAATCTCTGATCCCCATGAATTCAAGTTCTTCAGGATCAGCTAATCGATATAAATCAAAATGATATATATTGACCTCAGGTAATTCATAAGGTTCAACCAAGGTGTATGTTGGACTTTTAACTTTGCCTTGATGACCAAAACCCTGCACGATACCACGCGTTAAGGTGGTTTTTCCTGCACCAAGATCACCGTATAAGTAAATCACCACGCCCTGAGCAACTAGACTTGCAAGCTGATTGCCAAATGCAACCGTTGCTGATTCGTCAGCCAAAAATTGGACAAAGTGGTCACTCATCGATGTTTACCCTACTAAAGATCTTAAAATTGGAAATAAATCACTGGCCAGCAAGCCTTTGCCACCCTCTTTGGCGGCTTGTTCAGCAGCTAGTCCATGAATAAAGGCACCAAGACATGTTGCGTCTCGCAAATCTAAGCCCTGTGCCAAAAACGATGCAATAATACCAGATAATACATCACCCATACCCGCACTCGCTAGTACCTCTGAGCCACTACTATTTATAAATGTGTTTTGTTCATGATAAACAATAGTGCCAGGCCCTTTTAACAACGCAGTCACTTTAAGCTGTTTTGCGAGCGTTTTAACGGCTTCATATCGGTTGCTTTCAATATTTTGCACAGTGCAACTAAGCAGTCGCGCGGCTTCTTTTGGGTGGGGCGTGATCACCGTGCGCGTTAGTGCCATCTGCTGCTTAGCGACTAGGTTAAGCGCATCTGCATCGAGCACTTTGTGCTTTTGCTGCCCTTGATTAAGCACTGATTTGAGTAGCGTTCTCGCCCAATCACTTTGTCCCAAACCGGGACCAATAACAATCACATCAGCTTTATCTACCAATGGCTGTAGTTGCTCGCCATCAACAACACCATGGACCATCAACTCATAGCGCCCTTGAAGCACAGCATTAACATTATCGGGGTGCGTTGCCACACTCACAAGCCCGGCTCCACAGCGCAGAGCTGCTTCAGCACACAGGCGCGCTGCGCCCGCCATGCCTAAACCACCAGCAACCACCAGAACATGTCCCGCACTGCCTTTGTGGCTGCTCGGCGTACGTCGCACTCGCTTCGCCATCATGTCGTCATAGGTTAGGCGTTTAGTATGTGTATGGCAGATGTGGGCAAATGCTTTATCCACCCCCAACCCTGCGAACCACAGGTGCCCACATTGCTGCTTTGCTTTCCCTGTGAGTAAACCTTGCTTCAAACCAATAAAGGTTATGGTGTGGTGCGCAGCAAATGCATCATCATACACCTGCCCCGTTAAAGCATTGACACCGCTGGGCACATCAATAGCGATGCGCATTGCTTTGGCGTTATTGATGCGCGCTATATCCGCTCTAAGTTCGTCGCTCAAAGGGCGATCTAAACCAATGCCAAACAGCGCATCGACAATAATGTCGTAACGATTGAGGCTCGGCTTAGAAACCATTTTGCCGTTATTGTCTTGATACGTTTGCATCATATGCTTCGCATCCCCAGACAATCGCGACACACTCATCAATGGCCACACCTCAACATCAAAACCTGCGGCCATTAGCTGGCTAGCCACCACGAAACCATCACCGGCATTATTACCACACCCGCTGATAATCAACACGGGATGCTGCGGCGAATAATGGCCAATAAGCCAATCAGCAACGGTATTGCCAGCGATACTCATGAGCTCAGTCATGCTGAGCCCACAATGTTTAGCTGCAAGCGGTTCATTCTCCTTCAACTGTTGGGGTGTAAAGGCTTGCTGTGGTAAATTAGTGCTGTATTTTGGTTCCATGGCTTGTTTATTTTGTCTCAACACTCTCTGAATTATCCTGACCTAGCTTTAAAAATTAAGCAATGGGCCAAAGAGCTCGGTTTTGCCGATGCCGCAATTTGCGATATCGACTTACGCGAGCATGAAGCTCAATTAAATCGTTGGCTTGAGCTTGGTTATCATGGCGAGATGAGCTTTATGGCTGAGCATGGGACCAAGCGCTCACGTCCTGAAGAATTAGTGCCCGGCACGCAACGCGTTATTTCTCTTAAAATGCATTATCTGCCGCCAGATGCGGGGTTTGCAAGAACCCTTAAAGACACCACCAAAGCCTATATAAGTCGTTACGCCTTGGGCCGTGATTACCACAAGCTGATGCGTAATCGCATCAAAAAGCTCGGGCAATACATTGAACACTACCTAAGCCAATTCGAACAAAGCCTCGGCTATCGTCCTTTTGTTGACTCCGCACCAGTTTTAGAACGACAAATTGCAGCGAAAGCAGGCCTAGGCTTCATTGGTAAGCATAGCTTACTAATTGATAAGCAAGCAGGTTCTTGGTTTTTCTTAGGTGAGTTATTTATCGATTTACCTTTACCTGTTGATGCGCCCACGCCGGATTCTGCAAGTAATGGTGACTGCGCAAAATGTGTCGCTTGCCTAACCATGTGCCCTACGGGTGCAATCGTTGAGCCTTTTGTTGTCGATGCTAGAAAATGCATTTCTTATCTCACTATAGAGCTAAAAGGCAGCATCCCTGAGCAATTTCGCAAGGCAATCGGTAATAGAATTTATGGCTGTGATGACTGCCAATTAATTTGCCCTTGGAACCGCTATGGTGAAATCACTCAAGAGCAAGATTTTCACGCCCGTGAGCAATTAAAGGACCAAGACTTATTAACCTTATTTAGCTGGGATGAGAACACTTTCCTCAAGCACACTGAGGGCAGCCCAATTCGCCGTATTGGTCATGAGCGTTGGCTGCGTAATATTGCTATTGCGCTGGGGAATGCGCCTTTTAGCGAAAATACTGTCACCGCCCTAGAAGATAAGCTCCAAGGTGCCAGTGATATGCTCAAAGAGCACCTTGAGTGGGCGTTGGCGCAGCAACAACAAAAAAAATTAGTCATTGCCTGCGAAACCATCAGTCCAGATAAAAAAACACAGCGCTTAATTCGCGCTGTGCATAAAGGGTTACCACGGGACGCCTAAACGCGTGTCTTTATTTCAGCAGTTTCGCTAATTCTTGCTCAATGTGTTCAAACGCAGCGCGAACTTGTTCCACCGCATCAGCTCTGGCCACCGATTTTTGAATGGTGTCATCGACTTTTTTATAAATAAAGGCTTCTTGGTCATCATCAAGACCCATCATCGGAATGCGCGCTTCAAGCTCTTCTTGCAGCGCCCTAAATACTTGCTCATTCTCTGAGCGGGTATTGTCCATTAATGCCATCAAAGATCGAAATCGCTCCTCAATACTCATTACGGCTGCTGATAATTGCTGTTGCCGTTGCTCCAACGCCAAGCGGGTATTAATCGCTCCCAGCTGCTGCTCGGTCACACTCACCAAAAAACATACGTGATCACGAATGCGCCCATGCTTCTCTGGCTCATCCTCAGGCATATTCAAAATCAATAAACTAACGGTCTCATAATTCACCAACAAACGTTGTGAAAACTCATGCAGACGCCCGCGACTCTTGAGCATATCGAATAGCTCAACCACAATTGGCGAGCACGTCCCCGAAGGCGCATAATGGCGGCATTCGCTGCCAATTCGCAACTCAACGTTGCTTTGCAGAGCAAACCGCTGCAGACAATGAATTAACTCCTTACCGAGTTCATCAATATCCCAAATCTCACCAATACGCTCGACAAAATTAACAATTTCGCCCATTTCACTGCTATTGGCCATCGCATTAAAGGCAGTTGACGTGGCATCATCTACTTGTTGTTGCAGGTTTTCTCTCTCTTCCATAAAGCTTTTTAAATGCAACAATTTTGCTTTTAATTCATCGTGACTGAACGGCTTTACTATGTAGTCTTCAGCGCCAACCGCATACCCTTCCATGCGCTCTTCTACGGTTCCGCGAGCAGAGACAAACATAACCACTATCTCGCTGGTTTCGGGATTCGCTTTAAGCTGTCGGCAGACGTCGTAACCATTCATATCTGGCATACTTACATCCAGCAAAATGACGTCTGGTTTAAACTCACCTACCACCGACAAACATGCAGGACCACTGTCAACCATCTTCAATTCAAACTCTTCGCCATCAAGGATTTCCTCAATGATTTCTAAGTTGTATTCTTCATCATCAACAGCCAGTACTCTTTGTACCGTCATGTGCACACCCTTCATACTTATTTATTAATTTAACTATAGTCAATTTTCGTCCATGTCATTGATTTTTAGCATCATCAACACACTGTTTTTGAGGTAACTGCATCTCTATTATGGTGCCGCCTTGTGGGTTTTGCTTTGCACTAATGTGACCGCCATGCAACGCAACAAACTCCCTACACAGAGCAAGGCCTAAACCCGTTCCTCCGGCACCTCGGTCGGTATGACTACTTTGCGAAAACTTATCAAACACATGCTCTAATTCCCCCTCTGGAATGCCAACTCCATTATCAATAACTTGCACCTTAAGGTGTTCATCACTGAGCTCTAACGCAACGGTAATTGCACTCCCTGGGGGACTGAACTTAAGCGCGTTACCCAATAGGTTTGTCATGATTTGCGTGACTTGGGCAACATCACACTCAATCTCAGGAACCACTTCGGCACAACTCACTTCTAATTTTATGTCTTTTTCAATGGCCGTGCCGGAAACATCATTAATACTAGACTCCACCAGCTGTAGGACATTGGTTTTATGTGGCGAAAAAGGAAATTTACCGACATCCAACTTGGATAAATCTAATAGGTTATTAAGTAAGGATAGCAATCGAGTGCCACTCGATTGAATACGACTTAGGTATTTGCTGAGCTTATCAATGGGTGCTTCGCCCTGTTCAAGCTTGTCCAGCCCGAATCGAGAAAAGCTGAGAATGGAGTGCATGGGAGTGCGCAATTCATGGGACATATTAGCCAAAAATTCGGACTTACTCTTATTTGCAGCCTCAGCAGCATCTTTTGCTTGTTCAAGCTCTTTTGTGCGCTCTTTCACCCGCTCCTCTAATTCTGAGCGCGCTTCTTCTAGCACTGCCTGCTTTTCTTTAAGCACGGTAATGTTTTTCAAAATAACGGCATACGCCACAGAACCGTGATAATCAACTTCACTGAAAGACGCCACCATAGCAATTTGGCCCTGTTGCGCCGTGTGCACTTCAAGCTCACAACTGTGATAATTCAAACTTGCTCGAGTGGCAATCGTATTCGTTAACTCATCTTTGGATTGCGGGCTTAAAAAGTTGAATATCGAAATGCCGTTGACGTCTTTCGCCTCGATATTCAGTAACTGCAAAGCTGCATCATTGGCGTCGATAATAGACCCATTGCGACCAAAAATAATGACCGCATCGGGCGTATTTCGAAATATCACGCGCAGCAAACTGTCTTTTTCTATCAGCGCGTCCACAGTGTCTTGCAGGCGCTCAACAAGCTGCGCATTGTGCCGCTTTAGCAGCTCTGTTTGCCATAATTTGTGCACGGCTTGAAGTAACATATTATGATCAGCAGGCAGCTCTATAACGCTTTCTATACCGATGCGTATCGCCTCTAACAACTCTGATTTTTGGCTGTCTTTGGCTAACAAAATACACCGACAGTGAGGGCGAAGACGACGTAACTGCTGGAAAATATCGCTACCACTGTCTTCGTTGACACAATAATACGTAATTAAAATATCGACTTGCTGCTTAGGGTCGATGGATAACACTTCAACCATTGAGTGGGCACGAATCACTTTGATATGCGCCCCCTCTAACCAATCTTTTATGCTATCACTGGCATCCACATCACCTGCAAGCACCACAGTGGGTAACGAAATCGACTGAGGCCCATCAATTTCTAGAGCACTCTCAAAAAGCGAGCTTATTTCTTTATTTTCAAAGAATGGGTAAATAACTTGAGCATTGAAGAATAGCTTATTTAGCTCAGAAAAGTTCTTAAATACATCACCTTGATCGGCTTTTGGTGCAAGCAAAGCTAAATTCGCACCATCTAATTCAACCTTTAACTGCTGCGCTATTTGTAAAGGGATACCATGGGCAAGGATATACATATCCGCAAACCCCAGCTCAATAGGCTCAGGCAATTGTGAGAAATGCGTCAACTTCACATCACATTCAAGCAGCTCTAGCAGTACCTTGACGCGCATAGCTAGAATGCTATTAGCGTCAATAATGATTACTTGTCGTTTGTTCATAATAACCTAGTCGTTCCTGATAAACTTCTTACGCTATTGTTATTATTACGTTTTAAGCTTACTTAATTGCGCATCTTGCTCTTGAACCAATTCGATCAACTCCCTCGAACCTGAACCAGTCTGCTGCGCCAAATCAGCAAGGTGCGACGCTGCATCTGAGATCATTGTCAGGTTGCGATTAATTTCTTCGGTCACAGAGCTTTGCTCCTCTGCCGCCGTTGCGATGTGCGTTACTTGATTGGTTATTTCATTCACCTTACCAACCACTTCATGCAGTGCTTCAAAAGCACTTGAAGTTTGTGCTACTGCTTCACCAGCGCGAGACACCCCCTGTTCGATGATCCCCGAGGCACTTGCAACTTCTTGTTGCAATCGCGTGATCAAAGCACTGATATCATCCGTAGATGCTCGGGTTTTGGAAGCAAGAGCGCGTACTTCGTCAGCAACCACAGCAAAGCCTCGACCTTGCTCTCCCGCGCGTGCTGCCTCAATGGCAGCATTAAGAGCGAGTAAATTGGTTTGTTCCGCGATAGTTCGTATCACATCCAGAATCTGATTAATGTCATTACTACGTGAAGCAACCTTTTCAACGGCTTCATTCGCATCGTTAATTTCAGTGGACATGGTTTGCACTTGGTCCACCGCTTGCGACAAACTCTGCTCACTGTGTTTCACCAGTTCATTAATTTCTTCGGCTTGCACAGCAGATTGTTCAGACGCTCTAGCTACCTCGAGCGCAGTTGAGCTCATTTCATTCATTGCCGTGACCACACTTTCGATTTCACTGAACTGACGTTCAACATTTTCTTGAGTGTGCACAGCTACTTCAGAAGCACTGTTAGCTTGCTCCATAGTTTGTGCCGACAACGCTTTTAGCTGCGCAATTAACGCTCGTAACTTATTGATAAAGGCATTAAAGCCATTGCCCAGAGCAATGAGCTCCGCGTGCGTGTCAACATGAAGGGTTTGTGTCAAATCCCCCTCAGCACTGGCTAGGTTTTCCATTCTCAGCCTAATTTGGTCAATGGGTTTAACTATGGTACGAGTTAGCAAGTACATCATTGCCATTGCTCCAACAAGCACAACCGCTGCTACTGTAATGAGAACAACTTTCAGAGCATTGGCGTTATCAACCAGATCATTATTCAGCTGAGTGGCTCCGGCCATAGCCAAACCTGCAGGCACCTCCATCACCAACTTCCAAGTGGAAGACGCAAGCTTCACGTTCAATGGGTAACTCACAATAAAGTGGCCATTTGATTGACTCACACTTGCTTGTTGCGCGTTGTTGATAGCCTCCAATACATCTGAATCCACAACGTCAGCAATAGGCTTGCCCAATTGCTCCTTATAATGACTACTACCAACAATTAAGCCGCGGGTACTTATTAGCGATACTTTTGCATTGCCTTGATACAAGCCAGCCGAAAGTTCCTCAGTCACTTTTTGAAAAATAGGAAGGTTAAGATCAATACCTGCTACACCGATAAACTGTCCTTGCGACAATATAGGTGCAGTCAAAGAAGTCATCATTTCTGAGTTGCCCGGCGATATCTCGTAAAGATAGGGCTCCATCAAACACGGAGTGCGTGTGTCTTTGGCACACAAGTACCACTCTGCCTCACGTATTCCCATCTCATTTTTTGTGTCTGCGTACTTCTCTTGTGCATCTTCCACAATTTGTTGCTCAACACTGCCATCAGCATTACGAACCATATAGATTTCCAGCGATCCATGCCCTGGCACTGAGTGTTTATAACCACTCAGAAACTCTTGATCCGCGCCATCGTAGGCGTTGTCTTCAAATTGAGAATAGATAGACGAAACAATGGTATTTTTGCTCAATACGGCACGATTTATTGCTTCTATATCATCTCGTGCGAGCGGGTTACTTTTTGTTTGCCCTAAGATGCCAGACATACTGTACGGAATGCGATATGCCTCATTGATAAGGCCTAGAATTTTTTCACCATCCAATCCTGCTTTAGCAAGAAGCTTCTGCTCAACTTCTGTAGTGATTAGGGCATTTGCCTGATCAATCGCCTCCTCATTACTTGCTTGTAACTGCCACCACAAAATTCCAATGAGTAAAGTCACCACAAGAACCATTGCGCCAAAACTTGCCGCAAGTAACTTTTTCGCTAATGCCTGATCGCGCATTTCCCCAAACCTTGAAAATGAATATTTAGATAAAGCTTAGCTTAGCGGTACGAAATAGGTAGAAAAATAACCAAATCAGTGGATTGAATGAAAAAAGTTCGATGATTTCGGGTAAAGATGAGAAGGTGAACAAGAGAGTTTGGAGCGGCACACGAGGTTCGAACTCGTGACCTCAACCTTGGCAAGGTTGCGCTCTACCAGCTGAGCTAGTGCCGCTTCATAGATTGCTCTTTGTTTTATCGCTGGTCGCAACCTTTGGGTTGCGGCTTTGCAATTTAGCAGCTGAGCTAGTGCCGCTTCATAGATTGCTCTGAATAAAATTCAAACGCGAGCATGGTGTTTGAAAGTTTGGAGCGGCACACGAGGTTCGAACTCGTGACCTCAACCTTGGCAAGGTTGCGCTCTACCAGCTGAGCTAGTGCCGCTTCATAGATGCTCTTTGTTTTATCGCGGGTCGCAACCTTGAGGTTGCGGCTTCGCAATTTAGCAGCTGAGCTAGTGCTGCTTCATAGATTGCTCTTTGTTTTATCGCTGGTCGCAACCTTGAGGTTGCGGCTTCGCAATTTAGCAGCTGAGCTAGTGCCGCTTCATATACTGCTTAGAATTCACGCGTTATGCGTTCGTCTTAAGCGGGGCAGGATTCTACAATATTGCCCCTTCTTTGCAAGCCCTTTTTGTGGATTTTTTTAAATTTTAAAGATTTCTGTACGATAAACCTGCAATTCCATAATCGAATCCTTAATATCATCCAATGCTAGGTGTGAGCCTTGCTTTTTTACTTTAGCTAAAACTTCTGGCTGCCAGCGACGTGCAAGCTCTTTAATCGTACTGACATCGATGCTGCGATAATGGAAGTAGTTATCAAGCTCAGGCATATAACGAACCAAAAAGCGGCGATCTTGGCCAATTGAATTGCCACACAAAGGTGACACACCTTTAGGCACCCACTGTTCTAGAAATGCTAACGTTTCTTCCATTGCCTGCTGCTCACTGACTTGACTTGCCTTAACACGATCAGTCAGCCCAGATTTACCGTGTTGATTAGTGCACCACTCATCCATACCATCAAGTAATTCATCACTTTGGTGAATCGCGATAACAGGTCCCTGTGCTAGGATGTTCAAGTCGCTGTCGGTCACAATTGTGGCTATTTCCAAAATCCGATCATGTTCAGGCTCCAAGCCAGTCATTTCTAAATCTAACCACACTAAATTTTTATCATTCACCGCCATATCAACCCCAACCCTGCTTTACTTTCGGTTTAATGCAATAAGTTATATCATATTAGCTTAACTCATAGACCTAAAGCCTTTTTTAGAGAGCTTTAACCCAGCTAAATATAGAGACCGCGTGGCAAAGAAGACAAAACTTTCCAAAGGCCAAGCTCGACGCATTCGAGCTAATCATCAAAAGCGCTTGCAACGTGCTAAAGAAAATACTGCCGACACGACCCAAGTCGAATTTGATTCCGATAATTTAGGTAATCAAGAACCCGGAATAGTCGTCAGCAGGTTTGGTCAACATGCCGATATAGAAACGCCGGATGGCGAGGTATTGCGCTGCAATATCCGCCGTACAGTAGGTAGTTTGGTATGTGGTGATGAGGTACTTTTTCGCCGAGCCAATGTCAGTGAAGGGGACATTGCAGGAGTCGTTGAGTTGGTTGAAGAGCGTCGCTCACAACTTACACGCCCTGATTTTTATGATGGCGTTAAAGTAGTCGCCGCGAATATCGACCAAATATTAATGGTTTCAGCGGTGGTGCCTGAATTCAGCACACAAATTATCGATCGCTACATTGTCGCCTGCGAAGACATGGGCATTGCTCCGGTGCTGATCTTGAACAAAGTCGACATGCTTGATGACGAAGACCGCGATATTTTCATAGAGGTCCTTGGTGAATACCATGCGCTGGGATATGACATTCATTTAGTCAGCAGCCACTCTGGTGAAGGCATGGATAACCTAAAACAAAAGCTGGTTGCTAAAAACAGTATCTTCGTTGGTCAAAGCGGCGTAGGCAAATCGAGCCTAGTCAATACACTGCTACCGAATGCAGAAATCTTAACTCAAGAGGTCTCGTCAAACAGCGGGCTAGGACAACATACCACCACCGTATCACGGCTTCATCACTTACCAAGTGGCGGTAACTTAATTGACTCTCCGGGTATTAGAGAGTTTGGATTATGGCATCTTGAACCAGAGCGCGTTGCATGGTGCTTTAAAGAGTTCCGCCAATTTTTAGGTGGCTGCAAATTTAGAGACTGCAAACACCTTGATGATCCAGGCTGTTTACTGCGTGAAGCAGTAGAGAACGGTGATATTGCAGAGTTTCGATTCGATAATTATCACCGCATCATCGAGTCCATGGCCGATGGCCGTGCAGGTGCTCGTAATCCAAGAGTGTAATGCCTCGCTCAACAGCGTAGCTATCGATCTTACCTCCTGATAAAATTAGTAAAAATATTTTGAGAATGACACAGTGAACTTAGATAAAGTAAAGATTGCGTTTCAATATGCGTTGCCAAAACACGGTATTTCTCGCCTAGTAGGCAAACTTGCTGCAGCAAAAGCAGGCAAGCTCACAACTGCGCTTATAAAGCTATTTATTAAGCAATATAAGATTGATATGAGCGAAGCGCTGCACGAAGCGCCAGAGCATTATCAAACGTTCAATGAGTTTTTCACTCGTCCTCTAAAACCAGGAATTCGCCCACTGGCTGAAGATGAAAATATTGTTGCTCATCCCGTTGATGGCGCAATTAGCCAATTAGGCGACATCGTTGATGGCCAGCTTGTGCAAGCAAAAGGTCACTATTACAGCTTGGAGGCATTGCTTGGTGGTAAAGCCGAGGACGCAGAACCTTTCCTCGGTGGTAAATTCGCCACAATTTATTTAGCGCCAAAAGATTATCACCGTATTCACATGCCTGTAGATGGTACGCTCAAACGCATGATTTACGTGCCCGGTGACTTATTTTCAGTGAACCCGCTGACAGCACAAAATGTCCCCAACCTGTTCGCCCGCAATGAGCGCGTGGTCGCTATTTTTGACACACAAATGGGCCCATTAGCTATGGTTCTGGTAGGGGCAACGATTGTCGCCAGCATTGAAACCATTTGGGCCGGTACCGTGACACCACCTGCTGGTAAAGATGTATTTAGTTGGAACTACCCTGACTCTGGCGATAAAGCAATCCACCTCAAAAAAGGTGAAGAAATGGGTCGCTTTAAACTTGGATCAACGGTGGTGCTTGCATGGGGCGCTGATCAGGCTGACTTCCTTGAAACACAAGTGCCAGAAAAAGTAACACGTATGGGCACACCATTCGCTAAAAAAACGAAATAGGCTCAGCCCAAAGATTTACCGAGGATGGTTAAGCTATAATGCTTGCCATCCATTATCGCCACGTTCGGCAATTCTCCCCAGCGCACAAACCCACCTCGCTCAAACAATTTCATACTCGGAGTGTTGTGACTAAAGATAAACGCTAATAAAGTAGATATATTGAGTGCTTGTGCTTGCTCCTGAGCAAACTGCAAACATAACTTACCCAGCCCTCTGCCGCGTACCGACTCACACAAGTAAATCGCTATTTCTACCGTCTGATCATAAGCAGGACGACCATAGAAAGACTTAAAACTAAGCCAGCCAACAATCTTTCCTTGTTCTTTGTAAACATAAATTGGACGCGCAGGTGAATGACTTAAAAACCATTCGCGACGAGACTCAACACTCACCGGATCAGTGTCTGCTGTTACCATACGCCCAGCAATAGTTTGGTTGTAAATGGCAACAATGCTGGGTAAATCATCTAAGCAGGCTTTTTCGAACATATCTGGCTAAAATACACGTTGATCACTTGAGGTGATAATAACGTAATGATCACACAACACAATTAAATTGAGAGTAACTATGATTAAAGCAATTATCCCTACCCTGACTCTACTGAGTGGCCTCTACGTGGGGAGTGCCTCGGCGACACAACAATGTGACGACTTTACTAATGTCGATGTCAGAAAATTGCGCTCGAATGACACTGTTAACTTGTGCGCTTTCAAAGACTCTCCGCTGTTAATTGTCAACACAGCAAGTAATTGTGGCTTCACTCCGCAGTTCAAAGAGCTAGAAGAGTTACATCAAAAATACAAAGACCAAGGCTTGGTCGTATTAGGCTTTCCATCGGATGATTTTTTTCAAGAAGAAGATGAAGAACAAGACACCGCCAAAGTCTGCTATATCAACTACGGCGTAACCTTTACCATGCTCGCGCCCACCAGTGTGCGTGGCGACGACGCTCACCCCGTGTTTCAATTCTTAAATGATCAAACCAGCTCACCGAACTGGAATTTTTATAAATATCTGGTTTCGAAAGACAGAACACAGGTAACGCGCTTTAACAGCCGCACTAAGCCTCTATCAGATGAGATGATTGCGGCAATTGAAAAGTCTCTGCAATGACATCGACGAATAGTTGGCTACACTTAACTATTACCTTGGGGTTGATAAAACCCCAATTAAATCAACTACAAAATGGAGTAACGGCATGTCATTAGCGAGTGCTAGACACATACTGGTAGACAACGAGGCCCTGTGCCTCGACCTCAAAGAACAAATAGAACAAGGCGCTGACTTCGCCGAATTGGCGCAACGCCATTCAATGTGCCCCAGCTCACAAGACGGCGGCGCGTTGGGTGAATTTGGCCCGGGAATGATGGTTCCAGAGTTTGATAAAGTCGTCTTCTCTGCGCCTTTAAACGTTGTCCAAGGCCCTGTGCAAACTCAATTCGGCTACCACCTTTTGGAAGTCACAAGCCGAACAGATTAATTCCTTTAAATTTCAGTTGCATTGCCAGCAAACCCTGTTATTTTGAAGCACTCTAATCAAGCTTCAATCATTGGCGGGTTTAGCAATGCAACTGTATGGTTCTGACACTTCTCCTTTTGCACGTCGTCTTCGCATGATGTGTATGCAACAAAATCTAAATGTTACCTACGAACACATCGATATTTTCTCTGCAGAAGGTCGCAAAAAACTATTGTCTTTGAGCCCTGTCGCCAAAATCCCTTTTTTAGTGGATGGTGAACAAGTGGTACTGGACTCAAATGTCGTCTTTGACTATCTGTGCCAAAAGCATAACATTGCACCTTTGGGTTGGGATGAGCGTAATCAACTCACCACCATCAATGCTGCTAACGACTCAGCAGTCGAGCTGCTGATTTGTGCACGTTCAGGTTTTGATACGTCAGAACAACGCTTATTCTTCGATTTACAAAAGCAACGCATCGCTCAATGCCTCAGTGCTTTAAATCAGCAAGTTGAGAGCATGCAGAACGAATATGTACTCATCAGCTTATTCTGTTTGGTGGATTGGCTATTATTTAGAGAGTTAGAAGATTTAACGCCTTACCCAGCTCTGGCGGTATTCCACCAGCACTACCAGCAAACACCATGGGCACAACACACTGACCCTCGACAAGGATAACACCATGAACCAACACGACATTGAAATCGAATCACAATGGGACCTTTTTTGCGAGAATGTAGAAAAGAGCAAACAAGTGTGGCTTCTCGCCTCTGATGATGGCGGCCTCGCATCGGTGAGTTCTGCCTATGATGACCAGCAAGATGTGTTGCTGCTTTGGCATAGCCAAGAATTAGCTCAACAACAATGCGTAGGTGATTGGCAAGACTTTGAGCCTATCAGCATGCCATTAATCGATGTCATTGAAGACTTCGCGCCACAGCTGATAGAGGATGATGTCATGGTTGGCATTAATTGGGATCAGCAAGTATGTACTGAGCTCTGTGCAAAATCATTGATTAGTGCATTTACTGACTAGTTCCTGTGAAATCTCATTTAGGCCGTCGCCCATTTTCTGCAATGGAACTACATACTCTATTTTCTGGGTATATTTATGGCGATGAAAAGCTACCTCGTGAACAGCCCAAGCATTGGCACTTTTGGTTACCAATGCTGGCATACTACACAGGTGGATTTAGTGATGAATTGGCCTCCATAGAGCTAGGTGATATCGATATAAGCTCTACGGTATCTTATTTTCACCTTCATACGCACGGCAAAATTAAAGCCCGAAAAATTCCCATCCATCCGCATTTGTTCAATGTCGGCCTAAATGATTACCTTGCGTATCTACAAGCACATTCACACTCTCGCCTGCTGTTTGACTTACCTTCTAAATCAGGTAGGTACAGCGAGAAGGCACGCATTTGGTTCTCTGGAGAAGGTGAGCGCGCGGGGTATATGCAAAAGTGCCAGCTGCCCACCGTCGACCAACACGGTCACAAGACAGCTCTGAGCAGTCTGCGCCTTAATTTTGAGCAGTCTATTCGCATAAGTGCTATGCAATTGAACGCCAAACCCGGGTTCTATTATTTGCTTGGACTAAAAGATTACCCGCACGATTGTTATGAAGACTTACGTCTGCTGCAAAAAATAGTCAAAGGTGTGCGGGTTGTTAATCCTCAAGCGCATTGGCAGCGTTTTATTACCCGCCATTAAGCGCCTGTAACGCGCCCTGCTTAATCATTGTGCTCACAGACGAATGCCAACTTCTGCCCCTCAAAGAGGTAGCTCAAACGCGTCACGCGGCCATCACAATATGTACTGACATCGTGCCATAGCGATGCCGGTTGAGCATTGCCGATATGTTTGGTGTAAATGCGGTTTTGTGAAGCGTAAGCGATGGTATCAGCATCGACCCAAGTGTAATCTTCAACCTTATTAGGTAAACGAAATAACTTTGTCACTTCCTTTGTTTTTGGATTGTATAAGCTCAACCAATTTTGCTCCAAAGCAATGAAGGTAAAACCTTGCAATTGCGCGCTATAACTAAACGTACGTCCAGGATTAGCGGCAACAAACGATAACTTTTCCGGCTGTGCAGTGCTAAAGTACTGCGCTGTATGGGGCTCACCTAAGGCGAATATAATTAAATCGTCACTCGCCCCCCATGCGTGATAACCAACGGTTACACCGTTATCCAACAATCGCTGGGCAGGCTCATTATAATCTAAAGAGTAACGCCACAGCTTTTGGGCTCCATTTGGCTCAACTACAACACTGGAGATAGCATCATCGTTTGGGATCAGTGTCGGCGAATATTCACTGTGCAAAGGAGTGTTAGTGATGTTAGTGATAGCTTTGCTCGCAAAGTCATAAAACAGGATGTCTTTTTGCGCGCCTTCGCCTGCACCAAGCTCAAAGCTAAAGTACACTCCTTTAGTGGTTACTTGTGGCTGATTGCTGTAGTGACCTAATTCACCGATAGGCTCCACGTTAATCTCAGCGGTATTGCTACTATGAAGAAGAAATATCTGGCTTTGCGCACTCACCATGGGACTCAATACAAGTGCCCATAGTGCCCCTAATGTTTTTGATAATTTCATGATTTTTATTCTTAATTTCACTGCCTACATACTAACCTGATTTAAGGTTAGCGCAAATAACCCCACTTGATTTAACCGTGCACGACCTTTATAAAGGGTATTTGAGTTAACAAACGATTAAACTTATGTCGGCAAAACACCCCATTGTAGCGATTACAGGTTCTTCAGGCGCAGGTACCACTACAACCACGAATGCGATTAAGCATATTTTTCGCAGCCTTGACCTTAATGCCGCCTTCATTGAGGGAGACAGCTTTCATCGTTACACCCGCCCGGAGATGGATAAAAAGATCCGTGAAGCAGAGCAACAAGGCCGACACATCAGTTACTTTGGCCGTGAAGCAAACGACTTTGGGGCATTAGAAGAGTTATTCAGCAACTATGGGGAAACCGGCACAGGCAAGGTACGTCGTTATCTACACACCTTTGACGAGGCAGTACCCTACAACCAACTTCCCGGCACATTCACACCATGGCAAGAATTAGATAGCGGCACCGATTTAATGTTCTATGAAGGGCTTCATGGTGGCGTTGTCGACGAAGAACATGATGTCGCTAAGCATGTAGATTTGCTCATCGGCATGGTTCCTATCATTAACCTTGAGTGGATACAAAAGCTGATCCGAGACACCTCTGAACGCGGCCATTCTCGCGAAGCGGTAATGAGCTCCATTGTTCGTAGTATGGATGATTACATCAATCACATTACGCCACAGTTTTCACGCACTCACATCAACTTTCAGCGTGTGCCAACGGTTGATACGTCAAACCCGTTTAGTGCTAAAGATATTCCGTCACTGGATGAAAGCTTTGTAGTGATACGCTTTCGCGGCATAGACAACGTCGACTTCCCTTACTTTTTACAAATGATCGACGGCAGCTTTATGTCGCGCATGAACACCTTAGTGGTGCCCGGTGGCAAGATGGGATTAGCGATGGAGTTACTGCTTACACCTCTTATCAAAGAGCTGTTGGTGAAAAAGCGCGCTTTAGAACACTTAGCGCCAGCCGATTTACCCATCTAGCCAGCGCCAAATATGAGAAGCCTAGTGATATTAGGCTTCTGGCAAGTTGCGTCCGTAGAAGATCTCTTGAATCTCACGATTTAGACGCTCACGGATCTCTTCTTGCTCAGCTTCACCAAGCTCATCCGTTGTAACACCGAACAAATACGTATTTAGGTCTGTTTCCTTAAGCATCATCTTAGTGTGGAACAGGTTTTCCTGATATACGTTTACATCCATCATTTGATACAGCTCTTTGGTATCGTCTGTCATGTAATTCTGGATAGAATTGATCGCATGGTCGATGTAATGCTTCACACCATTAACGTCACGAGTGAAACCACGAACTCGGTAGTCGATCGTCACAACGTCAGACTCTAAAGAGTGAATCAAGAAGTTTAGCGCTTTCAATGGCGAGATAATGCCACACGTCGACACTTCAATATCTGCACGGAATGTACAAATACCATCGTGAGGATGCGATTCAGGATACGTATGCACACAAATATGGCTTTTATCTAAGTGTGCAACCACTGAATCAGGCAATGGTCCCGGCGTTTCTTCACTGTCAAAACGCTGTTCATCCACTGGCTCTTCTGAGATCAGAATAGTTACACTCGCGCCTTGCGGGTCATAATCTTGACGAGCAACATTCAGAATGTTCGCACCAATAATGTCTACCACTTCACCTAGGATATCGGTTAGACGATCTGCGCTGTACTGCTCATCGATATATTCAATGTATTCTTTACGCTGTTGCTCTGTCTTTGCATAGCAAATATCGTAAATACTAAAACTTAAGCTTTTGGTTAAGTTATTGAAACCATGAAGCTTAATTTTGTCAAAGGGCTTGTTCACTATAAACCAACCTCAACTTAGTCACGAAAGTCATCAAGGGACTTAAAAAAGAGCGCGGATTTTAGCCTAATTTAGTCCCTCGAAAAAGCACTTTTTAAGCAATTTCTCGCACTTCAAAACTATGAGTGATTTGTACAGACTTTTCCAGCATCAACGCAACCGAACAATACTTTTCTGCAGACAGCGATACTGCGCGCTCAACGTGCTTCTCACTCACACCTGAACCGGTAACAATAAAGTGCAGATTAATCTTTGTAAATACACGCGGTGCAGACTCTGCACGCTCGCCACTGAGCTCTACTTGAACGTCAGTCACTTGCTGGCGTGCTTTCTTTAGAATGCTAACAACATCAACTGATGAACATGCACCCGCAGACATAAGCACCATTTCCATTGGCGAAGGCGCTTTGCTATCACTACCTGTATCGAATACGACATTGTGACCTGAGTGAGATGTACCAATGAAGGTATCCCCTTCAACCCATTTTACTTTCGCTTGCATGTAAACCTCGTTGTTTTAATTTCTTGCATGGCGATTGTAAAACAGCCACGAAGTGAAGCAAACAACGAATTAAAATTATTAGCATCCCTAGTCATTCTATGTAAGTCGGGTGATAACACAGACAAAATCACCCACAGGCGCTGCCTGAGGGTTCAACCAAAGGTGTGCACTGCGTTGTCATGGGCTATTAGCATAGTTCACTGTGCGCCATCACCACTGCTAGCATTGAAAGCCTTTGATTTGTATTTCAAAGGTCATCACGCACTTGCGATAGCATTGTCGAAGAGGTTTTTGATCAAGCCTGCAAATTCATCAATGAATTCACGCTGCTCTTTTGTGACTGGTTGGTTTACCACTGAACTAAGTACTTCTTGAAGGTCGTATACGATACCGTCTGTTTCGCGCACTATCATACTGCGCTGCTCGGTATCGAGTTCTGTGTGCTGTTGGCAAAAACGAATGATTTGCTCAGCAATTACATCCTCAATAAGAGACATTACTGTAGGAGCATTAGGGTCAACTTCACCTTGTTTTTCAAACAAAGCCAAGTTCTGTGTTAGATACATGATGAGATCATCATACCCTTGCTTATCAACTACCATGAGTTACCTTAATGCGTCTTAACTACTTAGAATACTTACTAGATTTAAGCAGAAAGGCGACCCAAAAGCTAGCCGATAGCAAATACAAAAAAAGCAGCCAAGGCTGCTTTTTCTTAGTGCATTAAGCTCAGGCGCTTAGTCTAAACTCAAACCTGGGCTTAACTTTTCAGGTAATGTAACCTGCTCTAGTTCAACAGATGCTACTGGGTAGGCACAATAGTCAGCTGCATAATATGCACTTGCGCGATGATTACCTGATGCGCCAATGCCACCAAATGGTGCTGCACTTGATGCACCTGTGATTGGACGGTTCCAGTTCACAATACCAGCACGAATACGGCGTAGGAAGTAGTCGTAGTCTTCTTCGCTATCACTCAATAAACCGGCTGACAAGCCATAAGCTGTGTCATTACCCAGTCTAATAGCCTCATCGAAATCAGCATAACGGAACACTTTTAACAATGGTCCAAAATGCTCGTCATCTGGAAAATCACTGACATCTGTACAATCAATTATTCCCGGAGTAACAAAGCCTGTACCAGGGGTATGGGTAAGCTCAACTAAAGATTTAGCACCTAAATCAAGTAGTTGCTGTTGTGCAGCCACCATACCTTTAGCTGCTGCTTCTGAAATCATCGACCCCATAAACGGCTGCTCTGGTGCATCATACACATCAACCTTGATATTGTTCGTCGCACTAATTAGTTGCGCCAGTATCTCATCGCCTTGCTCACCTACAGGCAAAAACAGTTTACGCGCACATGTACAACGTTGACCGCTTGAAATAAACGCTGATTGGATGATGTCATGCACAGTGGCTTTAATATCACTGACACCTTTCACTATAAGTGGGTTGTTTCCCCCCATCTCAAGAGCAAGGATTTTCCCTGGTTGACCTGCGTATTGCTCATGCAAGATATGCCCGGTACGTGACGAGCCAGTAAAAAATAACCCGTCGATATCGCGGTGCGCCGCCAGTGCCTTACCCGTATCAACTTCGCCTTGTACAAGGTTGAGGACTCCTGCTGGTAAGCCTGCTTGCTGCCACAGCTTTAATGTGAACTCAGCAACCGCAGGTGTCAGCTCAGAGGGCTTAAATACCACCGTGTTACCAGCAAGAAGTGCAGGAACAATATGACCATTTGGCAAGTGCCCCGGGAAATTGTATGGACCAAACACGGCAACAACACCGTGCGCGCGATGGCGAATTACAGCGCGTCCCTGTGGCATGGCATTTTCAACCGTACCTGTACGCTCTAAATATGCCTTTTCTGAGATAGCAACCTTGCCCACCATCGCAGCTACTTCAGTGCGTGTTTCCCACAGCGGCTTACCAGTTTCTTTAGCGATAATAACCGCAAGCTCTTCTGTATTATCTTTTAGTTGCTCAGCGAAGGCCTTAACTACCTCAAGACGCTCAGCAAATGATGTGTCTGACCATGGAATAAACGCATTACGTGCAGCGTGCACCGCATCGTTCACTTGCTCAGCTGTTGCGGTGTTCGCTTGCCAAATGACGTCATTATTTGCTGGATTCACTGAATGAAATGCATGACCTTCGCCTGCAAGCCACTGGCCATTAATAAATTGCGCTTGATGAGACATAACTCTGACTCCTTACAGTGCTGCTACACAAACGCTATCACCCTCTGACACTTTGAGGGCCTGCGCTGTTTGCTGACTAAGAATAATGTGTGTGTCGTCGCTGTTGTCAAAATCAATTTCAACCACGACAGCTCTGAATTGGTCAATCGCTTGATTGGCTACCATCACCGCTGTGTCGCCAGCATTCTCGCCGATGATCACTTTACGTGTGCTGCTGTTCATCACTGTGCGAATATTTTCGACTTTCGCTTCCACCGTTGGGCCCGCATCAAAAATGTCGACGTAACCATTGAAAGTGAAACCCTCGCTTTTGAGCATTTCAATGGCAGGACGCGTGTTTGGATGCACTTCGCCCACAACTTTCTGGGCATCTTGACTTAGCAAATTGACATAAATCGGATACTTGGGCATCAGCTCTGCAATAAATACCTTTTGGCCAATACCTGTTAAATAATCCGCAGTTGGAAAGTCCATTGAGAAAAAGTGCTCTTCCAACCATTGCCAAAATGGGCTATTACCATTTTCATCTGATACGCCGCGCATTTCAGCAATAACAGTAGGTGCAAAGCGCTCACGATGCTGGTCAATAAACAGAAAACGTGACTTTGACAACAACTTTCCATTGTATTTTTGGCGGAATTTTTCTTTGAGGAATAGGGTGCACAGCTCAGTTGCTCCGGTGTAATCATTACACAGAGTTAAAATATCAACTGCCTTATATACCCCTAACGTGCGTGACGAGTGAATCACTTTCGAAAGGTGATAATGATAAAACGCATCATCAAGACCTACCGCAGCTTCAATACCACAAGTTCCTGCGATTTCGCCTGTTTCAGAATCTTCTAGAACAAACAAATATCCTTCATCACCGGCTTTATCTGTCGGTTTAGAAAATGACTCCACTGAACGATTGATCTTGTTACGTAACAATTCCTCGTTAAGTGGTAACGAGGTGAATCCATGACCCGACTCTTCTGCGATAACCAGCAGTTCTTGGAAGTCTTCTTGTTGGATTGGGCGAAGAACCATCATTGATCCGCTTACTCCCTAAAATTAAATCCGCAACGGGCTGGCATATGAGCCAGCCCTTCATAATGTGCGCCTGTGATAGACGCAGTAAATCTTAAACTAGGCTTGCAACTGCCTTTTCGAAACGTGACATACCTTCACGGATCTCTTCTTCAGTGATCACCAATGAAGGCGTGAAACGAACTACTTCGGCGCCTGCTACCAGTGACATCAATCCATGTGCCATGCTCGCAACTAAGAAGTCACGTGCACGCCCTTTGAACTTGTCGTTCACCACGGCTCCAATCAATAAACCTTTACCACGCACTTGTGAGAAAACGTCATATTTGTCGTTGATATCGTTAAGTAATTGCTTAAACAACACTTCTCTTTCTTTAACGCCATCAAGTACAGCTTGATCATTAATGGTATCAAACGCAGCCTCAGCAACCGCACATGCCAATGGATTACCGCCATATGTAGAACCATGAGTGCCCGGCTTTAAGTGCTTCGCAATTTCTTTGGTCGTCAACATCGCGCCAATAGGGAAACCACCGCCTAAGGCTTTTGCTGAGCTAAGAATATCTGGAGTTACACCCAGACCTTGATAGGCGTACAATTCACCTGTACGGCCTACGCCTGTTTGCACTTCATCAAAAATTAACAATGCATTGTGCTTGTCACACAGTTCACGAACACCTTTAACAAAGTCTAGTTCTGCACAAATGATCCCGCCTTCCCCTTGTAGCGGCTCCATCATTACCGCGCAGGTATCTTCATCAATCAGCGCTTTAAATGCGTCCAGATCGTTGTAATCACAATGCACGATGTCACCTGGCTTAGGACCAAAGCCATCTGAATAGGCCACTTGTCCACCCACAGTCACAGTGAAGAATGTGCGCCCGTGGAAGCCTTTGTTAAATGAAATGATTTTAGACTTTTGCGCACCATAGTTATCAAGTGCCCAGCGACGCGCTAATTTCAACGCAGCTTCGTTCGCCTCAGCACCTGAGTTGGCAAAGTACACTTGCTCAGCAAACGTTGCATCGGTCATTTTCTTGGCCAAACGCAACGCAGGCTCGTTCGTCCAGATGTTTGATAAGTGCCAAATCTTCTCGCCCTGCTCTTTTAGCGCAGCAACAAGTTTAGGGTGACAATGACCTAGACAGTTAACAGCAATGCCTCCAGCAAAGTCGATAAACTCATTACCTTGCTGATCCCACACGCGAGCCCCTTCACCATGAACAGGGATAACCTCTGACGGGTTGTAGTTAGGTACCATTACTTCGTCGAATAATGCGCGATTAACTGTCATTTTATTTCCTCATAGAGTCTATTTAACACTAGGTCGCTGTGTGAGAGTGGGAATACAAACCATCTTGTTTGCTTGCCTAGGTTAACACTTTGAAAACCACCCAAGGTGGCCTAATGTTGGTGCTCAGACACCTGTTAATGCTGGGTATTATTTCAGAAAAAAATGACGAAGTCTCATGCAAAGCTTTCATGTAGACCGCGTCATTATTGAGATTGAGGATATATTTGCACCTTCAGTGAATAACTATTTTCCTGTTAAGTGCAATAAACCCATCGCGCGCTTAGTATCACTTCAGTGCAGCGTGACAGGAGGGAGTTGAATGAATATACGTAAAAAAATTTACAATTTTTTTTCAGCGACGACTTAAATCGTCTCAATTTGCAAGGCAAGGCTATTAAGATTGGTATTTTCTAGCAAACTCACGTGCGCCTTTTCTAGGCCCACATAGTCATACCACAAGGCTATTTCATCTGGTTCAATAAGCTGATGTTCTTTAAGCATCATGCATTGGTTGTAACAATCCGCTAATGCAATTGATTTAGCCACTCCTGATTGCTCATAAGATTCGACTAAGGCGATATCATCTAAAATGGTGTTAAGGGGCAAGTACTTTAACTCCATTTTTTCTACCAAACGACGAGTGACTTCAATTGAGCGCTCGACAAACAAATTACGCAAAAATAGCGGATCTGGCTCAATTGCAAACAGCGCATCGTACAAATCCTTGTTACCATCTTCACGTGCTAACGTCAGTTTGCGCTGCGAGATTTGTTGGAAGATTTTCAAATACAAGCGCGTCAGGGCTATCTTACCCAATTCCATGAATAATCCACCAATGTAGGCTGGAAAGGCTGGCTGTTGATGTAAGCTCGCAATCTCATAAGCCGCAATAGCTCGCGTCATTGCCGATTGCCTCAATTTACGCTTGAGCAGTGGAAAAGGTTCGGTGCTATAAGGAAGCCAATGACGCATGGCGAAGGTGGGAATTGTCAGCCTCAGATTTTCAATGCCAAGATAACGAAGAGCTAACGCTGGTGTATCTATTTTTACTGCGCGCATGTTCCGCTCTTGGCGGTACTGGGGCAAATTAACTAAGGCAACGAGCTCTTTACCTAACCAACCTAAGTCTTTCATAAGCACTTCAATATTATTAAGACTGGCAGCTTTAGTGGCTAGTTTGTCGATCATCAAAGGGACTGCATCTTGAATGCCAATGAGGTCGTAATAAATGTTATCGAGGTCGTCTAACTGTTGGTTAATGGCATTATCAATAACAGAATGCAAGTTAGCGCTTACTCTTGCTCTATACTGCATTTGTTTGGAGGTGGCTTGTTCGCGTTTGGACTGAGCTGCTTGTTCTACAGATAGCAGAGTCCGCTGCTTAAGTGGTTTATCATCACCACCGCTGAAGGTCTGAATAAAGCCAAGCTGCTGCTGTGCGAAACTGTGTCCCAATAGAAGATCATTGAAACGTTGTTCAAGTGCAGTAACACGCTGTCGAGTAAGCTCTGTTTTTGGAACCATACCTGGGTCGTTAGTATCTATTTATAAAATGTTGCAACATATCAAGTCCGTGCTCGGTCAGAATTGCTTCTGGGTGGAACTGGATCCCCTCTAACGCTTTAGAAGTATGAACCAATCCCATAATTTCATCCATCTCTGAAGCAATATTCTCAGTCCAAGCAGTCACTTGTAAGTCATTTGGTACGCTTTGAGGGGCAACAACCAAAGAATGATAGCGACAGACCTCAATGTACTCAGGAAGCCCTGAAAAAACTCCCTGTTCCGTGGTACGAATACGAGATGTTTTGCCATGCATCACGTGTTTCGCACGAATAACCTCTGCACCTAAAGCTTGAGCAATCGTTTGATGCCCCAAGCACACACCGAGTATGGGTATGTCACCTTGATAACGACGCACTACATCCAAACATATACCTGCTTCGTTCGGGCTACACGGCCCCGGAGACAAAACGATATGTTGTGGTTTAAGTTGAGCAATATCAGCAACACTGAGCTCATCATTGCGTTTAACCAACACATCTTGGTCTAGGCGTTGGAAATACTGCACCAAGTTAAAGGTGAATGAGTCGTAATTGTCGATCATCAATAACATGGAATCTTCCACTAAAAAGCCAAGCAAAGCTTGGCTTTAGATATTTAAAAGCGCGCAGATGCTTACGGACGAGGGATAAAGCCTAGCGCATCGTACACGGCTTTCAATGTTGGCTCTGCCTTGGCGCGCGCCTTTTGCGCACCGCTTGCCATAATGCTATCTAATAAAGCTTGGTCTGCACGAATCTCTTTGAAGCGCTGCTGAATTGGCTCAATCATAGCGACCACAGCGTCTGCTGTATCTTTTTTCAAGTGACCATACATTTTATCTTCGTATTGAGGCACTAAGTCTTCAATCGAGCGCTTAGTGGCAACCGAAAGTAAGGTCAACAAGTTCGACACACCTGGCTTTTCGTCTCTATCAAAATAAATACGTGCTTGCTCGTCCGAATCGGTCACTGCTTTTTTGAGTTTCTTCTCAATCTTCTTCGGTTCATCGAGCAACATGATGTAGGCATTTGGATTGTCGTCTGACTTAGACATTTTCTTCAACGGGTCTTGCAAGCTCATTACGCGCGCACCGAGCTCAGGAATATACGGCTCTGGGATCTTAAACACGTCACCGTACAGGTTATTAAAACGGGTAGCGATATCGCGGGTCAGCTCTAAGTGTTGTTTCTGATCTTCACCCACTGGTACCTGATCTGCCTGATACAATAAGATATCAGCCGCTTGAAGTACGGGATAAGAGAACAAGCCCACGTTTACATTATTGGCATGTTTTGATGACTTATCTTTGAACTGGGTCATGCGATTAAGCTCACCCATTTGCGCATAACAGTTCAATACCCACGCTAGTTGCGCGTGCTCTGGCACTTGTGACTGCACAAATAAAGCGGCTTTTTCTGGGTCAATACCACATGCTGCATACAAAGCGATGCCATCCAGTACACGAGAGCGCAGTAACTCTGGCTCTTGGCGTACCGTGATGGCATGCAAGTCAACCAACATAAAGTAACTTTCATGATGTTCTTGCAAACTTAGCCACTGGTTAATGGCGCCAACATAATTGCCGATTGTCATACCACCTGTTGGCTGAATGCCGCTTAACACTACTGGTCTACTCATGATGTTCCTTTATTGCTAAATCAGTTAATGGCCGTGATTATATCTAAGAATTGGCTGCAGAGGTACTGTGGATTGTACTGCGATAAGTCTTCACCTTGATGGTACCCACCGCTGAGCGCCAGGCAATCCATACCGGCTGCTTGTGCTGCTAACAAATCAGACTTTGAGTCGCCAATCATCAAGCACTTGCTCGGCTCAACGCCCAGCGCTTTGCAGGCGCTAAGAAGCGGCTGAGGCGAAGGCTTTTTATCGCCATCATCACCACAGACGAGCACGTTAAAATGGCTATCAATGCCATGTTTGTGCAGTAGCTCGGTGGTAAAGCGACGCGCTTTATTGGTAACGACAGCTTTGGGTAGAGCACTAAACGCCGCAAGCACAGTTTGCACATGAGGATACAGGGCACTGTGTTGGCCGATTACTTCAAGGTAGTGTTCGCAAAATAATGTCGTAGCGCGCTCTATCTCAGCCTCACTAAGTAGCGGGTTTGCATTCATGTCACCACTTAACGCCCTGATGACAAGTTGCTCAATGCCATTACCAACAAACTCGCTCACCATAGCGTGAGAGATGACTGGACGAGCTAAGTCTGTAAGCATCAAGTTAGTAGCGAGGTACATGTCTGGCACACTATCAACCAAGGTGCCATCTAAATCGAACAATAAGGCGTCGTACTTCACGACGCTACCTTTGCTAATTCGGCACGCATTTGCTCAATCACAACTTGGTAGTCACTTTGACTGAAGATAGCTGAACCGGCGACAAACATGTCTGCTCCTGCAGCGGCAATATCAGCGATATTATCAACTTTAACACCGCCATCGACTTCCAAACGGATATCGCGACCGCTAGCATCTATGATGTCGCGCACCTGCTTAATTTTATCCAGAGTGTGTGGAATAAAACTTTGTCCACCAAACCCAGGATTAACCGACATGAGCAAAATAACATCAAGCTTATCAATCACATGCTCAATCACATGCAAAGGTGTAGCTGGGTTAAATACCAAACCAGCTTTACAGCCATGCTCTTTGATTAAACTCAGGGTTCTGTCAACGTGTTCACTGGCTTCTGGGTGAAAAGTAATGATGCTCGCCCCAGCATTAGCGAATTCGGGCACTAATGCATCCACAGGCTTGACCATCAAATGCACGTCAATCGGTGCTGTAATTCCGTAGTCTCGTAGCGCCTTACACACCATCGGGCCAAACGTGAGGTTAGGCACATAATGATTGTCCATCACATCAAAGTGCACAACATCTGCACCAGCACTAATTACGCGCTCAACATCCTCTCCTAATCGAGCAAAATCTGCCGAGAGGATCGATGGCGCAATAAGGAAATCTTTCATTACACTGCTCCTTTGAACGGGCCTATACTTTATCGAAAATTACCAGTGGTTGTTAGCAGTGAAAGCGAGTTTTTCACTTACCCTAGCGCTGATATAGAGAAAAATGGCGATAACAAATACAGTGAACCGCACATACCAGCGATACATTTTAATTCTTTTGTTAACAATGATCGAAATGCTGTGCCAAAGAGTAAAACAGATTAATCATACACTTAGGCAATAAAAATTAACACAAATGAAACATAAACCCATTATTTTTAAAGAAAAATTGCTGAATATGCGTAAAACGACAGTTGTTTTTTTAACCAGCTTTGCGTATGCTTAGGTGATAGCTTCAGGAGTGGAGAGTTATATGTTAATAGGAATGAAGACACA
Source organism: Pseudoalteromonas maris (assembly GCF_049257235.1). Lineage (NCBI taxonomy): Bacteria > Pseudomonadati > Pseudomonadota > Gammaproteobacteria > Alteromonadales > Pseudoalteromonadaceae > Pseudoalteromonas > Pseudoalteromonas maris. The sequence continues at coordinate 271,870 of NZ_JBMMUF010000003.1, forward strand.
AGGATTGCTTGCAGGCACGACGGCATGTGCTCTGCTTTTTGGTGCCTACAGTTTACAAAGCAGTCCTGACTCAATTGCCAACGCGAGCACACAATGCCAATGCAGCTATGCGAAATCTAACAACTCACCAGAATACGCAAAAAAATGCGCAACACAACAAGAAGAGCAGTCTTGGTTCGCATGGTTCACAGGCGATAGCCGCAGCGCGCAATTCCATTACCTAGATTTGCTAGAGCTTCTTAGTCGCGACGACAGCAAGAACGCACGTCACTTCTCAAGCAACACATACTAACCACCAATGTGGTCACAGTTCCAGGCGGTTATTGCCGCCTTTTTTGGGGTGCAAAGTGATGCAAAAAGAAAGCATGACTTTGAACATCATGACCCTAAAGTCATTATTGCCATCGCCATCTCATTTTTTATTGTTTTTGTATTAGCCGTGATTGGCTTGGTTAAGCTTGTACTTGCCACCGGATAAATACATCGCCATTAACTCACTGACTTTATTTCGGCCATTACCTTTAGGGCTGATCGTTCTTTTCACATTAAGCACGTCTATGTCTGCTTGCTCGTATATTTTGCGAGTCCATACGGTGTCGTGATTAGAGATCAACACTGATGTGTGCTGTTCACACGCAGCCTGCTCAGCTAGGTTAGCTAAGTTAGCTTGGTCATCAAGATTAAAGCCACCTTTGGCATAACTGGTGAATGAAGCCGTTTTGCTCAATGGCACATAGGGGGGATCGCAATACACTACTGAATTTTTGGGTAATGCAGCGAATACGTCTTTATAACTCAAGCAAGTGAAAGTCGCCTTTTGTGCCTTTTCAGCAAAAAAGTACATTTCTTTCTCGGGAAAGTATGGTTTCTTATATTTACCAAAAGGTACATTAAAAATACCTTTTAAGTTATAACGACATAAGCCATTGTATCCATGGCGGTTCATATACAAAAACAAGATCGCACGCTCGTACGCGTCATTACTTTTATTGAAGCGCTCACGCAAGCCATAGTAAACGTCTGAGTCATTATTTATATCACTAAAAAGCGTGCGTGCATCATTGATGAACTCATCAGGCGCGTGACTTAGCTCTTTATACAGATTAATTAAATCGGCGTTAATATCATTGAGTACATAGTGCTCAAAGTTGGTGTTTAGAAAAACAGAACCCGCACCAACAAAAGGCTCTACGAGGGTAGATGCAGTGCTACCTGTTAGCTCTTGGGCTTGGTCTAAACGTTTGGCAATATCTTCAACCAAACTATATTTGCCGCCCGCCCATTTCAGGAAAGCACGGGTTTTCTTTTGCATCTATTCTTCTAACTCGTCTATTTATATCGTTATTTATGGCATCTAAGGCTAATGAAAACGGCCTCAGCTGGCGCCAAATTCTACCGCAATTATGGTGTAGGTTGCGAGTTTATCTCAACTTTTATCTGGCGGATCTGCTTTGCATAAGGCTTTATGCCGGAAATTTTATTTGCGATTTCACCACGCTGAGCATCAAGTTCTGACTTAGTCGCTGCGGGGGACCATGTAACCACATACCACCCTTTATCAGCTCGGAAATAATGCTTTGCACTCCCTTGAAGCTGATAACGCTGAAGGTACGCATTAAGTTGCGATTGGCTAGAAATAATGGTTAATTGCCATACCCATAAGTCATCGTTTTGTTGCTGATACCAAGGGTGATCAAACGCCTCTCCCTGTGTGTACGCAACAACATCGGTATTCGTATTACTTTGATTCAACTCGGTGTTAGTCTGAGTTAGTATCTGCTGCTTGGGCGGCTGTGCGACTTCATCAGCGTCCTTTTCTGATGGTTCAGAAGGTGTTTCTACCTGCGCTTGTGATTCGACCAGCTCCTGTGGAGGCGTCGTCAAAATTGACTCGTTCTCATGCTCAACGGTGTTATTGCTCGCTGACTCTGATGCAGGCTCTTCATTCTTAATACTGATGTCACTGCCATTATCTGGCTCTTCAACAACTTGATTCCCCTCGCTTAGGCGCGGCAAATCCACAATGACTAAGGCAGGCTGCTGGTCACTATCAGGCAACGCATCTTGAGCATCAGGATTAAACTGAACTACGGCCCCGATCAGGGTGATCACGCACAGCAACGCAAAGGCAATTATCCAATTTGTGTTGAATCGATTAGCCTGTACTTTTGGCATTTGCTGCTCACTGCGTTGCCATTGTAATAGCAGTGCTGGATTACCGTTACATGCATCTAAAAACTCAGAAAATATTAAATCTTCTCTGGGTGGCAAAGTTTCATAGAAAAAGCCCATCAGTCGCAGGCTTTCTTGGGGTGTTAACGGCTCAAGGTGAATATCGATAGCACCATCGAATAACCCTCCCTGAGACGACGCACAAAGGATATAAAGAGTGCAAGGTGCATTGATAGCTAACCATTCAAGCTCTGCGATAAGCTCTTGTGATAAGTGTTTGGCATTATCGATGACCCACAAGATTTCTCTTTCACCTTGCTCGTCGTGCAAGCGAAGAAAGTTTTCACGCAATGACTGTGATACATCGATCAATGGGTAAGAAAAGCTGTGCTCCAACAACTGTGTTTGCACGTCGGCATCTGACGTCGACGTACTGACCAATACATAGGCTTTATTATATTCTTCGTAGTGATCAGTTATGAAATGTTCTAGTAGATAGCTTTTACCGTAACCTGCGCCACCCACTACATGGATGAGATTCTGACCATAACTAAATTGTAAAGCGATGCGATGAGCTAACGCTTCACGAGAGGGAAGAATTTGCGACTGCATTAGTGTGCGAGCAATACCTGAAGTTCGCCTTCGGTGACGTCATCAACCAACTCACATCGACCAAATTGAACAGGCAAGATAAAGCGAATTCGCCCTGCCTTATTCTTTTTGTCCTTGCGCATGTGATTCATAAAATCATCGAAGGTCATCTGTGCTGGTACATCGGTTGGCAAGTCGTATGCTTTGATAAGACTCACTGTGCGCGCCAGCTCAGCATCGGTTAAATCACCTCTGCTGTGTGCCAACGTTGCGGCCAATACCATGCCGGTAGCGACAGCCTCTCCGTGCAGCCATACTCCATAACCCATTTGCGCCTCAATGGCATGCCCAAATGTATGGCCCAAATTGAGTAATGCACGCAGCCCTGCTTCTTTTTCATCTTGGGCGACTATTTCAGCTTTGATAGCACAACAACGATGTATTACACGCGGCAAGATATCAGCATCAAGCGCCTGAATTTGCTCACGGCTATTCTCTAGCAGCGTAAACAACTCTGTGTCATAAATTAAACCATACTTGATGACTTCAGCCATACCCGCTGCAAACTCTTTCGCAGGCAGAGTTTTTAGGACTTCAGTATCAATAAATACCGCCTGAGGCTGATAAAACGCACCAATCATATTCTTACCCTGTGGGTGATTGACCGCTGTTTTACCACCAACTGAAGAGTCTACTTGCGATAATAACGTCGTTGGTATTTGAATAAATGGCACGCCACGCTGATAACACGCAGCAACAAACCCTGTTAAATCACCAATTACACCGCCACCTAACGCAATCAAACAGGTATCGCGACCACAATTATGCTCAAGTAGAAACGCATTGAGACGCTCAAACCATTCTAAGGATTTATATTGCTCACCATCAGGCATAACGAATGTTAATGGTTCTAGATGGGCTAGCGTGTTGTGTAACGTACTGAGGTATAGAGGAGAGATTGTTTCATTGGTAACAATTACCGGCCTACTTTTACCAATAAATTGGCTTAGCATTTGGTTTTTTTGCAGCAGATTGCTACCAATGAATATAGGATAACTGCGCTCACCGAGTTCAACATTAAGTTCCAGCATGCGCAGTCTCCTTTTAATATTTAGAAATTGAGTTTCTCGATAATTTGATTCGCAACGACTTTAGCGCTTTGCTCGTCAGTACGCACCACGATATCAGCAACTTCTTGATACAAAGGATTACGCTCCTCGGCAAGACGTTCTAATACGTTTTTAGGTGCTTCTTCTGTTTGTAACAGAGGACGACGCTTGTCACGCTGTGTACGAGCAACTTGCTTTTCGATTGGGGTTTCTAGGTATACAACGATACCGCGAGCAGACAGTTTGTTGCGTACTTCTTTACTGACTACTGAACCACCACCTGTTGCAAGTACGATACCTTGAAGTTCAGTAAGATCAGTGATCACTGCTTCTTCACGACGACGGAAACCATCCTCGCCTTCAATATCAAATACCCAAGCGATATCCGCACCTGTGCGGCGCTCGATTTCGTTATCTGAGTCATAAAACTCAAGGTGTAGTTGGTCTGCAATGTGGCGACCAATTGTGCTCTTTCCGGCCCCCATAGGACCTACTAGAAATATATTACGTTTCTCAGCCATATCTTTTAGTACAAACGAACTCTAAAATTTGAAATAAAACCCCGCCTCGCGACTGGCCCCAAAATTCAAGGGTGAGATTATCTCAGTAATTTATGCCTGTTTTCAAGCATAATACTGCAAATAATTACAGTAGACGGATGGTCGGTGATAGAAATCCAATCAAGTCGTGAAAACGATTCTGTAATACGTTGGCTTTCTATGATTAGTCGTGGATTAAAGCCTATTAACCTTTGCTGTTTATGTGCCTAAAATAATACTTCACTGAACTTTCAGGCGCGTCACGTTTAACGAGTAAACGGCAATGACGGTGCATGCAATTTAGCGCATAAAACAAACCGCAAAGACTAACAGTCTTAGGCTTATTTGATCACTTTTAAGTGACTGCTTTTCTTACCTTTTTTGTCGTCCTGACTTTGTTCACGACTCGTGTGCGGATTAGGGTTTTCTATCGCCTCAAATCCAGCATTAGAGTGTTCTGCTGACTCAGTGCTTTGCGGTACTGCGCCTTCACTCTGTTGCTCTTCGTAAGTCTCATCATGAGTAAATACGGTGCCTTCACCATTTTCACGTGCATAAATAGCCAAGATTGCTCCCATTGGCACGAACACCTGCATAGGCTGTCCGCCAAAACGCGCATTAAAAGACAATGCGGCGTTATCCATAGAGAATGCTGTAACAGCAGTTGGGCTAATATTCAGTACAATTTGCCCATCTTGAACAAATTGCAATGGCACTTGTACGTTCGCAAAATCGGCGTCAACAACCAGGTGCGGAGTGCACTGGTTGTCAACTATCCAATCATAGAAAGCACGAAGTAGATAAGGTCTATTCGGCGTCATTATAGACGGATCTCACGTTCTGCTTCAGTTAGAGATGCTTGGAATGACTCACGCTCGAATAAGCGGATCATGTATTCTTTAAGCTCTTTACTGCCAGCACCGCTTAGCTCAATACCTAGCTCAGGTAAACGCCATAATAGTGGCGCTAAGTAACAGTCAACTAGGCTAAACTCTTCACTCATGAAGTAAGGTGCTTCATTGAAGATAGGTGCTACAGAAAGCAAAGCTTCAGTTAGTTCTTTGCGAGCTTGCTCTGCATCACTTCCACCGGCATAAATTTTTGCAGCCAGAGAATACCAATCAGTATCGATACGGTGCATCATCAAACGACTGCGTCCACGCATTACTGGGTATACAGGCATTAACGGAGGATGCGGGAAGCGCTCATCCAAATATTCCATAATGATGTTTGCTTGGTACAAACCCAGCTCACGATCAATCAAAGTAGGAACTGTGCCGTACGGGTTAATTTCGTGCAAAGCCTCTGGCAAGTTATCCTTCTCCGCCAAATGAATATCCACGCTAACGCCTTTTTCAGCCAACACAATTCGAACTTGATGGCTGTACATACAGTTAGCACCGGAAAACAACGTCATTACAGGGCGTTTATTGGCAGCAACGGCCATGCCTACCTCCATTAAAAAATCACAAAGTACTTAATACTTTTTAGATCAGCGCTCAAGAATTTGGTCAAATTCTAAGCAATCATTATAAACAGCAATAGGGGCATACGCCCCTATTCAGTTAACTGGTTGATTATTCTAATTAATGAACATCACGCCAGTATTCTTTCTTCAGTAAGAAAGCAAGAATGAACAGAATAAATAGGAAACCAAGTACTTTGATACCCAATGATTCTGACTCTAAACGCGATGGCTCACCTACGTACTCAAGGAAGTTAGTAATGTCACGAGCAGCTTGGTCGTATTCAACATCACTCATTTCACCTGTGCCGTCAGTTTCCACTGCAACCACTTTCTTAACTGTTTTACCGTTCTCTTCAACTTCCTCATATACAGGAGTTGGTAAACCTTGAAGTTCTTGCAGAACGTGTGGCATACCTACTGAAGGGAACACGATGTTGTTAACGCCAAATGGACGTGACTCATCTTTATAGAACGACTTTAAGTACGTGTAGATGTAGTCAGGTGATTTAACACGAGCAATAAGCGTTAAATCTGGTGGCGCAGCACCAAACCATTTCGCCGCATCATCTTCGTCCATTGCATTAGTAATGTGGCTACCTACTTTTGAACCATCGAAAATAAGCGTCTCTTCACCAATCTCAGTTGGGATTCCGATATCACGGAATGTACGCTCATAACGCTGATACTGCATTTGGTGACAACCAAGACAGTAGTTCATAAATAACTTGGCACCGCGCTGCAATGAAGCTTGGTCAGTCAAATCGATGTTTGCATCTTGCAATGGCATCGATGGGCCAGCTGCCATAGATAGTGTTGGCAGCAATGCGAATAAACCAATAACTAGCTTTTTCATCATTTCGTCAACCTCTCTGGCAATGGCTTAGTTTTCTCATTCTTCGAATAGAAGAACAATAACACGAAGAACATGAAGTACGTCACCGTCGTGATTTGCGACAATATCGTCTTAAAGTCCGTTTGCGGAGTAGCACCAACCCAACCTAGGATTACGAAAGTTACTACAAATTGTGCGATGTTTAGCTTGTGTAAACCACAACGGTAGCGAATCGAGCGAACTTTACCACGGTCAATCCAAGGTAGTAGCGCTAGCACTACAATTGAAGCACCCATTGCAATTACACCCAGCAGCTTGTCTGGGATTGCACGCAGAATCGCATAGAACGGCGTGAAGTACCAAACAGGGAAGATGTGCTCAGGTGTTTTCAGTGGGTTGGCAGCTTCAAAGTTAGGCGCTTCAAGGAAGAAACCACCCATCTCTGGTGCGAAGAACACCACGTAACAGAAGAAAATCAAGAAGCCCACAACACCCACAATATCTTTTACTGTGTAGTAAGGGTGGAAAGGGATCGCATCAACGATGTCTTTCTTATTTGTATAGTATTCGTGGAATTCGAATTTTGCTTTGTCTTCTTCAGCAACTGTACCCTTCTTACGCTTGATATCGATACCGTCTGGGTTGTTTGAACCCACTTCGTGAAGCGCAACAATATGAAGGAATACTAAAATAACTAGCACAAGTGGCAGTGCAATTACGTGCAGGGCGAAGAAGCGGTTAAGCGTTGCACCTGAAATTACGTAGTCACCACGGATCCAAAGTGTTAAGTCGTCACCAATAACAGGAATCGCACCAAACAGTGAAATGATTACCTGTGCACCCCAGAATGACATTTGACCCCATGGTAGTAAGTATCCCATGAACGCTTCAGCCATTAGTGCTAAGAAGATGAACATACCGAACAACCACAGTAGCTCACGTGGCTTTTGGTAAGAACCGTAGATCATGCCACGGAACATGTGCAAGTAAACAACTACGAAGAACGCCGAGGCACCCGTAGAATGCAGATAACGTAGCAACCAACCGTATTCAACATCACGCATGATGTATTCTACAGAAGCAAACGCGCCTTCAGCAGAAGGTACGAAGTTCATCGTTAACCAGATACCGGTTACGATTTGGTTTACGAGTACTAGCATGGCTAGTGAGCCAAAGAAGTACCAGAAGTTAAAGTTTTTCGGTGCGGGATATTGTGCGATGTGCATATTCCAGACGCGAGTCATTGGAATACGATCATCAATCCAACTGATAATTTTACCAAACATTATGCTGCCCCTTCGCCTTCTTCTAAACCAACTAAGATAGTTGTGTCGTCAATGAAATAATAAGGAGGGACCTCTAGGTTTAGAGGCGCTGGAACCGACTGGAATACTCGACCAGCCATGTCAAACTTAGAACCGTGACATGGACAGAAGAAACCATCATCTGTACCTTCCACTTTTTCACCAAAGCCACCTTGTAAGAAGCTTGGTGAACAACCTAGGTGAGTACAAATACCCACAGCAACAAAGATACTTTCTTTAATAGAACGGAACTCGTTCTGCGCGAACTCAGGCTGTTGCGGTTCTTCAGACTGAGGGTCACGGAGTTTATCTTCGTGTGCTTTAAGTTGTTTTAGCATTTCCGGTGTGCGCGAAATAACCCATACAGGTTTGCCTCGCCATTCAACACGGATCAGTTGTCCTGGTTCTAGCTTTGAAATATCTACTTCTACGGGTGCACCCGCAGATTTAGCTCTTTCACTAGGGTTCCAAGACGCAATAAAAGGAACAGCAGCTCCAACCGCACCCACGCCACCTACAACAGAGGTAGCAATGGTCAAAAAGCGGCGTCGGCTGTTGTCTACAGGCGCATTGCTCATCCACTTATCTCCACTATGATTCTCAACACTTGCTATATTGAGAACATCAGTTACAGCAGGTTAATTTTTTGAAGTTACAAAATAGAAGCGATCATAAATAAAAGCCTTGATTAAAACAAGGTTATTCACTGTTTCGCAGTCGAATAAACACCCGTCTTGTACGTTGTACGCAACCAAAACGCTTATTCGATTATTAAGCAGTGTTTAATAGTACCGCACTTACTCGCCGCCGGTGGTGATAAAGATCAATATCCAAGCAGCTAAGTAATTTAAAAACCAATAGTCTATTTGCCCCGCAATTGTAGCAAAAATTTTCTAGGATTATCGGTCTGATTTGCATTAAATCAGTGAAATTAAGAAATATTCGTGTTGAAAAAGCAAAGACCAAGAGAAATTTTTGCAACAGGCAATAAAAAACCCGGTTTGCCAAAAGCAAAGCCGGGTTTTGAAATTCTGGATACGTAATAAATTAACGCTTCGAGAACTGTGTTTTCTTACGTGCTTTCTTAAGACCCACTTTCTTACGCTCAACTTTACGAGCGTCGCGAGTAACAAAGCCAGCTTTACGTAGTGGAGAACGAAGAGACTCGTCAAACTCCATCAGCGCACGAGTAATACCGTGACGAATAGCACCCGCTTGACCAGTAGTACCACCACCTTCAACAGTGATGTATAGGTCAAACTTTTCAGTCATTTCAACAAGCTCTAGAGGCTGACGAACAACCATGCGAGCAGTTTCACGACCGAAGTATTCTTCGATAGAACGTTGATTGATTACGATGTTGCCAGTGCCTGGGCGTAAGAATACGCGAGCACTTGAACTTTTACGACGACCTGTACCGTAGTATTGATTTGCCATGATGTGCTCCTTAAATGTCTAGAACCTGAGGCTGCTGTGCAGCGTGGTTGTGCTCAGTACCTGCGTAAACTTTAAGTTTACGGAACATTGCACGGCCTAGAGGACCACGTGGCAACATACCTTTAACCGCTTTCTCAATGATCATCTCAGGTGCTTTAGCTTGAAGCTTCTCAAAGTTGATAGATTTCAGGCCACCTGGGTAACCAGTGTGTGCGTGGTACATTTTGTTCTGAGTTTTGTTACCAGTTACAGTAACTTTCTCAGCATTGATTACGATGATGTAGTCACCAGTATCAACGTGTGGAGTGTACTCAGCTTTATGCTTACCGCGAAGACGACGAGCGATTTCAGTAGCGATACGACCTAAAGTTTTACCTTCAGCGTCAACTACGTACCAGTCACGTTTTACTGATTCTGGTTTAGCAACAAACGTTTTCATTTATAAAAATCCAATGTTTACAATTATAAAACCACAAGCAGAAAGTATTTCTGCTGCTCTATTAAATTTGCTTCAACCCCTTCGAGTTTAAGACTTAACCCTCAGTAGTGGCTAAACAACCGAGGTAGAACGGCTAGTGGTAGGCGCGGGAGTATACCAGCTCGAAATAGAGATTGCTACCGCTTAGGTGTTTTTTTGTTCACCTTTTAAGCGACTCTTTTTGCGCCCCTCGAGCTAGGCTAAATGCGGGCGTTCAAGGTATTCGCGAGATTGCATTTCTTGTAAGCGACTAATGCATCGCTTGAACTCAAAATTCAGGGTACCTTGAGTATAAAGTTGCTCGATGTCCGCTTCTGCGGAGATGATCAAAGTCACATTACGCTCATAGAACTCATCAACAAGCGCGATGAAACGACGGGCAGCATCGTCATTGTGTTGCCCCATTTGCTTCACGTTGGATAACAACACGGTGTTGTATAAGCGTGAGATTTCCATGTAATCAACTTGCGAACGCGCTGTTTCGCATAACTCACGAAAGTCGAACATTACGATACAATCGCACACCATGCGTGTTTTGATCATACGCCCTTCAATTTCGATGGCCTCGTTCGCACGGCCAGGTTCAGGCGACAGCTGCTCAAAATAGGCAAACAGGTTTTTATCTGCTTGCTCATCAAGTGGGCTGTGAAAAATCTCTGCTTGTTCTAGCGTACGCAAACGGTAATCGACTCCTGAGTCCACATTCACTACTTCGGTATTGGCATTAACAAGTGCAATGGCCGGTAAGAAACGCGCACGCTGTAAGCCATTTTTATATAGTTCATCCGGTACGATATTCGACGTTGCAACCAAAATAATGCCACGCTCAAACAAGGCTTCCATCAAGCCGCCTAGCAACATTGCATCCGTAATATCCTGGACAAAAAATTCATCAAAGCAGATGATGTCAGTTTCGCTTTTTAGCTTGTCAGCCACCGTTAAAAGTGGATTTTTTACATCTTTGAGTTGCTTTAATTCTTGATGCACACGGTGCATAAAGCGGTGAAAGTGCACACGCATCTTTCGCTCAGTAGGGAGTGCCTCGAAAAATGTATCAACTAGGTAGGTCTTACCACGTCCAACACCACCCCAAAAATAGAGCCCTTTAATTGGCTTCGTGCTATCCTTGGAAAAGAGCTTCGCAAAAAAACCTGAAGGCTTCTTAGGCTGAGCAACAATGTCATCGAACAGTCGTTGCAAATGCTTTACCGCATTTTCTTGTGCTGCATCGAAAAGGAAGTCATCTCGTTGTAAGTCTTGTTGATATTTTTGCCAAGGTGTCATGGTATTTACGGCGTAGTTAGGTGTAAATTTTTGCGCTATCTTAACACGGCTCATCACAAAGCGTATATTTGGCTGGTAAGTTTTCATAAGGGGAAGTCTATGTCGACAATCACTTGGTTAGGAGTAGTTATCATCATCGCCGCGTCCAGTTTCTTTCTCGGCGGATGGTTCACCAAGAAAAGGTTTAAACAAGAAGAGCTTGAGGAGCAAGCGCAAACTGCACAACGTGAGTTAGAGCAGTATCGTCAGGACGTCGCTGACCACCTCGACAACACCAATAAACTGATAAGTAAACTCAAAGATAATTACGAACAACTGGCAAACCATGTACAGCAAAGCGACCATTTATTGCTTGCTAAGAAAAACATCGATATGAGCCAACCGTTCTTTTCTAAAGAGACCACTGAGCAACTTCATGCCTCATTAAGTCAGCGCCCAGAGCGTCATGGCATCAATACAGTGCACGACAGTCAACCGGCCGACTATGCCGCGGGTGAATCAGGTTTATTTAGCGGCCAGAAAAAGGAAACCGAGCAGCAACCTGCTTGATAAATAAGCAATCGTTTAGCTCTTGAGGAACTAAATTAGTGACCCCATAGTCAGTATAGAAAATAGCTTTATAGGTAACGGGCTGCAATGCGGCCCTCTCTTTTGGAGTGTTTCTGTACTATGAAAATGAAGTTATCAGTTCTCAGTGCCGCGATTTTATCGGCAACCCTATTTATTCAACCTAGCATCAGCCACGCAAAACTTCCCGTGGCCGTGGATGGACAACAACTCCCAACTCTAGCTCCTATGCTTGAGCGCGTTACCCCAGGGGTTGTCAGTATCCGCGTTTCAGGCTCAAAAGAAGTAAGAACACGTGTCGACCCGTTTGATTTTTTCTTCGGTCGACCACAACCTCGCTCGCAAAAGCGCCCCTTCAGTGGCTTGGGTTCTGGCGTCATTATTGATGCAGACGACGGCTATATTGTCACCAACAACCATGTGATTGACGGTGCACAAGAAATGCTTGTTACTTTAGAAGATGGTCGCGAGTTCGAGGCGAAGCTGATCGGCGCGGATAAAGAATCAGATATCGCTTTACTGCAAATCGATGGCGACGATCTCACCGAAATTAGCATCGCTGACTCCGATAAGTTACGTGTGGGCGACTTTTCAGTTGCCATCGGTAACCCATTTGGCCTCAGCCACACAGTAACATCGGGGATTGTTAGTGCGCTTGGGCGCAGCGGTCTAAATATTGAAGGCTACGAAGACTTTATTCAAACCGATGCGGCTATTAACCAAGGTAATTCAGGCGGTGCGCTTGTTAACTTAAAAGGTGAACTCATCGGTATTAATACGGCCATTCTCGGTGCTTCCGGCGGGAATGTTGGCATCGGTTTCGCCATACCATCGAACATGATGAAGAACCTTGTTGACCAAATCATCGAATATGGGCAAGTACGCCGTGGTTCTCTGGGTATATCTGGACGTACACTCGATGCAGGTTATGCCAAAGCGCTGGGATTAGAGGTTAAACAAGGCGCCATGGTTGAGCGAGTCGTTGAAGACTCGGCAGCCGAAAAAGCAGGAATTAAAGCAGGCGACGTTATTATTAGTGTTAATGGCAACGACATTCGCAGCTTCCAAGAGCTACAAGGTAAAATAGCCACTTTAGGTGAAGGTAAAGAAGTAGAAATTGGCTTATATCGCGATGGTGATGAAATTGAGGTGGACGTCACACTTGCTGCCGCAGGTGACATTGCCAAAGAAGCAGCTGAAGTTCACCCGGCACTTGCCGGCGCTGAGCTAGAATCGGGTAAACGCAACGGTATCAAGGGTGTGATTGTCAACTCGGTCGACCCTCGCTCGGTTGCAGCGCGCCTCGGACTTGAAGAAGGAGACGTGATCACTCAGGTTAACCGTCAGCGCGTAGAAACTGTGCGCGAGCTCAGCAGCACTATCGCCGATATTGACGGCAACATCGTCCTCGTTGTGCGTCGCGGTAATAGCACCTTCTTCGCGCCAATCCAGTAACTCTCTAGGTTTGCGCCTAAGATTCAACAGCGGCACCCTTGCCGCTGTTGCTATTTGTATGCCATCATATCAATTCAATACACTAATAATAATGACTCCGTGCTAAAACAATTCAAATTTATACTTGTGCCACTATTGAGTGGATTAGGGCTAGCTTTTGTCATCATGCTGGCGATACCGTCCTTACGTGAGTCGCTTCTGCCCTTGTTAGCCGGTGATGCATTTAATGGCTCGCACATGAGCTATGCCAAAGCGGTAAAACGCGCAGCCCCTGCGGTTGTGACTGTGTATTCAGAACGAATTTCGACACAACCTCGATACCTGCAACAGCAAAACACCGTATCCGAGATTGGCTCTGGGGTGCTGATGTCCAGTGATGGTTATATTCTGACTAATTACCATGTGATTAACAGCGCCGATGTGATCATGGTCATGCTCAGTGATGGTCGTCACTACAGTGATGCGCGTTTGGTGGGTTTTGATCCCGTCACTGACTTAGCTCTCCTAAAAATAGAGGCGCAAGATCTGCCTAAAATTCCGATTAACCCGTCATTTTCTCCTCAAGTCGGCGATGTTGTACTGGCTATAGGTAACCCTCTCAACTTAGGGCAAACGATTACGCAAGGTATTGTCAGCGCAACAGGTAAGCAACGCCTTACCGACAGCTCTCACTCAAGCTTGTTGCAAATGGATGCAGCTATAAACGTCGGAAACTCAGGGGGAGCGCTCGTTAACTCTCATGGTGATTTAGTCGGTATTACTTCGGCACAATTTAAAACGCGCCGAAACCTTGATATTCAGGGTATTTTCTTTGCAGTGCCCTATTCTCTTGCCAAAGATGTCATGGACAAACTCATAAAGTATGGACGCGTTGTACGTGGTTACATGGGCATGGATGTCACCGCGGTGGATAAAGAAGGCCGTGACGTAACCAACAACCAAATGGCGATTGCCGGTATGCGTATTGATAACCTTGATCCTCTCGGGCCTGCATGGCAAGCGGGTATTCAAGAAGGAGATATCGTGGTGAGTATGGATGGTTACTCTGTTAGTGATATTCAGCAGAGTTTAGAGCGAATCGCTAACACTTTACCGGGTACCAAATTAGAAGTGCAGTTACAGCGCGGTGGTAAGCTGATGAGTTTAGTGGTTACGGTTGCCGAGCTTGAAACGCAAATGTAATGGCCCTCGTACACAGTATACTTTATAAGTAAACGAACAAAAAAGCTGCATTATGCAGCTTTTTTCTTTTATATCAGGCAATTAAGCGCTTACTCGCTTAATATTTGCACCAAGCGCACTGAGTTTATCTTCAATGTGCTCATAGCCCCTATCCACGTGATAAATACGGTCTACGCGCGTCTCTCCTTCGGAGATAATCCCAGTCAAGATTAGACTCGCAGAGGCGCGTAAGTCGGTTGCCATCACTTGAGCACCACTAAGCTTGGTCGACTCACCACAAATTGCGGTATTGCCCTCTAGGCGGATGTTTGCCCCCATGCGCTGTAACTCAGGCACATGCATAAAACGATTCTCAAAGATGGTTTCAGTGATAGTCGCACTGCCATTTGCAACAACATTTAATGCCGTGAATTGTGCTTGCATGTCTGTTGGGAAACCCGGATGCGGCGCAGTTTTGATATTGACTGCTTTTAGCTCGCGGCCACGCATGTCGAGATAAATGGTGTTATCAGTCACTTCGATATGGGCATTGGCTTCACGCAGCTTCTCAATCACCGGCTCTAAGCTGTGATAGTCAGTGTTCTTACACAGAATATCACCTTTAGCCATCGCTGCTGCCACTAAGAAAGTGCCGGTTTCGATACGGTCAGGCAAAATTGCGTGCTCGCAACCACCTAAACGCTCAACACCTTCAATCTCGATACGGCTTGTACCAGCACCTGTGATTTTCGCGCCCATGTTATTAAGGTATTTCGCTAAATCGCTGATTTCTGGCTCGCGAGCTGCGTTCTCAAGTACTGTGTTGCCTTCGGCTAACGTTGCAGCCATAAGAAGGTTTTCAGTCGCACCTACACTCACTGTGTCCATGAAGATTTCAGCGCCTTTCAAACGACCGTCAACACGCGCATGGATGTAGCCGTTTTCAACTTCAATTTCCGCGCCCATGCGGCGCATACCTTGAATATGGATATCAACAGGGCGAGCGCCAATAGCACAGCCCCCCGGCAAAGACACTTGTGCTTTACCAAAACGCGCCAGTAAAGGGCCTAATGCCAACACTGAAGCACGCATCTGCTTTACTAATTCGTATGGCGCGAGGATATTGTTAACAGTCCCACCATCAACGTAAAGATTGCCATCACGCCAATAAACCTCAGCGCCCAGCTCTTTTAACAACGCTTCTGTGGTAGTGATATCGCGAAGCTTTGGCACGTTGCTGAAACAACTTGTTGAGTCAGCGAGTAACGCGGCAAATAAAATAGGTAGTGCAGCATTTTTCGCACCTGAAATTGTGACTTCACCGCTTAAAGGGGTGCCACCTTGAATAATAAAATGGTCCATTATGAAATAACCTGTTATTGCGGGAGGATAAATTTACGTTCGCGTTGCCACTGCTGTGGCGTGAATGCACGAATGGTGACTGCGTGAATCGTGCCGTCTGAAATTTGATCCATCAGCGGCTTATAAACGAGCTGTTGTTTTTTTACCGGGGTTACCCCGTCGAAGCAGTCACCCACAGCGATTACCTGATAATGGGTACCTTCAACTTTAACGATGACTTCCTCGAGCTCTAGCTCTTCTTTCAATAAAGCTTCAACTTGACTGCTTTGCATTACTCTCACTCAAAAATATTGTCTACCTGACCTAGTTGCATCAACTTGTGCAACTGTTCAGGAATATGCTCTAACTGTAGTTGTTTACCTTGTTTACGCAATTGCGATAAACAATCTAACAACCAAGCTAATCCGGCTGTATCAACACGCCCTACTTTTTCTAGGTTTAGTTGCACAGTATCCGCACTCGCGGTTAATAACTGCTGAACTAGGGTCTTGTCGGCAACACTGACACGGGTCAATTCACCTTCGAGGGTGAATTGACTCTCACTGTTTCGCGATAATATAAGGTTACTCATTACCACCTTCGCCACGAAACTGAACTGGCAACTTACTTTTCTTATCCAGTAAATCAATCACATATTCAATGCCTTCTTGGCGCAAGATACCATGTAATTCACTTTGTTTGGCATCTAGTAGGCTAATACCTTCAGCTATCATGTCATAAGCGCGCCAGTTGTTGTTGTTATCCTTACGCACTTTGAAGCCAATATCAATATCCGGTTTACCTGGATCCTTGATTGTTGTTTTTACTACGACGACATTTGCATCGCCAACTTCATGTGCTTGCTCAAAAATAACAGTTTGATCAGTGTATTGTGTGAACACACCCGCATAGGTTGTCACTAGGTAATTTTTAAACACATCCATGAAGCGTTTGATATTCTCAATCGCTTGCTTTTTCTCTTGTGGGTCTTCAATTGAGCGCGCTTTTTGAATATAGCTAGCAAGTACACGATATGACGCATATTTGTAGTCAATGTATGGTAGCAACTCTTGCTCAACAATCACTTTGAGGTGTTCTTTATCCGCAATAATTTGCTCTTGATCTTTCTCAATGCGTTTGAATGTTTTATCGGCTACTTGCTGAACCATAGCAAATGGGTCATCAAGCTCGATTTGCGCTGCTTGTGTCACTGGCGCCAATACCAACAAAGCGCCAATTAATAGATTTACAAACTTACCCATGAAAACTACTCGCTACTTTGATTAAATAAAAATTGGCCAATAAGCTCTTCTAATACCAAGGCTGACTTGGTATCGGTGATCATATCGCCGTCCTTTAAAGCCGTAGACTGCACACCAAAGATGGCGTCAATAGACAGTTCGTCAGCTTCATCACGCTTTGCAACCTCATTACCCAAACATGTTTGCTGGGCTGTATCACTGGCAATAACAGGATTGATCCCTAGGTACTGCTCACCCAGGATACCCGATGTCAAAATAGAAACTGACGTCGCATCTGAGAATTTACATTCGTAGTTAGTATCAATCGCCATATAAACAACAGGCACAAACTCAGTGGGGTGAACCATAATCTCGTCGACCCTACCGATCACTACTCCGCCGACCTTAATAGGTGCGCGTACTTTTAACGATCCTATGTTTTCAAACTTAGCGTGCAATGAATAGGTTCCATTACCGCCATCAATACCAGCATTGGCAACTTTTAGCGCCAGCATAACCAATGCCGCAACGCCCATAGAGACGAACAAGCCAACCAAAATTTCAATTTTTCTCGAATTCATGGTGTTAATCCTTTAGCCGCCAAACATCACGGCGGTCAAAATAAAATCGAAGCCAAGTACGGCTAGTGAAGAGTGCACAACAGTTTCTGTGGTCGCGCGACTGATACCTTCTGACGTTGGTACACAGTCATAGCCTTTGTATAGTGCAATCCAAGTAACGAGCAGGGCGAATACAAAGCTTTTGATGATGCCGTTGAGGATATCTTTCTCAAAAGACACTTGCGATTGCATAATTGACCAGAAGCTTCCTCTATCCACTCCCAACCAATCAACGCCAACAAGGTGCGCGCCAATAATCGCAACTGCTGAAAAAATAAGTGCTAATGCAGGCATGCTGATCATACCCGCCCAAAAGCGTGGAGCAATGACTCTTTTAAGAGGGTCAACGGCCATCATTTCTAGACTTGTTAGCTGCTCAGTTGCTTTCATAAGGCCAATTTCTGCTGTCAGCGCACTGCCAGCACGCCCAGCAAACAACAAAGCCGTGACCACCGGTCCCAACTCTCGAAGTAAACTTAACGCGACCAATGGACCTAGACTATCTTCAGCTCCGTAATCCACCAATACCGTGTAACCTTGCAAGGCCAGCACCATACCGATAAATAATCCTGAAACCACGATAATAATAAGTGACAAAAAGCCAACCATATAGAGCTGGCGAATAAGTAAGGGCGCGCCTTTACGGAAGTTGGGCATACTAAGCAGTGCACCTAACAACATCTGGGTTGCACGGCCCATTGACGCGAATCGGCTCAGCGTTTTATGGCCAAGACGCTGCCAAAATTCAATTAATGCAGACATTATGACAACAACTCCTGCTCATAGGGCTGAGCGTCAAAATGAAAAGGTACGGGCCCATCCGACAAGCCCTGTAAGAACTGTTGTACCAGCGGTGATTCATGCTTACGCAATTGCTCAGGGCTGCCTGCACCAATCACCCCTTTTTCAGCAATGATAATGGCATGATCAGCGATACTCATTACCTCAGGAACATCATGGGTCACAATCAAAGACGACAAACCTAATACTTCGTTTAATGATTTGATTAATTTCACCAATACCCCCATTGATATAGGGTCTTGGCCAGCAAATGGTTCGTCATACATGATAAACTCAGGGTCTAGTGCAATAGCACGCGCAAGCGCTGCTCGTCTTGCCATACCACCCGATAACTCAGCAGGCATAAGATCTTTTGCACCACGCAGACCCACGGCCTGTAACTTCATAAGCACAATCAGGCGAATCAACTCTTCACTAAGCTGGGTATGTTCGCGCAGCGGAAATGCGATATTGTCAAACACCGACATATCGGTAAATAACGCGCCACTTTGAAACAGCATGCTCATTTTAGTGCGCGCACGGTAAAGCTCGGCACGGGTCATGCTTGGAATGCTTTGGCCTTGGAAAAGAATATCACCGTTATCAGGCTTGAGTTGACCACCAATGAGACGTAACAGGGTCGTCTTACCTATGCCGCTAGGGCCCATAATCGCGGTAATTTTCCCTTTGGGAATGGTGAAATCCATATTTTGATAGATCACACGCTCAGCGCGTTTAAAGGTAACGTCCTTGATCTCTACGATTGGTTGCGACAAGTCGCTCTCCCACAAATCTTCTATCGATAGACCTCGCATTTTAAAGTTTTTTTACAATAAGGGAAAAAAGAATCTGTAAAAATTTGTAAGATCAGAGAAATTCTTTCATTGACGCACAATTTCGATGCGTTTTTTTACACAATTACAGCGGCTTTTGTTACTATTTGCGCCAGTGTTCATTATTACTTTTCGGCTTTGCAATCATGCTTACTTCTTTTGCCATTCTCGTCGCCGGCTTTGTTGCACTCGTATGGAGTGCGGATAGGTTTGTTTTCGGCGCTGCGGCTTTGGCGCGCAACTTAGGTGTACCAGCTTTAATCATTGGTTTAACCGTTGTTGCGATGGGCTCTTCAGCACCTGAAATGATGGTCTCTGCACAAGCTGCATTGGCTGATAAAACCGACACAGCAGTTGGCAATGCCATTGGCTCTAACATTACCAATATCTTGTTAGTATTAGGTATTACCGCGCTTTTAAGACCTTTATCTGTGTCTTCGATTACCTTAAAGCGAGAAATGCCACTCGTTTTAGTGGTTTCCGTGATTGCATGGTATATGTTTACTGATAATTACTTCTCACAAACAGAAGGTTGGCTGCTGCTGGCTGGATTTGTCGCTTTTATTAGCTTTTTAATCGTTATATCTCGCAATCAAAAAAATGCCGAAGATGATCCGTTCATCAGCGAGGCATGCGATGAAATCCCCAACGACGTGACCACGAAAGTCGCGCTTTTTTGGTTAGCTATCGGTCTTATTCTGCTGCCGCTAAGCTCTCATTTTATCGTTTCATCAGCTGTAGAAATCGCCCAATATTTTGGCTTAAGTGACTTGGTAATTGGGTTAACAATTATTGCTGTAGGAACCAGCTTACCGGAACTCGCTGCGTGCGTCGCAGGGGTACTGAAAAAAGAAGATGATTTGGCGCTAGGTAACATTGTTGGCTCCAACCTCTTCAATATCCTTGCTGTACTTTCCATAGCGGGCATCCTTAACCCATCAATCATAGATGCATCAGCAGCCAATCGGGATGCTCTGGTTATGATTGCTGCCACCATAGTGTTAATGGCAATGAGTTTGAACTTTCGCGGTGCAAGACGCATCAACAGAGTGGAAGGTGGCATGTTGGTGATCGCATTTTTTGCTTACCAAGGATATATTTTTAGTCAGATAGCATAGAGAATTGCACATGACACAAAGCTATATAGCAACAGCCAAACGCGTAATTGAAACAGAAGCAAAAGCTCTTGAAGAACAATTTGCTCATTTGGATGAGCAGTTCAGCCAAGCGTGTGAGCTGATGAAAGAATGTGTGGGGCGCATCATTGTTGTAGGTATTGGTAAATCAGGCCATATCGGCAATAAGATCGCAGCAACGTTGGCCAGTACAGGCACGCCTTCCTTTTTTGTGCATCCAGGCGAAGCCAGCCATGGTGATTTAGGAATGATCACCTCACAAGATGTGGTGTTATTAATATCCAACTCTGGTGAAACCCATGAGATTGTTAGCATCATTCCAGTGATTAAACGTATAGGTGCAGCATTGGTTGCGATGACAGGTAGCCCGAGTTCGAGCATGGCCACACTCGCAGATTTACATATCTGTATCGGCGTATCACAAGAGGCCTGCCCTTTAGGCTTAGCGCCCACAGCTAGCACCACAGCTACACTTGCAATGGGCGATGCCATTGCCGTAGCCCTACTGGAGGCCAAAGGCTTCACCGCCGACGATTTTGCCTTATCACATCCAGGTGGCAGCTTAGGTAAACGTCTGTTACTCACACTCAAAGATGTGATGCATGCTGGTGATAATGTGCCGCGCTCTCATCAGTCTCAAAGTATAAAAGATGCCCTCCTTGAGATCTCAACCAAAGGTTTGGGTATGACAGCTGTCATCGATGACGATGGTAAACTCGTGGGCTTATTCACTGATGGCGATTTACGTCGTGTGCTTGAGCATCGTATCGATATCCATAACACAGCATTAGTTGATGTCATGACGCCTAATTGCACTACAGCTGATGAACATATGTTGGCAGCGCAAGCGTTAAACATTATGGAGAAAAAGCGCATCAATGGACTTATTGTCATTGACGAGCAGCAGCGTCCGATTGGGGCCCTTAATATGCAAGACCTACTGCGCGCAGGAGTGCTGTAATGTTATTTACTGAGTTATATCAACCAATTGAAGATGCAGCTTGGCAAAAGGCTAAAGCAATTAAGCTGCTTATCTGTGACATTGATGGTGTGTTCTCTGATGGCCGTATTTACCTCGGTAACCAAGGGGAAGAGCTTAAAGCGTTCAACACCAAAGATGGCTTTGGCATTAAAGCTCTGATGGCAACAGGTGTTCACGTCGCGGTCATCACTGGCCGCCAATCACACATTGTTGAGACCCGAATGACCAGCTTGGGTGTAAAGCATATTTATCAGGGCAAGGAAAACAAGCTAGAAGCCTACGCAGAATTAAAACAAGCACTCAGTCTGACCAACGACCAAGTAGCCTATATCGGTGATGATGGTCCTGACCTGCCGGTAATGCAACAAGTTGGCTTTGCGGTTGCAGTGAACGACGCACACCCACTTATTAAACGCATTAGTCACTACACTACACTCATGCCCGGCGGTTTTGGTGCGGTGCGAGAGCTGACAGACTTGTTAATGCTGGCCCAAGGCCACTCACTTGGCACCCAAGGAACCAGTTCATGAATAATGCTCGGCTGCTCATATCCATTATATTCTTGGCTATCATGGCGTGGTTATGGGCGCCCTATTTTATAAAAGAAGAGCAGCCAGTCGTCGACGCACAAGAAGACATTGCCATGCCGGATTATATTGCCAATGGCCTGCGTCAGCGAAACTATAACGATAAGGGTACGTTAAGCCACAGCGTTTACGCTGAACGAATGGAAATGTTTGATGAGCTAGGGTTTACTCATTTCACCAAGCCCGAGTTCACCTTGTACAACAATGGCGAGCGTTGGCGTCTGACCGCTGATGAAGCAACCCTGTACAACAATAATATTTTAATCTTGGAAAATAATGTTATCGCCACCAACTTAGTTGTAGGGGCGATGATCGAACAAGTTAAAGCGACTGCTATTGAAATCGATATCGATGCACAGAAAATGGAATCAGAACAAGCCGTAGAATTACGGGGGCCAGATTTAGTGATCATTGGCCAAGGCTTGAAAGCCGATATCAATGCAGAGATAGTAGAACTGATAAAACATACGCGAACAGTATATTATGACCAATAAATTCAATGTATTAATTCTTGGTTTTGCGCTTGGTTTAAGTGCTTTCCAGTTACACGCAGAGCAAGTAGATGCCATCTCTAAGGTGTTTATTGACGCAGACAGACAACAAGCTCTAATCAAAGAAAACACCACCATATTTGATAAGAATGTGCATATAGTCCATGGTAACCGTGAAATAAAAGCGGATCGATTAGAAGCCCACCGCCGCCCTGAGCTTGGCGACAACAAACAATTACTGATCGCCACAGGCGACCCTGCGATGTATATCGAAACTATGGCAGACGGTAAGCAAATTACTGCATCAGCAAAAGAGATCCGCTATGACGTAGCCACACAAATGCTGCAAATCAAAGGCGATGCAAAAATTCAAATGGCGGATCAACAGATCGTCGCTGAAACTATCAGCTATGATATAGATAAGCAGACTATCAGCGCAGAAAAGGACAAAGACTCAAGCACACGTGTACGCACAACGCTTACACCGCAAGGTGAGCAGCAGCCACAAGAGAAGGAACAACCATGACCACACTGAAGGCGCAAAAGTTAGCAAAAAGCTACAAGGGCCGTGAAGTAGTAAAAGATGTGGGTTTAGAGGTAAAAGCAGGCAGCATTGTCGGTTTGCTTGGCCCTAATGGTGCGGGTAAAACCACAACCTTCTATATGATTGTTGGCTTGGTGCCGAGCGATAAAGGTATGATCAGTATTGATGAGCAAGATATCACGCTTTTACCAATGCACTCTCGTGCTCGCTTGGGGATAGGTTACTTACCGCAAGAGTCCTCAATTTTCAGAAAGCTTAGCGTATATCAAAATCTCATGGCGATTTTGGAAACCCGAAAAGATTTGGATAAAGCGGGTCGTGAAGAGGAGCTTGAGAGTTTGCTTGATGAGTTCAACATTCAGCACATTCGAGAATCACAGGGGATGGCTTTATCAGGCGGTGAACGCCGTCGCGTCGAAATTGCTCGCGCATTAGCCGCAAATCCGAAATTTATCCTGTTAGATGAACCTTTTGCTGGTGTCGACCCTATTTCGGTGTTAGATATAAAGAAAATTATTGAACACCTCCGTAATCGTGGCATTGGCGTACTTATCACTGACCACAATGTGCGTGAAACATTAGACGTGTGTGAAACAGCTTACATCGTTTCTCATGGTGAATTGATCGCCTCAGGGAGTCCTGAGGAGGTTCTGGCAGACCAAACCGTTCGTGATGTGTATTTAGGTGAACAATTTAGGTTATAACAATAAAAAGGATTGTTAGAGTACATGAGGCAATCATTACAGCTGCGCTTAGGCCAGCAATTAACAATGACTCCACAACTGCAGCAGGCCATTCGCCTGTTGCAACTCAGTACTTTGGATCTCCAGCAAGAAATTCAAGAAGCGCTAGACGCAAACCCTCTGCTTGAAGTCGAAGAGGAAAGTTATTCAGATAACAATGACAAGTCTGATAATGACCAAGACTCTCACAGCAATGGCGAAGACAAAAATGAGGTAGAAACTCAAACTTCAGACCAAATGGAGAGTTCTGATGCCATGAGCAGCGAGTCTATGGGCGATGACTTGCCCATGGATGTGTCGTGGGATGAATACATTAGCGCGGCCCCCGTGGCCTCTGCAGGCCCCATGCCTGATGACGAATCTGTGTATCAAGGTGAAACAACTGAAACCTTGCACGATTACTTGATGTGGCAACTCCAACTCACACCGTTTAGTCCAATTGATGAAGCCATTGCAACGGCTATCATTGAGGCCATCGACGATAACGGCTTACTGACGGTAACAACCGAAGACTTACTTGAAAGCCTTAATCACGAAGAGCAAGAAGAAGAGATTGAATTAGACGAAATTGAGGCGGTACTCAAACGTATTCAGTTATTTGATCCCGTGGGAATAGGCGCGCGCTCATTACAAGAATGCTTGTTGATCCAGCTCAATCAATTTTCACCTCAAACCCCTTGGCTTAGAGAAACGAAAGAGGTAATTTGTAATTACATTGATTTGCTAGGAAATCGCGACTATCGCACCTTGATGAAAAAGACTAAGCTTAAAGAAGCGCAGTTAAAAGAGGTGATGACACTGATACATAGTCTGAATCCAAAACCCGCCGCGACCATCGTTCGCGAAGAGTCGGAATACGTGATACCTGATGTGTCAGTGAAAAAAGTAAAGGGCCGCTGGGTGGTTGAATTGAACCCAGACAGCATGCCTAAAATACGCGTTAACGATCACTACGCTTCACTAGGGCGTAACTGTAAATCACAAAGTGACAGCCAATTTATTCGCTCTCACTTACAAGAGGCAAAATGGTTTATAAAGAGCCTGGAACAACGCAATGATACGCTACTCAAAGTAACTAATTGCATTGTTCAACAACAGCAGGCATTCTTTGAACATGGCGAAGAAGCGATGAAACCAATGGTCCTCAACGATGTGGCAGAAATGGTTGAAATGCACGAGTCAACAATCTCGCGCGTTACCACTCAGAAATACATGCACACACCTCGGGGAATATTTGAGCTTAAGTACTTCTTCTCCAGCCATGTGAATACTGAAAACGGAGGTGAATGCTCATCCACAGCGATAAGAGCATTGATCAAGAAGCTAGTAGCCGCTGAAAACCCAGCTAAGCCATTGAGCGATAGCAAAATTGCGGACATACTTGCAGAGCAAGGAATTAAAGTGGCTCGAAGAACGATTGCAAAATATCGTGAATCGTTAGCCATTCCACCGTCAAATCAGCGTAAAAGCTTGATATAGACGCAAGACAAGAAGGAAAATGCTTATGCAATTAAATCTTACCGGTCGTCATGTTGAAATCACAGACTCTCTTCGTAACTATGTAAATAGCAAATTTGCAAAACTTGAGCGTCATTTTGACCATATCAATAATGTGCATGTCATCCTTGATATTGAGAAACTCACACAAAAAGCAGAAGCAACTCTTCACGTAAATGGTGGCGAACTGTTCGCAACCGCGGAGCATCAAGATATGTATGCGGCGATCGATGGCCTTATCGACAAATTGGATCGTCAAGTAATCAAACATAAAGAGAAATTGTCTCGACACTAATATGAGCCTAGAACATATTTTCTCAAAGGACTGCAGCAAAGCTGCGGTCCTTTTTAATAGCAAAAAAAGAATGCTGGAGTACCTTGCTCAGGTTGCTCATCAACATGCGCCTCACTTGAGCGAGCAAACACTGCTCGATGCGTTTTTAACGCGTGAAAAATTAGGTAGCACCGGCATAGGCCGCGGCATTGCTATCCCTCATGGCCGTTTGGAAGGCCTTGATGAAATCATCGCTTTAGTCGTTACCAGCAAAGAAGCCATCAATTTTGATGCGATTGATAACCGCCCTGTAGATATTTTTGTCGCACTGCTCGTACCAGATAACCAATGTGACCAACATCTCAAGACCTTAGCGAAAATAGCTGATAAACTCAAAGATAAACAACTGTGTAAACAACTTAGAGCCGTCACAAGCGATCAAGAGTTGTTTGAGCTGATCATCACCTAATTCTACTGCGTATAAGTGTGATGATTATTACGCATATATGCTTAGTGAGGGGTTAGAAATGGACTTGATAATCGTCAGTGGCCGTTCGGGATCAGGCAAATCCGTAGCGTTACGAGTTTTGGAAGACTTGGGCTACTACTGTGTTGATAATATCCCTGTTAACTTACTCCCCTCTCTGGTGCGCAGCGTCTCTGATAGTTACGACAAAATAGCGGTCAGCATTGACGTACGTAACTTACCCAAAGAAGAACAAGAGTTTAGCGATATCCTTGGATACCTACCTGAGTTCTCAAAGCCATCATTATTTTACCTCGATAGCGATGAGCAAACACTCATAAAGCGGTTCTCTGAAACTCGCCGTTTACACCCTCTATCAATGCAAAATTTGCCACTGGATATCGCCATCAAGGAAGAGAAAAAGTTGCTCGATGTGCTTATCTCACACGCAAACTTCATCATTGATACCAGTGAGCTGAGTGTGCATCAATTAGCAGAGATGATCCGCGAAAAGGTTATGGGCAAAAAGGACAAACCCTTGCTTATTACCTTTGAATCATTTGGCTTTAAACACGGTATTCCAAAAAATGCTGACTATGTATTCGATGCGCGTTTCCTCCCTAACCCGCACTGGGAGCCTGATTTAAAACCGCTAACTGGCCTTGACCAACCCGTGAAAGATTACCTTTCTAGCGACAGCATAGTGCAAAAATTTACCTGGCAGATTCAAACATTTGTACAAACGTGGCTGCCTCATCTCGAGCGCAACAATCGTAGTTATTTGACCATAGCCATTGGCTGTACGGGAGGTCAGCATCGTTCAGTATACCTAGCTCAAACGCTCGGTGAGCGCTTCATGGATACCTACCCTAATGTCAAAATACGTCATCGCGAACAGGAAAAGTAACGGTGAAAGAAGGTACTTTCGTTATTCAAAACAAACTCGGCTTACATGCAAGAGCGGCATCACAACTTGCGCAGCTAGCCATGAGTTTTGATGCTAAAATAACTCTTTATCAAGGTGATAAAAGTGCTGAAGCAGACAGTGTGTTAGCCTTGTTGCTCCTAGAAAGCGGTCAAGGCAAAGAAGTGCATGTAGTATGTGAAGGAGAAGATGAAGACGCTGCACTTACCGCTGTAGGTATGTTAATTGCCGAAAAGTTCCACGAACAAGAATAGTACCTATTTACGTTTGGTATCTTAGCGCTAGTTAAGATACAATATTCAAGCGCTTATCAGCGCGTTTCTTCCAGTTTTATCATTAAGGGAAGCCTATGCCAGAAGCCTATGAACAAGAAAATCCGCTCCAACCACTTCAGGAAATCACTGAAGCCTTAAGCAGCGGTCAATTTGTTCATGTTCGCCGGCTTCTCGCGAAAACAGCTCCCAGTGATACCGCATTACTTTTAGAATCTTCGCCACACAAAACCCGTTTTAAGGTTTGGTCACTTGTAGACCCTGATGTTCAGGGTGATGTACTTGAAGAGCTCTCAGAAGACGTACGTTTAAGCATTATTGCTCGAATGGAGCCTGAGCACATTGCTGCTGCTACCGAAGACATGGATGACGATGACCTCGGTGAAGTACTTCGGAGCCTGCCTGAGCCCGTTTATAAAGATGTAATCGAGGCCATGGACATTCAAGACAGGGATCGTGCAACGACGGCCTTGTCATATCAAGAGCGCTCAGCGGGTGCATTGATGAACACCGATACGGTGACCATTCGTCCTGACGTGTCAATTGATGTGGTATTGCGATATCTGCGTTTACGAGGCGAGCTGCCAGAGGGTACCGATGAGCTTTATGTTGTTGATAAGGACAACTGCTTTTTAGGTTCTATGCCGCTATCGGCGCTACTGACGACCATGCCCGATGCAATCGTCCGTGATGTGATGGATGATGAGTGTGAGTCTATTCCCATCACCATGGACGAGTCTGAAGTTGCACAACTGTTCGAGCGTCATAACTGGATTTCAGCACCGGTAGTGGACGAACAAGCCCACCTACTTGGGCGTATCACCATCGATGACATCGTTGACGTTATTCGTGAAGGCGCCGAGCACAGCATGTTGAGTTTGGCAGGTCTAGATGATGAAGAGGATACCTTTGCTCCTGTAGTGAAAAGTACCAAGCGTCGCTCTGTTTGGTTAGGTGTAAACCTGCTTACTGCCATGCTCGCTGCGTTTGTTGCCAGCTTCTTTGAGAGCACCTTGGGTATTCTCCCTTTTCTTGCCGTATTGAATGGTATTGTGCCCTCAATGGGTGGTGTTGCGGGTTCGCAAACACTGACCCTTGTTATCCGTGGTCTTGCTTTGGGGCATATTAACGATACCAACCAGAAGTTCATTCTTACCAAAGAGCTCGCTATCGGTGCGCTTAACGGGGTGCTGTGGGCTGTTCTGATAGGCAGTGCCATCGCCTTGTGGAAATGGGACTTAACCATTGGTTTGGTGATCGCCTTCGCCATGTTCATGAACTTACTCGCTGCGGGTATTGCTGGTGCAGTAATACCTCTGATCCTCAAACGCATGAACATCGACCCTGCACTAGCAGGTAACGTAGTGCTGACCACAGTGACGGATATTGTGGGTATTTTTGCTTTCCTCGGCACCGCGACTTGGTTCTTAATTTGAGCTCAGAATTAAAATGAGCTCGGTCACTATCGAGCTCTTTATACTCTACTAAAGCTCATTATTTCTTAGCTCGGGTATATCGCTAAGATACTGCACAAACTCCACTTCAAACCCTGCAGGGTCTAAAAAGTATACGTTACGACGATATGGATTATCGGCACCTTGTTTAGCAATTTCAAAGCCTGCATCTTGAAGCCGCTCAATCACCGCATCTAAATTTTCTGTTACGTAAGCAAAGTGCGCCAAACCAGGCTGATGTCCGGCCAGATCACGGTTATCACCTTCACCATTATCGCTCAGCGCGATGTAATGATAGTCATCACCAAAGTGAAGCCAGTTTCTAGGTTTACCCGACCACTCACTGTGGCCTTTACTACGTACGTACCAATGAGGAAAAACCGCGCGGTAAAACGACAGAGTCTTTTCAATATCCGTAACAACTAAGTTCACATGCTCTAGATACATATATCTCTCCAAATTCAATGATTGATTATCAACTTAGAGAGACCTTAAAACCTCAACCTAAGTTGAGGTAAAGACTTTTCTAAATAAAAACGCCCAATAAAGGACGTTTTAACATCATTGTTATCGCAAGCTTTTAGTCTTACTGACCGGCAATTTGCATTTGCTCAATTAAAACCGAACCTGTGAGCACACCGCCACGGTGGTCCACATCACCACCAATCCCAGCGATGCCTTTAAACATATCCTTCAGGTTACCGGCAATGGTGATCTCACTGACAGGGTATTGAATCTCACCATTTTCTACCCAGAAGCCAGCTGCACCGCGAGAGTAATCACCTGTTACCGTATTCACCCCCTGACCCATTAGCTCGGTCACTAACAATCCTGTGCCCATTTGCTTTAATAACGCACTTAAGTTGTCATGTGTTTGCTGCACTAACCAATTATGAATACCACCGGCATGGCCTGTCGCTGTCATACCCATTTTGCGGGCGGCATAGCTCGCAAGTAGATAGGTTTTCAGCTCACCACCGTGAATAATTTCACGGTCAATAGTTTTCACCCCTTCCGAATCAAAAGGTGACGAGGCAAAGCCTTTGAGTAAATGCGGTCGCTCACTAATGTTAACGATATCACTGAACACTTGAGTATTAAGGCTATCCAGTAAGAAGCTAGATTTGCGATACAAAGCCCCACCACCGATGGCCGAAACAAGGTGCCCAAATAAAGAGCTGGCGATGTCAGCACGAAACACGACAGGGACTTTCATGGTTCCCAGTTTTTGACTATTAAGTCGCGCAATAGTCTCGCTCGCAGCTTCTAGGCCCACTTCTTTAGCCGCCTTTAACCCCTCTTTGTCACGAGAGATTGTATACGCTGAATCACGCTGCATTTGCTCGCCATCTTGACCAATAACCATAGTACTGATGCTGTGACGAGTGCGCGGGAAGCCAGCCAACATACCATGACTATTGCCGTATACGCGCAAACCTTCATGACTGCTAAAGCTTGCGCCATCTGAGTTAACGATGCGCTCGTCAAAATTAAGTGCTGCGTGCTCGGCCTCTTGGCATATCGCAATCCCATCTTCAGGACTGACTTGCCATGGGTGATACAAATCGAGATCCGGTGGTGTCATCTCAAGTAGCTCAGCATCGGCCAAACCATTGCAGGGGTCTTCTGAGGTATATTTAGCAATCTCAATCGCTTTTTCAACGACTGAGCGCAGCGCCTGCGGGCTTAAATCAGCAGTAGAAGCCGAGCCTTTTTTGTTGCCGACATAAATACTCACACCGAGGCCACCATCTTGGTTGAATTCAATGGTTTCAACTTCGCCCAAACGGGTGCTTACCGACAGTCCTGAGGTACTCGACATGGCTGCTTCGGCAGCCGTAGCGCCGAGCTTTTTGGCTTGCTCTAGCACTTCACTCACTGCTTCTTTTACTTCATCAATTTGTGTATAAATCGCAGCGGAGTCTTTGTCTTGCATAATTCTTTTCGCTCTTAAATCGTATGCTCTAAGCCTAACACAAAGCATCTCAGTAATTTAGTGATAACACGTCTTTAATCCATCCATGAACACACATGAACGAGATTATATAAACACTTACGCATACTAATTGGTATAATAGTGTCAAAGTGCATTATTCGAGACCAACATGGCTAAAAAACCACAACCTGAAGAAGAAATTATTTACGTATCTAAAAGTGAGCTCAAACGCGATGCCATGGAATTCCATGATCTTGGCGTAGAAATGGCGAACCTTTCTAAAAAGCAACGTGAGAAACTTCCTCTTAGTCCAGATTTGGTTGCAGCTATGGAGCTTGCCGATCGCCTTAAAGACAAAAAAGATGCTTATCGTCGTCACCTAAACTACATCGCTAAAACACTGCGTGGCACTGCGAATGTCGATGAAATTCATGATGCGATGGCGATTATCACTAATAAGAACAATCAAAAAGACGTACTCGTTAACAAAATTGAGCTCATTCGCGATGAGTTAATTGCCCAAGGCGATAGCCGTCTTAACCCGTTGCTGGAAGAATATCCAAATTTAGAACGCCAACGCATGCGTCAACTGATCCGCCAAGCCGCGAAAGAAGTTAAACAAGAGAAACCTGGAAAGTCTTTTAAAGAGCTGTTCCAAGTGCTCAAAGACCTCATGTTATAAGCGACCAAGCACAATCAAAAAAGGCAGCCTAGGCTGCCTTTTTGCTGTGTTATGCTGTCCCACCAACGGTGAGCTGGTCAATTTTTAATGATGGTTGGCCGACCCCTACAGGGACACTTTGACCATCTTTACCACACACGCCAACACCTTTATCAAGCTCTAGATCATTACCAACCATAGATATTTGCTTCATGACCTCTGGGCCATTACCAATTAAGGTCGCACCTTTAATCGGTGTGGTGATTTTACCATTTTCAATCAAATAGGCTTCTGAAGCAGAGAACACAAATTTACCAGAGGTAATATCCACCTGACCGCCGCCAAAGTTAGGCGCGTAAATCCCCTTGTCTACAGAGGCAATAATATCTTGCTGCGAGTGCTCACCTGCAAGCATATAGGTATTGGTCATCCGGGGCATAGGGAGATGCGCATAAGACTCGCGACGACCATTACCTGTTGGCGCAACACCCATTAGCTTAGCGTTGTGCTTATCTTGCATGTACCCTTTAAGAATGCCATTTTCTATAAGCACGTTATACCCAGCTGGTGTGCCTTCATCATCAATGTTTAACGACCCTCGGCGATTTGCCATGGTGCCATCATCCACTACGGTGCATAGTTCTGATGCCACTTGCTGACCCACTTTACCGCTAAAGGCAGAGGCTCCTTTGCGGTTAAAATCACCTTCTAGACCATGACCAACAGCTTCATGGAGCAACACCCCCGGCCAACCAGCGCCCAGTACTACTGGCATAGTACCTGCGGGAGCATCAACTGCTTCAAGGTTTACTTTTGCCATGCGCACTGCATCTTCTGCAAAATGCATCCAACGCGGCTTACCTTCAACCATTTCTTTGAAGTAGTTGAAATCAGTACGCGAACCACCGCCAGCTCCCCCGCGTTCACGGCGCTCCCCTTTAACAAGTAACACTGAACAATTGAGTCGCACCAATGGACGAATATCGGTCGCAAACGTACCGTCGCTGGCAGCCACTAACACTTCCTCATACACCGCTGACATTGAGCTCACTACCTGTTCAGCCTCTGGTGCGAGTTGACGAATATACTCTTCTACTTCACGCAGTAAGGCGACTTTATCCGCGTCTTTCATGCTCTGTATTGGCTGCATCGGCTCGAATTGACGTTTTACATCAGCTTCACTGAACACCTGAATCTTGCCATCTTGCCCCGCATCGGCAATGCTTCGTGCCGCCATTGCTGCATTGTTAATGGCTTCGAGGTTAATTGCATCCGAGTATGAGAAACCGGTTTTTTCGCCACTGATAGCGCGCACACCCACACCACGTTCGATGTTGTAGCTACCTTCTTTGACTAAGCCATCTTCAAGCACCCACGATTCGTTATAACTTGACTGGAAATACAAGTCTGCATAATCGACTTTGTGCTGATGCATGTAACTCAACGCCTTGGCTAGATCGTCTCTATCCAACTGGCTTTGGGTTAATAAATTCTGCTCAACTTGGCTCATAATTTTACTTTTCTCGCTTGGCGGTGAGCGTGCATAGGCATGCGCTCACGGCATTGATTTAATTCGTTCATGTCGACAGTGGCGCTGATCCAGCCTTCGCCAGAATGACATTCGCTGATGATCTCGCCCCACGGAGAAATAATCAGGCTATGACCATAAGTTTGCCTACCATTGTCATGGGCAATATCAGTGTCATTACGACCATATAAACCTGCAGCAACCACAAAGGCTTGGCTTTCAATTGCTCGGGCTCTAAGCAAGGTGTGCCAATGTGCTCGTCCCGTTGGTACAGTAAATGCGCTGGGCACAAGCAATACGTTGGCACCGAGTTCTACTTGAGCTCGGTACAACTCACTAAAGCGCATATCATAACACACACTCAGCCCTACCTTAGTACCAAGCACATCCGCGACCACTATGTGTTCGCCTGGTTGAGTGTGCTTTGACTCATGATAATTGCCCGTGTTGTCAGATACGGTGACATCAAAAAGGTGGATCTTGTTGTACTGAGCACACTCGCGCCCTTGAGCATCAAACAAAATAGAGGCAGCGTAGTATCTACCGGTGTCACTCATAACAGGAATCGTCCCTGCTGCGAGCCAGACTTGCTCTTTTTGACAAAGCAGTGACAATTGTTGCCGCCAATATTGATGCTGACGAGCCACTTCCAGAACCTGCTCTGAGCTTTTTGCAAAACATAACCAGCTTTCTGGCAGACTCACCAAACAGGGCCTGTGCGCTGGCAACGTATTGATGAACTCAGCAACGCGCTCAAAGTTATGTTTGGCATTACTGGTTGCACAAAATTGCAAAGCATGAATCATCACGATTGCGGCTGCTCCTGCTGCTGTTGTGGTTGTGAAGGCGCGGGCTCAGACGAGGGCTGACTTTGGGCAGCCTGCGGTAATG
Organism: Pseudoalteromonas maris; assembly: GCF_049257235.1. Lineage (NCBI taxonomy): Bacteria > Pseudomonadati > Pseudomonadota > Gammaproteobacteria > Alteromonadales > Pseudoalteromonadaceae > Pseudoalteromonas > Pseudoalteromonas maris. The sequence continues at coordinate 305,469 of NZ_JBMMUF010000003.1, forward strand.
TCACTTCGCGGCTCTTTCTATCGAGTTCTATCACTTGTGGATCGCTCATAGACCCCGTTACTTTGAAATTAATTTCAGAGATCACCCGTGCTGAATGTATTACTTTATCAAGTGCTAGCGCTGCCAAACCGGTGACGGGATTCACCATCCACGCCACAATTACGGGCAAGCTTGAAGTGACTTGAGGTGCAACAGCCAAGTCATAGTTGATAGTCTGGGTATTCAAATCAGCATAACCTTTAATTGTTAAATCAGCAGGCACGCCATCCATTTTTGTATCTTGGGTGTATGCAATTCCTTGCTCGAGCTGTATTGAGCCTTCCATGGAATTATAGAAAAAGCCTTTGGCGAAAACATCGCGAAAGTCCAGTTTTAACTTACGTACCAGTGAATCCAAGCTCAATAACGAGAATACCCGCGCGCCGCCATCACTAATATCGCGTAAGTGGCCTTCACCCAGTTCCCATTTAACCTCACCACCGAGTGACGCGACGTTAAAGTCATAGGGAGCGCCTTGCCAAGTCAAATCAAAGTCCATCTTTGCTTTTGAATCTTGTACCGTAGAGGTGAGATCAAATTCATCGAATAATTGGCCGATGTCTTTACTATTGAACTGCCCTGATAGCAGCGTGGCACCATCTCGCCATATGCCATTGGCTCGCAACACATGCTCGTCTTTATCAACCAGTAACTCGCTAATATTGAGCTGTGTGTTATCACCTGCAAAGCGGATGAGCACCTTGTCTAATTGGTATTCGTTCAGTCGGCAATCTTGGCAGTCAAAACGCACACTGGGCAGACGAGCAAGCCAGCTTAAATCTTCAGCTTGTTGCTCTTTGACTGTCACAGTTTTGTTGTTTTGTGGTTCCTTGGTTTCGATATCGGTTTCAATATCGGTTTCAATATTGGCTTCGTCATTGGCTACTACAGCACGTAAATAGTCTGCTTTAACAAGGATCTCTCGCCCTACAGCAGACTCACCCACTGGAATATCTACGCGTGCTCTGAGCTCTTTGGCATTAAGCTTAAGATCCATCGCTCCAGGTACGGGTGTCAGTGTGAATTCAACATCAGTAAAGGGAACAGGGCCGACATTGGCTTGTTGCACACTACCAGAAACCTTGTTGAGCGGTGGCAGTATCGGCGCTTGCGTTGAAGGCTGACTTGCCAATGCGATGATGTCATCAATGACTGGTTGCCATGCAATAATGTCGGCATTTTGAAGCTGCACCGTGACATCAAAATCACGCTGATTAAGTCCTAAGTTTTTTTGGCCAACAATCAAATGGGCGTTACTCATTCTTTTGCTTTGGTTATCAAAAATACCATTAAAGAACAGCCCACTTTCGAGCTCAGCCATAATTAAGTTCGAAATATCATCGCCTTGCACAATGGCTTTTAGAGTGCGGGTATCTTCTGCATGCTTATTGTACGGCTCAGGCAACGTGCTGTTGATACCAACAAGATCACCTTGAACTGTTGCTTCATAATTGAATCCTTGCTCTGAGAATTTCAAAGCAATATTGGCATCGAGCGCGGTTTTACCCGTTAACTGCGCCTCAAGCAGCCCACCTAAATGCTTCGTTAATACTTCAGAGTCGAGCTCAAGGGCAACATCGATTGCGGTGTTATACACCCCATCTTGCTGCTGGCCTAATACGTCAACACTCACAGGCATACCTAGCCAAAGTGCACGAGCACCTGTAAGTTCAATACGGTCATTTTCAAAACTTAATTTACCCGTTAACTCGGTAATATCGATGCCCGGCTGAGCAATGTAAACCGGCGTGCCAGAGAAGGTCACATACCCTTTGGCTACGACCTCTGTATCTTTGAGGCCAATTTGCAGTTGAATTTGACCATCGAGCTGGCCTTTTGCTTGGATCACATCAAAGACAGTGGCTAATGGCTGGGCTAACGGCGTACCTGCAAAAAAGGGCTGCAATACTGTGGCGTCCACTTGTTCATTGATATCCACATACAACACATCAGCATTTTGCAGATCTTGTAAATAGACATGAACTTTGTTGCCAAGCTCCAGATTTAGCAGCTTGCCTTTGCGGCTATAAATGTCCATGCGCTGATTATCAAAGCTCAGGGTTACGCCTGCTTCTTGTAGCGCCGGCCAGTCGGGGGCAAATGCAAATTCAACGTCATCAACCTGTGCTTGAACCAAAAATCGACCTTGTTGCTGAGCAAACGGAAACTCGCTAATTGGACCTTGCAACAGCACTTGAGCAAACCGCATATCCCCTTGTTTGATTGCGCCATTGAGATAATTAATGAGGTTGTCATGCATATACGGCTTGGGGAAATAATCACCGGCACTTTTCGCGCTGCCACCGGTAATTTCTGCGTACAGATCAAATTTAGGCTGAGCATCAAGGTGCAGCGCAAACTCACTGACCAAATCAAGATCTTGGTTAGTCAGTTGCACGTTTTCACTTTCTATTGACCAATAATCGCCACGGTTATAAAAATCGATGTCGGCGATAAAATTTTGATAGGCCAGTGGTGTCGAGAACGTGTCCCCCGTGAGCAAGTGGTTATCCACTCCGGATATCTGTAACACCCCTTTTTGGCTGGTTATATTTGCTTTGGCACTTAGCTCTTGCGCTCCAGGAATACCATGAAAACCAGACCAACCAAGGTGTTCAGCTTCAAACCACACGCGCCATTGTTCACCACTTTGCCAATGAAAATACCCTTCATTAATAAAACCTTGTGGCTCAATAGAGACAATATTGTGCAGCATGTCAGATTTGGCTAAACGCGCAAACGTCGATACGACTGAGATATCAAGATCTTGCACCCAAATACGTTGTTCATTACTAAACAATGCATCAAAAATAATAGGCGACCACTGGTATTGCTCATCACTGAGCTGCAAGCCAGACGTTCGTACTCGCCAACCTTTCGCTTGGGGGTGCATGCGCACCATGCCTTGCTGCAATTCAAGATATTCTGGCTGGTCATTGTTACGCCAAGAAAGCTGGCTAGGTTGCATCGCGACTTGGATATCAGTAAGGCGTCCGCCGGCAATGTGCAACCATGACTCAAGGTTAAGATCCGATTGTAACTGACTCAACTCATCGCGCATGTACTCCTGTAGCCAACCGGAGATATCCAACCCTTGCGCCTGTAAATACAAATCACCGTATACCGTAGGCAAGGTCTCACCGCTGAGTTTCAAGCGAGCTTCAAGGGTGTTTTTTTCAATACCAGGCAAGCTTACCTGTCCTTGCGCGAAGTGCCCTTCAACGCGGTTCTCCCACACTAAGTTTTCTAGCAAAATGCGATGTTCGCGATCATCAACACTGATGATTCGCAGGCGGCTATCTTCTATTGCGAAATGTCCTGAGTTACCAAGGAACAAATTTTCAATTAAGGCTTGTTGCTGTGAGCCACCGTCTTGTGTGTCATTGGCGAAGAGCTGTCGGGCATCGACTTGGGCATCGAACCCCTCGAGGACAAAATAGTTGGAGCTGAGCTGGCGGCTGAGCAGTGACTGCCACAAATTAACATGCAGACGAGTTTGCTTTATGGTGACGCTGATAGGTGCATTTTCGTTATCAGCAAAGCTAATATCGTTAATGACTAAGGCAGGGCCATTCCCCTGCCAATTGGCGCTGAGCGAGCCGATGGAGATATCAACATTAAATTGCTCTGCTAAAAACTGTTCTAATTCGAGGCGGTGATCATTTGCATACGGTAGGCTGTACTTCAGCAAAGAGACAAGTATTGCTAACAGCACTAGGGTAATAGCGCTGATTTGCCATACTTTTCTCATGCAAAAGAAGCATACCGATTTGATATTCACTACATCATCACCACATCGAACTGCTCTTGGCTGTAAAGGTTTTCAGTCTGGATGATCACTTGCTTACCTATAAACAGTTCCAGCTCTGCAAGATTGTGGTATTCGTCGTTAATAAGCGCTTCGCTCACCGCGGCTGAGGCATAAACCATAAATTTGTCAGCATCATATGCACGGTTGACTCTCACAATCTCACGTAAAATTTCATAACACACTGTTTCTACAGTTTTTAATGAACCACGACCGGCGCATGATGGACATACTCCACAAAGAATATGCTCCAAGCTTTCACGGGTTCGCTTACGGGTCATTTCCACTAAACCCAGTGCTGATAAGCCATTGATGTTGGCTTTTGCTCTGTCTTTAGACAGCGCCTGCTCTAAAGAGTGCAATACGCGTCGTTTGTGCTCATCGGACATCATGTCGATAAAATCGATGATAATAATACCGCCTAAGTTACGTAACCGTAGCTGTCTGGCAATGGCACTGGTTGCTTCAATGTTGGTATTGAATATGGTTTCTTCTAAGTTACGATGACCTACAAACGCGCCTGTATTCACATCCACGGTGGTCATTGCTTCAGTTTGGTCAATGATCAGATAGCCACCTGATTTGAGCTCCACTTTTCTGTGCAATGCTTTTTGAATCTCGCTTTCAACATCAAACAAGTCAAAAATAGGGCGCTCACCAGGATAGTACTCTAGGACTTTATTCAGGTGTGGCACAAACTCTTCAGTGAAAGCCGCCAACTCGTGATATGTCAGCTTGGAGTCAACGCGAATGCGCTCCATGTCTTCACCGACGTAGTCACGTAAAGTACGAAATGCGAGTTTTAAATCTTCATGCAAAATTGTTTCTTTACTCGATTTCTTGCGACGTTCAACAATTTTCAACCATAGCTTTTTTAAGAACTCAGCGTCATGTTTCAGTTCATGCTCGCTCGCACCTTCAGCGGCAGTACGCACAATAAAACCACCGTTTTCATCGTTATATTGCGCTACTGCATCTTTGAGACGCTGACGCTCATCTTCGCTTTCAATGCGTTGACTCACGCCCACATGCGAGGCATCAGGCATAAAAACGAGGTATCGAGAGGGAATGGTAATATCCGTGGTCAGGCGCGCACCTTTGGTGCCAATGGGGTCTTTAACCACCTGCACCATAATATATTGGCCTTGGCGCACTAACTCTCGAATATCTTGCACCTTTTTAATAGGCTGCTCATCTACACCCTCGACGATTGAGGCGCTATTGACGATATCTGAGGCATGTAAAAATGCGGCTTTTTCAAGCCCTATGTCAACAAAAGCAGCCTGCATACCAGGTAGCACTCGGCTTACTTTACCGAGGTAGATATTACCCACGATACCCAAATTGCCGATACGCTCGACTTGTACTTCTTGCAGCACACCGTTTTCAATCAGTGCCACACGACTCTCACTGGGAGTCACATTGATAAGTAGTTCAGAGCTCATTATTAAATTCAGCTATTAATTCTTGTGTCTCATATAAAGGTAACCCCATCACCGCAAAATAGCTACCGCTGAGGTGAGTTACAAAAGCACCTGCACGCCCTTGTATTCCATAGCCTCCGGCTTTATCGAGTGGCTCTTGAGTATGCCAGTAGGCGGTAATTTCATCGTCACTGAGCGGCTTAAAGGTAACGTCGGTGGTCACCACTTTACTCATGGTCTTGTGTGTTGATGATAAAGCTATGGCTGTTAACACTTGATGAGTGCGCCCACTTAACTGTTTCATCATACGTTGAAAGTCTTCAAAATCAGTCGGTTTACCCATGATGTGATTGTCATACACAACGACAGTGTCACTGCCTAACACGGGACGATCCTCATATCCCATCGCCACACCAGTTTCCGCTTTTAAACGCGCAAGGCGCTCAACGAGTTGTCGCGCTGATTCATTTTCGAAGGGTGTTTCATCGGCATCGACACTAAATTGCACAAACTCGATGCCAAGTTGAGACAATAGCTCACGACGCCTAGGTGATTGCGACGCCAAATAAATTGCAGACATGACTTAACGGATCCGGAAGTGACGGCGGTACTTGCGCAGTAATAAAAATAGCCAAGGCCAACAAATTGCACCGGTAAGAACGGGCCATAAATATTGTGGCGAAAAGTACACGTCCAATAAAAAGTGATGTAACCAAAATTGCAGCAAATGATGCAGTGCTAAAAACACAGCCGCCAGCATGGCTTGCTGCCAAATAGAAAAGTTTCTGAGCTTCTGATAGTTACTCGCCGTAATGTAGATGGTGATGGCATAGGTGAGCGAGTGCACACCCAGTGGTGAACCCGTGGCTAAGTCAATCACTAGCCCCGTTACCCAAGCAGCCCCAATATTCACTCTATGAGGCAAAGCTAATGACCAATACATGAGTACCAATAATACCCAGTCAGGTCGAAAAGATTCCATCGAAATTGGCAACGGCATTAATGCCATAACAAGTGCACAGAAGATGCTCAATATGATCAGGAAGAAACGCCTACTCATCGATTTTTACCTCTGTTGGCGTTACCTGCTCAGTTAACACCACTAACAAGCGAACCCTGTCTAACTGGGCAACAGGTTGAGCATACACTTGCGCAAATGGTCGCCCTTCATCTCGGGTGATCTCGGTCACAACAGCCACAGGATACCCCTCAGGAAAGCGCTCTCCGAGACCTGAGCTCATCAACACGTCGCCGATGCGGATATCAAGACTATGGGGAACATGAGACAATTTAACACGTGAGATCTTACCAATACCCTCAACCACAGTGCGTACATCATTACGTAGCACCCGCACAGGAGTGGCATGGGTGGTATCTGTGATGAGCAGCACCCGACTGGTGTTGGCTCCCACTTGAATTACCTGACCAACAACACCTAGCTCATCAATCACCGCCAAGCCTTCACGCAGGCCATCCGTTGTGCCTTTGTTGATCACCACTTGGTGACTATAAGGGTTGGAGTGAACAGACAAAACTTGGGCAACGAGTTTATTTCTTTGCTCGCGAGGATTGGCCCCTAACAAAGCGCGCAACTTTTCATTCTCTTTTTGTAAAAACGATAGCTGTTGCAGTTGCTCACTTTGTAGCAATTGCTTGTTCTTCAGCATGTCATTTTCACTCAGCAATTGCTCACGTGAAGTCAGGTTTTTCGCCCCTGCGGAGATAAATTCATAAGGCAGATTAGCCAAATACAACAGCGGGCTAACGAGGGTGTTCAATGAAGTACGAACAGCGGTACCGCCACTTGTGTAGCGATCCCCGAGGATAAGAATAACACTAAGCACAACTGCGATGGTTAATCGCAGTTGCATTGAGATAGTGCGACCAAATAATAGATTCATTAGTCGTAGCTAAATACATCACCACCGTGCATGTCGATCATTTCGAGTGCCTTACCGCCACCACGGGCAACACAAGTAAGCGGATCATCTGCAACAACCACTGGAATGCCTGTCTCTTCCATCAATAGACGGTCAAGGTCTTTAAGTAACGCACCACCGCCGGTTAATACCATACCGTGTGCTGAGATGTCGGATGCAAGCTCTGGTGGTGATTGCTCTAGCGCCACCATAACAGCACTGACGATGCCCATCAGCGGCTCTTGCAATGCTTCTAGAATTTCATGTGAATTCAGTGTAAATGAACGTGGCACACCTTCGGCAAGGTTACGACCGCGCACTTCCATTTCTTTCACATCATCTGTCTTAAACGCTGACCCAATTTCATGTTTAATCTGCTCAGCAGTCGCTTCACCGATTAAGCTACCAAAATTACGACGTACATAGTTGATGATAGCTTCATCAAACTTATCACCGCCGATGCGTACTGAAGAAGAATACACAACACCATTGAGTGAGATGATGGCAACTTCGGTAGTACCACCACCGATATCAACAACCATTGAGCCCGTTGCTTCGGAAACAGGCAAGCCTGCACCAATCGCAGCAGCCATCGGCTCTTCAATAAGGTACACTTCACGTGCCCCCGCACCCATTGCTGACTCACGAATAGCACGTTTTTCAACTTGCGTCGCACCACATGGCACACAGATCAAAACGCGCGGGCTTGGACGTAAGAAGTTGTTGTTATGCACTTGTTTTATGAAGTGCTGTAACATTTTTTCAGTCACATAGAAGTCTGCAATCACACCGTCTTTCATCGGGCGAATCGCTTTAATGTTGCCCGGCGTACGACCTAACATTTGCTTCGCTTCAGTACCGACTGATGCCACACTCTTTGGCCCACCAGCACGCTCTTGTCGAATTGCTACCACTGAAGGTTCGTTAAGGACAATGCCTTCTTCTTTCACATAGATTAGGGTGTTGGCTGTACCCAAGTCGATCGATAGATCGTTGGAGAATAGACCACGGAGTTTTTTAAACATGGGACTGGTTGACCTTTGAAAATTCTTATTATCTGAATGCTTTAAACACTTTACCAATGCACGCCCTTCGCGGCAACATAAAGCTTACATCAGCATGAAAAAACAACACGTTGGGCCTGTCTAGCATTAAAGGAAGTTACAAACCAACGCCATTATGCAAAGTATGTCTTAACTTTTGCTGACTATTGACGTTCGTGAGTGCCCATTACGGCTACGCATTTTAATTATTTCTTTCACGTTTGTTAATCACACTATCATTCCCCCTAAAGCTCCCAAAGCGAAGCACCGCTTCAGGGTTATTGTCAGCGTTACCGTCTTGATCCCAATCCCAGAGTAACCAACTGGGTGCGGGATAGCTCACGGGATAATCACCAACGATGTCTTGTGAGTCCGCATTCATGCCACTGCTGCTGCCATAGGAGCCACCACTGAATACCCCTGAGCCACTGAGCAACAGGTCGCCACTTGCTTCTTCAAGCAAATTTGCGTCATACACAGTGCAATTGTCAGTATTACTCAAAGCCCACGTACTACCTTGCCAATATTCACTTTGCATTGGCACTTGCAGAGGTTCGAATTCATTACCATAGCTGTTTTCTAACGCTAAACGCCCGTATCGCACATCCAACGTTCCAGCCAAAGATTTCGCCGTGCAATCTGTGCAGGCCGCGACGCTGTCAGTCACCATATCTTTATCTAGCCAGTCGCGGTTGTCCGCTTCGCTGAGCACTTGCAAACCGACCTGCAATAGCGCATAAGGGCCGTCTGTTTGCGCGCCACCAAGGCGGCTAAATTGTGCATTAACATCATTTACTTGGTACTCGCCTTGCAGCCAACTCCCCAAGGCAATGCTCAGTCTGTTTTCAAGATTAGTTTGTGGTTGCTCTGGCGCTAGATTACGCGCCACATAACCCAATGTGGCAGCGCCGACATAATTGGCACCATAATTGAGCAATACATCACCATCAGCACCGCGAGCCTGCGCCAACCAATCAACATTGATACTATCTTGCCCCATGTACGATAATGCCGGGCAGGCATTGACTAACGCGCTATTGGCCAAGAAGAAGTGATCAGGATAAAAACGCCCTATCACTTCGCTGTGCGGGCTTAGTCCAATGTAAGGATAACCGAGATAGGTATTACCTTGTGGCACTGCCTTTATAGTAATGGATCCCGCTTCATGCCAGCTGACCGTATCGCTCTGTTGCAGCCCTAAGGTGGCGGTTAGACTAAAGGAGCCAGCATTCAAATCAGCGGTACTAGCTAAATTAGGTGATGGATATATCAGGCTATCTAGCTGTACGCTGGCTTTTTGACTCGGCGTTTCTAGCCCAAAATTAGGTGTCAATTGCTGTTGCGCATTGAAGCTCGAGACCTGCACAGTAAATGGTTCAGCAGCGGCAAGAAAACCCGAACCAACGCCTTGAGTTGCGGGGTTTGCACCACCCAGCGAATCAAAAACACGCGTCACCTCAAGACTGTACGGCTGACTCACAAATGCATTACTTGTTACATTGAGAGTTATCGCTGGCTGGTCCGTAGTCTGGGGTAAGTCTAGCGTTGCATATGTTTGAATCAACCCCACGTCATTGTAATTAAAGCGAAGTTCAGCCTGGCCTTGAGCATCAAATTGCACCGCCATATTCACGCGATTGCTACTTTGCCCTTGGGCGTTTTTACCTATACTAATGTCATTGATAGTCGACGCTGAACTTGCTTGGCAGGCGCCTGGGTTCTCACACGACATGGCAAAAGAGAGTGTTTGCTCCCCTTGGACACGCGCCTCACACGCACCTGTTGCATCATCGGTACGAATAGCCCGAAGAAGCATATTCTGCTCCTCACCTGCGCGCATATTAGCTAAGGACGTCCCCCCATCAGCGGCGACAAAGGCAAGACCCGCATCAATGAACTCAATTTCACAGCTAGCAGAAGGCGTTGCCCCAATAAAACACTGAGTTTGGCTAAATGCCGTCGCCGGAGGTGAAGACTCAATGACTCCTATTTGCGCTATGCCCGATTGCGTCGCTTGTAGGTTCGCGTTGCCGATACCATTGTTCAACGACACAACATTTCCACCAATGAAACTGCCTAACGTCGTTCCTAATTGCACATCAACAGGGTCGGTGAACAAGGTTGCGCACTGGGCATCGGCACACGCTTGAATTTGAATATCCGAGCTTAAACAGCGTACTGTTTGCGCTTGATGATAAAGGCGAAAATGATCAACTCGCTCCTCTAAAGGATAAGACAGCAACGCGCACACTTTGACATTGTCCACCTCATGGAAGTTAGTGAGCCCACCTGTTGAACCAGTAAACGATAACAATAAGTTCTCAGGTGTGGGTGCCTGTTGGTACTGACTCTCTAATACATTAAACGGCGCAATTAGCGTCTCATAACCACTCCCACTATCTCGCGATATTGACACAATGGTTTGGTTAGCGACTCGCGAGTCTAGTTCAATGCGATAGCGGTGCGCCACAGTGGAGCCGGTCCCATCAACAGCGGGGGATAAACATGGAAATGCACCGCTTGATTGGCCATCATTGCACGTTCCTTTAAGATAACGATAACCACTGTAGCCATTACCAGAGCCTCTGAGCACAACAGACTGAGGTCGCCCAGACGGTTTTGAGTTATCCCCTCCTTCATAGGAGTAATTACCATATTCATCCAAACCAATACCTAGCCATCCACCATTGAACCCTGGTGAGTTATTTTCTGGACGCACACTATAACCATAACCCAAGGGCCCACCAGGCGCTCCGGGCTGGGGAGTCACACTGGCATCAGAAAGTACCACGGCTACACCATCGGCGCCATCACCACCGTAGGCATAATAGTCAAACTCAATGCGCACCAGATTATCTCTGGCAGGAAATAACCGTTTAAAATTAACCGATGTAGCTTGACTTGTTACCGCTTCAGTTAAGCGCAAGCGGTTATTAACAATTTGCGGGATAAAATCCCCATTGCTGCGATAGGTAACCCATTGTTCTTCTAACACCGAACTTTCAAAGTCATCGCCAAAACATTGACTGCATTCGTCAAGACGGATGTCACCATCCCAATTCAACCCCTGAATGTGACTTTGATAAATGTCATTAATGCCAGAATTTGAAAACGCATAACTAAATACTTGAACTTCGTCCAAATCACCTATGAGTTCATCTGTGAATGTACCGTCACTCAACCACCAAATGCCCAAGGCTGCGCGCTGCACAACCAACGCAGAATCACTCACACTAATACACTGTGAACGGACCGTATCAACAAATAAGCACAATCGCTTCCCTTGTCGTGTCAACGCGAAGTGCGTCCATTGCTGGCGCAAATACAAAGGTGTCGGGTTTACAAATTTATAAAACACGCCTTTTAAAGCCACTCGAACCGTATCATCTGGACGAACGTAAATTTCTAATTCTGAGCTAGTCGTGTTGTTACTGGCAGATATGAAATCATTGAAGTTAGTACTCGCTTCTGCTCGTGCCCACAATGACACAGTAAAATCAGTGAGGCCGTTGAATAAATCAGCGGGAACATCAACATAATCGAGACTTGCGCTGCGAAAATCCCCCGCTTGCCCTACCACACCGGTACTGGCACCAATGTTAATTGCCTGTGCAGGGTAATTGCGGGTTACGTCTTCAATGACCCCCGAGTCGACATTTTGGCAAAGATCTAGGGGGTAATGAGCGAGCAATACTTCTGGAGCACACGCACCGGTATCATTATAAATGGCGCTTATCTCTGCGCTTGTGAACAAACTGTTGTAAAAGTGCAGGTTATCTAGTGCTCCAGCAAAAAAATCACCCACTACACCATTGTTGTTTTGAGCCCCGATGTAGAAATCACCAGGAGTTGTAGCGCCTGCATAATCTGTGCGAACGGTGCCACTTATTGAGGTAATCTGACTGCCCCCCTGATTATAAAATTGCAGCGACAGCGTTGTATTGCCGTTATTTCTCAGATAATTTTGCACTACAAAATAATACCACTGGCCTTGCAGCACGATGACATTCGACACCAATTGATACGCTGTATTAGAACCATCCCACACCGTCAGATACACGATTCCATCTTGTGTGCGCATACTATATTCGTGATTGTTCGCTCCATCACCTTTATAAAACACCACACCATTGGCGCTTGTGTCATCGACCTTCATCCAACCTGCAATACTCATTTCAGCAGCGCCCGTCAAAAGCAGCGGAGAAAGCAACGGGGAGTCAGGTACACGAACATACCCTTGAGCGTTAAAATTACCACCTCGACAAGAGATTGAGTTAATGGTCGATATACCAGAGCTTGGGGTACCCAGTAACTCATTGCCTGAAATGTCTATGACTTCATTTGCAGAGCCTGTCCATTGCACCTCATTCATGGGCCATATTGCCACTGGCGCAGCAAAACTTACCGAGTGAGCAAACATCAGCAAACATAGTGTTGTCGATACACTAAATAGGCGCAATGCAGGGCATGTTATGACCTTGAGATTTACCATTAATCTTCCAGCCTCAAACCAACGATAAGTGATCGCACCGTAGTGATATTTTCAACACTACAACTTGCAGTCGCTTCTATTCTAAAAATACTGATAGAGCCACTCGCTACTGTAGGTTCCGGCACATTATTTTCACTAATACAGCTCAAATTCACGGTACATGCTTGTAATTGAGTGCTGTCAAAAGTGTAGCTTACCCCATTAAGAGTGCTGCAATTAGGGGTCGCTTGAAAGGTGATTTCCTGCATTGCTCGTTCAATACCACTTTGCGCCGCCAAATAGGCACGCGCACCATAATAGTCAATAACCGCCTGCGTTTGCGAGCTGGTAAGTACCTTGTATAACGCCGCTCCTAAAGTGAGCAATAACACTGATAAAACCAAGACCACCACTAACGTCGAGCCTCGTTGACTATCACAGGCGTGCGAACAAGGACTAAGGCACATTGGCAATATGAACCTCATGAGACATAGCCAGTCGTTCATTGCGCGGTGAACTTAAGGTGACATCAAATCTGACCAACGCATTGCGAGACAAGGTAGAACCTTGATATGCCACTACCCAATTACTTACCCCAATAGCAAGGGCGGCTTGTTGGCCATTTTGCTTGCGCACCAATGCAGGTTGTCCACTGAGGGTCTCAAGGCAAAACTCGGTTTTATCATCAAGCACGTAATAACGCTTTCCCGGTGAGCTGGTTGAAGGGGTAGTTGCCAGTTGCCAAGTATATAAGCTGTTCGCCGTCCCTTGATCGTCTATCGCATCGATACCTATGGCATTAACCTCAATACTACTCACTGAGGTTGGGTAAATAACGACAGAGTCCACCCCAGCGCTTACCGTGCCATCAAAATCAACCACGTTAAGTGCGTTACCAGATATATTTCCGAGGTAAATTCCTGCATTTTTAATAGGGTAAAAGCTGAAGCAACTATCTTCTAAAACAAAACTATTTGGCACAGCATTGGCTATTTCACGCTCCAGCCTGAGCAATAAAAAGCGCATTTGGGAAATCAATTCCGTACGCTGATTGCCTTCAGTGTATATTTGCACCGAAGTACCGATGAACCGCGTCGTGCCTATCACAAGCACACCCAGAATGACGATAACACTCACCAACTCAACCAGTGTGAACCCAGACTCAGACCTCCTACTCATTAGTAGTTCCCTCGATAAGCTTGAAATCGATACACCTCTTGCTCTGGTGTCGTCACTGCTAGGTCTATGCGCTTTGCCAGCTGTAAATTGTCTACGGTAGGTTGCGAGTAATCACCATCAAGCACAACGGTGACTGCGATTTGATAACCTGGATAATCGCCACCCACATCGTTAACGGTATAGCCGTTATAATCGTCCACATCATTGTATAAAGTGGGGTCGGCTTCTTCGGGGCCAAGTACAGCACTGCAGCCTTGCGCCTTTTCATCACATCGTAAAAAAGGCGGGCTGCGGTCACTATTTTCATCGTAAGAGAGAAGGAGAATTTCATTCATCACTGAGCTACCAAGCTTTGCAGCTTTGAGTTGCGCCAATTGCTCAGTACTTTTTTTTGCCAACGGCGCAACAAAATCAGTCACAATTGCCAAAGCAACAACAAATGCAAGTATGCCAACTACCAACTCAATCAGGGTGAAGCCACGCTGTACTCGCTTAACGGCACGCATAGATAAGCCCCTCGGCATTCACGCAAACAGCTCTGTTAGCTACTTGAATCTCACATACATTACTGCAATCAGAGTCAGGGCGCCCATAACTATCAAACGATAGCGACGAAAAGCCTGCCCCATTATTATCAGTGGTGATAAAGGTTAATCCAGACGACGCGCTATCAACCACGAGGTATTCGTCAAAATCACTCGATATTGCATTAGCGCAATCGCGCCCTAGGGGCGGGGCGATTAATGTTGATGTGATCTTCACACAGTTTACGGAATTAATATTGTGCATAGCTTCGAGTTGCACAATTCGCATCATGGCGATTGTGCGATCTCGAAGCGAGTATGCATCTTCAGTGTTTGCCCCGAAAAAAGCGGGGGCAGCCGTGACGGCCAAAACACCGATAATAATAATCGTGATAACCAGCTCAACCAGCGTGAAACCACGGCTATTCATAGCTTAGTTACAATCGTCGGTATTGACTGTGACGGTTGCTGGAGTGTTTGCATCGGTAGCGGCCGTATATGCGACATAGCAACCATCATTGGTTTCACCACCAGTGCCATTACTTGCAACGACAGCAGCGGGTGCCGCACTGCCTGAAGCGCCAATAATGTACACTGCAGGAGGGCCCGCCAATGTGGTTACTGAGAAGTTTGTTAAATCGATTTCCAAGGCTTCAACAATTCCCGCAGCATCTGCTGTTGGGTAACCAAATGCCGTGGTAATATCATCGGTACCGTCACCATCAGCATCCACTGCACTGGATGCGGTAGCCTGTACACCTGCAATAATAGCCTTGCCGTACACAATATCTTTACCCGAGTTCATTGCTCCCGCTACGCCTTGTATCACAGAGGCATTAGCATCCCCCTGCAGATTTAAAAACCTTGGCGCAGCTGTGACCGCAAGAATACCCAATATCACGATGACGATAATCAATTCAATTAGGGTGAAACCCTGCTGTTTTACTGTTTTCATATATCACACCTCATGTAAATCGTTGTTAGAACACCGTTACTTGCCCAGTTGCAGGAAAATAAGAAAATCCATCCGTTATACTGCCGTTAGGAACTTCACTACCGGGCAAGTTGGCAAGATTTTCAGTGTCCAATGAGTTAGTTAAATAATAAATGCATTGTGGCGAGTTGCTTCCTGCAGCATTAATCTGTACGTAATAGCGACTGTCTTTGGCATTATTGGAGTTCACCGTGTTTATCGGGGCTGATTGTAAAATCAAATCAAACACATCTTTACAGTCTTGCCTAGTCATAGCGGTGACTTGTGAGTTTGAAGTTCCTCGGTTTGTTGGGTAGCCAATATCTCCGTCAAGACCCACCGTTACTCGGTCATATTCAAGCGTGGTGATATTTGGGCCTGCATTATTGCTAACTTTGCCATCCACTTCCCATTGTGAGCGCACTAAACCAACAGCAGCGGCAAATCCACCCGCGACTCCTTCCACTGAAGCCTGACGTGCATCATCAGTAACCTCAATAAATTTAGGCAGTGCTGTCACGGCTAAAAAGCCGAGTATGACTATCACAATAATGAGCTCTATCAATGTGAAGCCTTGCTGTTTGTTCATGGTAATAACCCCGCTTGTCACGTACCTATTTTCTTTGCGAATCAGTCAATTATTAACCTATAACGGATACAATTAACAGCCCTAAATTCAATCAACACTGATAGCACCGTTATTAAAATTAAAGGCAAACCATGGTGTCTTGCCCAGCGAATAGTAACAGCGCGTAATTGTCAGTCCCTGCCCATCTGCGCGAGCACTCAGTTGGGGCCACTCTTTTTCGCTCTGTACATTTAAAAACAAACGCTTACACTGTGTTTGCTCTGTTTGCTTGAGTGTATCTACGGGCCAACCAAAGTCATTCACATGAAATACCGCTTCGCCCACAGCTTCCATATCCTCATTAACAATGGCTAAGCGAATCACACTTTGCTTTTTTGCCATCCACTTAGCCCGAACTTGCATTACGGTGTATTGAAACTCCGTTAATGCTTTCTCTTGCTTAAGCTCACTCACCGATGCTGACAAGCCCACACCATAGTGCAGCGCAACACCAATCAAAATACTGATAATTCCTATACTGATGAGCATCTGATACACACCACCTAATTGTGATGGTTGCTCGTATTGCTCCATGCTAACCACCTTTTATGGCCGACATCATGTTCCACATTGGTGTAAAAATGCCGAGTGCTAAAACCAAGACCATACTTGCCACTATTGCAATCAAGATAGGCTCAATCTTTGCAGTTAAACTTTTGAGGTCAAAATCTACTTCACGCTCATAATAATCGGCACTTTCTTGCAGTAACTCATCAACCCGCCCAGTCTCCTCACCCACCGCGACCATTTGTAACACCAGTTGCGAGAACAGCTGACTACTGCGAGACACGCGCAATAGGCTTTCACCTTTTTCGATACCCCGGCGCATCTCAATGATAGAATCATGCATATAGGCATTATCTACTGCCTCTGCGGTCAGAGATAAACCAGCAGTCATTGGTACACCTGAGCGCAAGACCATCGCAAAACTGCGGCTGTAACGGGACAGCAATGAGCGCTCAATAATACTGCCGACGATAGGCAAACGCAGTTTCAAACGATCCCACTTATAACGCCCTTCAGCACTGTTCAAATAAGCGCGTACAGATATCAGTGCAGCAAACATCACGGCTAATATTAGCCACCAAAAACTCACAAAAAAGTTAGATGTAGTTATTAAAACCCGTGTCATAACAGGGAGTTCTGCATTAAATTTAGAAAACATTTGTGCAAACACCGGAATAACATACAAATTCAAAATGAACATTGCAGCCACCAGCGCGATGATCACAAACGTAGGGTAACGCAGCGCAGCTTTAATACGTTTACGCGTCTCTTGTTCACGTTCAAAATATTCGGCCAATTGCAAGAATGCCTCTTCCAACTTACCTGTGTTCTCCCCCACCACCACGATAGATACCATTAAACGATTAAATATGGCCTTGTGTTGTGACATTGCATTGGATAGGTTGCGCCCTTGCTCAAGTTGTTCAGTGACATCCTTCAGTACATTCCTAAAGCGGTCGTTTGTGGTGGTTTCAGCAAGACCATTAATGGCACGGATGATTGGGATACCGGCCTTGAGTAACGAGTACATTTGCCGAGAGAAAATAATCATCTCATCCAACCCCACGCGCTTTCTCAACAGCCCTGATAAATCAACCCCTTGCTGTGATGGCGCGGCGGTTAAATGGATGTTAAGGGGGATTGCTCGCTTAGCAAGCAGCTGGTCAGCAGCCGCTTGCGGACTTGGCGCTTCAACGACACCATTAATGGCTTTGCCTTTGCTATCTTTCGCTTCAAAACGGTAATAAGCCATTAGCGGTTCACCACTTCGGGCACGTATTCTGCCACTTTAAACACTTCATCCAGGGTCGTTACACCTTGCTGGGCATAGTCCAAAGCCATATAAGATAATGGCTCAAAGTCAGGGTTTTCCTTAGTCGCTTGCGCAAAGGCTTGTGTATCTGCTAAGCGCAACGCCTCCATCATTGGCTCGTTCATTTCCAGTAATTCGAAGACCCCGATGCGCCCCCGATATCCAGTATGATTACAACTGTTACAACCACGACCATGATAAAACTGGGCATCTGCCAACTGCGGGCGTAAATAACGCACCCAAGCGCGCTCTTGCTCATCTACTTCTTGTGGTTCTTTACAGTTTTGGCAAATACGACGTACCAAGCGCTGGGCGATGATGGCGCGCAAGGAACTGGCGACCAAATAAGGCGGCGCACCCATATCAATCAAACGCATGGCACTGGTGATAGCATCATTAGTATGTAATGTGCTCAACACCAAGTGACCTGTTAACGCCCCTCTTAGGCCAATTTCAACGGTTTCTTTATCGCGCATCTCACCCACCATGATAATGTCTGGGTCCTGGCGAAGTGTGGTACGCAGTACAGTGGCAAAACTTAAGCCTATTTTTGAGTTAACCTGAACCTGATTAATACGGCTAATGCGATACTCAACAGGGTCCTCAACAGTGATAATCTTGTTATCTGGCTGGTTCAGTTCACTCAGGGCACCGTATAAAGTGGTAGTTTTACCTGACCCCGTAGGCCCAGTTACCAAAATCATACCGTGAGGCCTTTTCAGTGTTTCCCTAAGCTTTTTCAAAACCTTGGGAGGCATTCCTGTTTGATCTAGTGTGAGCAAACCAGCCGATTGGTCCAATAGCCTCATTACCACTGACTCGCCATTTTGCACTGGCATAGTCGATAAACGCACATCTATGCTGTGGCCTTTAACCTTGATATTAAAGCGTCCGTCTTGAGGTATTCGTTTCTCGGATATATCGAGCCCAGACATTAACTTCAAACGCAGTACTAAGGCAGAAGCTATGCTCACCTGATCAAGAATATTCTCTTGCAACACCCCATCAACGCGCTGGCGAATGCGCAAAATGTGCTCATCCGGTTCGATGTGAATATCAGACGCGCGCACTTGAATCGCATCTTCAAATATGGATTGCAGTAACTTGACCACAGTTGCATCGGATGTAGTATCGTCAAGCGCATTAAGTTCAAACTCTTCGCCCTCGTGATATTCTTCATGAAGCTGCTCAGCGAAATTAGCAATGTCTTGAGTGCGGCGATACACTGCATCAAATGCTTCCATGATTTGAGACTCTTGCACCACTGCGAGTTCAATGCGTTTTGGCTCAAGCAAGGGGCCTATTTGATCTAAACCGCTGAGATCCGCAGGATCACTCATACCCACCAACACACTTGTGTCATTGTCTTCAATGACCAAGGCGCGAAAGCGTCGTGCATATGCTTCAGGTAAGAGCTTTGCTGTCTCAGGCGCGATACGGCGCTGTGATATATCAAGAAACGGGACATTCAGCTGCTGTGCTAAAAAACGCAGCAACTGTGTTTCTGTGATCACGCCCAAATCCACTAAAGTAGAGCCAAGTTTGCGCCCAGATACTTTTTGCGCACTGAGCGCCTGCTCTAATTGCCCCTCAGTGATAATTTGCTCATGAACCAGCAAATCACCCAAGCGCATTTTGAGGCGAGGTCGTATCATTGCGCCCCCTGTAAATTCTGATATCTCGCTTGCGCGAACTGCTGAGATTGTGGTGATAATCCTCCCACATCTAGCGCCTTGCGATAGTGCGAAAATGCCTGTGCGCGCTCACCCATAGCTTCCTCTGCAGAGGCAAGGGCTAACCACCATTTCCCTACATGAGGCTGGCGCTGAGCTAGTTCATAAAAACAATTTTTTGCCACGTCGTGCTGTTGCAACTGCGTGGCTGCTGTGCCCTTTAAAATCCAATAATCATTGTCTGCAAGCTGCTTAGCTAGCACATCGTATTGTTCACCCAGTACCGCAAGCACGCGCGAGAAGCGCTGCTCTTGAGTTGCCATTTTGGCAATCAATACCCGCCATTGCATCTGTTCGGGTTTTCGCTGCAATCCCTGCGCGAACCATTGATAAGCTTCTTCAACTCGTTGCTGGGCATATAATGTAGCTCCTAACAGTGTGCGCGCTTGTTCATGTTCAGGGTCTAAACTTAGCGCTTGTTCAAATTGCGCAATTGCTTCGCTACTCATGCCGTAATTCAATGATTGCTGTCCTTTTTCAAACCAATGCATCGCTTGCTGCGTGGGACTGAGCGCTTTAACAACGACTTTTGCGGGCTCTGGTTCAGGTGCAGCGTTAGCCACACTTATTTGCTCGCTGGGAACGCTTGAAAATGACGATATAACCGACTGTTTTTGTTGTATATTTTTGCCACTATCTGATTCGTGCACAGGCGCACTTCGCGATGCCGGTATAACAAGAATTTCAGCACTTAAATCAGCGGCGTTCGCATCACCATTGAGCCCAGCAAGAGGACGCTCTGTTGCTGTACCATGTGTGCGCACTATCTCAGAGCCATTGTTCTGTGCCACTTCGTTTGCGGCCATTGGTGTTATAGCTGCCATTTTTTGCTGTTTCGCGCGCTCTGGCTCGTTTGGATCTGGCTGCGCATTAGCCTCATTTGTAGCGACTGTTGAAGATTCTGTGACAAGAGGTTGTTCAGTGATGATGGACTCACCTGGATGCTCAACCGTTTTTGTTGGAATAAAGCGATAAGCGAGAGCAATTAAAATCAAACCAATGATGCACCCGAGCAAAATGAGCAAACGACTCATGTTCACGTTTTTACGCGGTAGCGCAACGGTCGGCTCCAACCCCAGTTGCGAGTCACTCTGACGCTGCTCTATCGCTTTTAATGTTTTGTTTAACACACTCACAGTGCTTGCCTCCACACCCATATGCTGGCAATGACAATGGCTGTAGTGGTAAACACCCACATTGGCCACCATCTCATGAGCCGCGATGAGGGATGACAATCTTCCGTATCAGCCACCGCATCATACACATAACGAGTAAGCAGCTTGGTCTCACCCTCTCCATAAGCTTGTAATAAGGTTTTATGGCACAGTGTGTTAACTAAGCGCGGAATTCCGCGCGAGGCCCGAGCAATACGGTCACTCAGTTGCGTAGTAAAAAGCTTTTCTTTAGCACCAGCACAGCGCAGCCTGTGGTCAATATAATATTCAACCTCTACGGCATTCATGGGCCGCAATTGGTAGGAGAATCCAATACGTTGGCGCAGCTGCCGTACTTGTGGATTTGCAAGTCGAGTATCCAACTCGGGTTGACCAAATAACACAACCTGCAACAACTTTTTACTTTCGGTTTCTAAGTTTGTTAGCAGTCGAAGCGCTTCGAGCGCATCCCAACTTAAACATTGGGCCTCATCCACAACCATGACGACTTTTTTACCTTCTTGGCTTAACGTCAGTAGGCATTTTTCTATCGCTTGAGCCAAGGTTTGCTGATTGAGCGTAACGTCTGTCGTTAACCCTAATTCAGACGCCACTGCCCAGCGTAATTCATCGGGAGTAAGGTAAGAGTTGGGGATGTATACCACCACATAATTATCTTCGAGATGGTTAATTAATTTGCGGCAAATAAGCGTTTTACCCGTGCCAACTTCACCAGTCACTTTGATAAACCCTTCAGCCATGCTCAGCGCCCCTAAAAGCACTTTCAATGCTTCATTGTGTGGCTCCAATGCACAGTAAAACTGCGTATTCGGAGTCAATGAAAACGGCATTTCCTGCAAATTAAAAAAACTCAAATACATTAGTTGCGATACCAAGTTTCAAGTAATTCCTTTGTGCGTTGTTGCTGTTTCTTCCATGAATCGGGCATAACCACTGTTGGTCTTAACAAAATAACCAACTCTTTCTTATTTTGCTTTTTGCGCACGCTTTTAAAGAGATTGCCAAGCACGGGGATATCTCCTAATAAGGGTGTTTTGGATTCCTCATCACTGGTGAATGTCTGCATTAAGCCGCCAATCACTACAATTTCTCCACTTGCGGCGCGGATCACCGTATCAGACTCACGAATATTGCTCTGCGCCAAAGGTAGCTCTAAGTCTACGTCTCCCAAGCGGATAAACTTAGTTTGCTCTTCGGTTTGCGTTACTGATGGGTGCACATGCAAAATGACCGAGCCGTACTTGTCGATTTGCGGGGTTACATCCAGTGCAATCCCAGAGAAAAAGGGCGTCAGTTCAATGTCACTATTATTTTGCTGGGTGACGCTGCCAATGTCTTCACTGCTTGATACATCGGTAACAAAGTACTCATCTTCCCCCACTTTAATCACCGCCTTTTGGTTGTTTGTGGCCGTGACCCTTGGGTTAGAGAGCATTTGTACATCGCCTTGGGTTTGCAATAGGCTGATCACCCCAGAAAAATCAGCATTCGCAAATGAAAGAGTAGAGATCCCCCCTATCTCACTAGACATAGCATTCCCTAAATTCCCTGCGCTGGTTGAGAAGCTGAGCTCTGTGCTACTCATACGCGCCGCGTTAGACAAAATTTGCGTCCAATTTACGCCTTGCTGATATTCATCTTTTAATGTGACTTCGATAATGCGCGCTTCGAGGATCACTTGGCGCTGCAAAGCCTCTTCACTGTGTTTTAAGAATGCTTTCATTGCCGCTATTTCGCTTGGCAATGCATGCACGGTAACTAAACTTGCCTGCGGGCTGACAATGACATAACGACCGTCTTTATTACCTACTAAGGCTTGCAGTGCTTCTTTCAAGTCGCTCCAAAAATCGGTGTCGCTTGACGTTTGAATATTAGAGCCATTGAGTTGCTGGTTATTGCCACCTATACCCCCCCCTAGACTGTTGTTGTTAATCGCACTGTTAGCCTGATTGCCGCGATTGAAATTATTCCCACCTGACTGAGAGTTGCCATTATCATAGTCACTCACTCCACCAGCGATAACACTGACATTAGTCACACCGAAACGCTTCATCATTAGGTAGTTGACTGGGATTAACTCAGTACGCATCCGTGCAGGTAACACCTGCACTACCTGCCCCTCGAGAAAAACGTCAAGCGGATACATACGTGTGAGCACTTTAAGCACTTCATCCATGCTCACTTGTTTCAAGTTCAGGCTAATGGTGCCCTGAACATCTGGGTGAATAGCCAAACTAAAAGGCGTGTCATCAACCAAAGCATTAAAAAATGGTCGCAACGACACCTCATTAGCAACGACATCAAAACGTGGTGTGTTTACAACTGCAGGCTGTACCATTTGCGGTGTCACTGAGCTGAGGAGTTCATCTGTTAATTGCGGTGGTGGCATTGACGCATCGGCATTACTCTGCTCGCTTTGTGGTTCTAGCTGTGAACGTATATGCGGCTTGATTTGTTCACCCGTTCCAAAAGTTTGGCAGCCGCTAGCAAGCACAAAAGATGCGCCAAACAGCAACCTACTAACTATCCTTTTAGTGTTCATTTTCATCGCCATATAGTTCTAACTTTATTTGTTTATTGCCCTGATTTAATAACACTGAATGCTTATCAACATGCGTAATAAGGTATTCGCCGAGCATTTGCCCTTTGCTATACAACGAACCCGATATAACCGCTTTAAACTGGCCGTTCTTATATACAACCGACTCCAGCACCCACTCATTAGCCTGAGGACCTTTTGCAGCCCCTAATGTGCCAAGATGCGCAGGCTTGGTAGGGTCACGCATCACATCAGCCATGCTGGGTACACTGATAAGCATAGCTAAACTACAGAATAATAAAGGTTTCATTGCCGCTTACCGTTGCCAGATTCAAGGTTAATTCGCCACTAGGATAGTCTTTCACTTGATAATGAAATCCTGTGATCAATATTTTTAAGCTCAACTGCTCTAATCGCTGCATGTATTGCTGCACTGAGAAGTAGTCGCCACTGAGTTTTAGCTCCATATTGTGCCTAAATAACACTTGTTCTAACTCATAGGAGCCTTCTTGCTTTTGCTCGACCAAATTCTTTTGATATTCAGAGACAACGGGCTCCACTCCCGTGACTTTAAACTCAATAAGTTGCACACCAGATTGCTGTGCTAGCACTTCACTAAGAACCATTGGCATTTTATTGGCACTGACAAAGCCATGACTTAGCTGTTGCAATTTTTGGTCCAAAGCAATAACCAATTCCTCTTGCTCAACAATTTTCTGTCGCACTTTGGCTTTATAATCGATTGTCATAGCTTGCTTAATTGCTTGCTCTTGAGCTTGCGCAGTGGATAATTTGGTATTTAAACTCGTTATTTGCATCTGCATGTTCTCAAGCTTTTTGGTAGCAGGAGAAATCACAAACCACACACTGAGATAAACAACGCAGAAAAGACTCACCACTAGAATGAGTACTTTTTCTCTTTGCTGCAGCTCACCAAAACGCTGCTGCGCTTCATGCCACGCACTCATTGCCCACCTCCTTGCACGTCAGTGGACACTCTAAATTGCTTTATGTCATCTTCAGTATCAAACTCCAGTACCGAAAATGCACGCCCTTGAAAATATGGAGATTGCTTCAACCCATTGAGCCAAACCGCTAGTTCACTTGGCCGCGGGGTTTGCCCAACAAGTTGCAATTGAGGCGCTTTTAGCTGTATTTCAGTCAACCACAAATTACTGTTGTGGTAGCGTGATAAATCAGCCATAAAATCGCTGTAAAGCAAGCTATCATCGGTATCTTTGCCACTTAAATAATGAATTAGCTCATTGCGGCTTTGCACTCTGTTTTGTTGTTTGTGCAACTCTTTTTCTAGCTCACTCACATCGCGATGAAGCGTTAGCTGCATATCTAGTATGCTCACCGTCTCTTGAAGCAGGCTTAATTCTCGCTGCTTTTGCACAAGCTGCGACTCCACCTGCTTTAACTGCCAAAACTCCAAAGCAATAAAAGCGGCAACCACCACCGTCACCACAGCAACTAATTTCACCACGAGTGTAAGAGGGAGCGGATCATGCTTTGGTCTGAGGCTGGCTTGGTAGAAATTAATAGTGCTTTTCATGCTGTCTCCAACATTGCAAAGTAAACCCCCGCCAAGGCCACATAAAACTTTGGTGCCACCGTATCTGCTAAGTCCATAACCGGTTTGAATTCTTTGATGGGAACTGACTGTAACTGCTTCATTCGCTCGATAACCGCTTGGCTAGAGAAATGACTCAAAAATAACACTTCTTTAATTGGCGGCAGCTTTAATTGGCTTTCGTAAAAGTCCATAGAACGCTGAATTTCTAAGCCCATGGCATCACTTAGATTATTCACAGTTAACTCATCAGGGTCATTTTCCAGTAAGGTGAACCCTCGTAACCGCCGATTTAGCAGTAACTGCTGTTCACGAATGATAAGTACGCAAGGCTCTTGTCCTGGTTCTTGAAATATAACCATACGTGCGTAATTATCCTGAGCCGTCATTTGCGCTATCGCCGTTTCTTTCGCTGTTATTTGCTTTAGCTGCATTGTCGGCGTATCGAAAGTCTGAATAAGCGGTTGTAGCATTTGCTTATCGGCCACGAACACATTGACCTTAGCTTGCTGGTTCGCTGTTTGTATTGGGTAATCAATGTAGTCGGCGACAATGCGCTCAGCGCTTAAGGTAACGACGTCTTTTAACGTCCATGGTAATGACTGTATTAACTCTTCACCTTCAAGCGCAGGCTTATCAACTTGGACAATTTGGTAGTAGGATTGTGGTAAGAGTAGATATACTTGGGAAGGGCTGGAAGTGACAGACTGAATAAGGTTGGCTATTTGCTGTGCGGCATTGGCTAAATCTGTCACGGGTTCTTGTGCTGAGTCACTGACATACCATTGTTGGTTTTTCTTTTTCAGCACAATAATCAACAGTGTTTCGGTACATAACGAAACACCAATCATGGTTTCAGTCTTTTTATTACTGTTGAGCCAAGGTATACGAGCTAGTCGAGAAAACCCCATAAGGTTATTTACCGCCGTTTGTTATTGTTCTAAGTATCAATTAATTGCTCAATTAAGCAAGTTATTGAAAAGATATTAAAGTTTTTCGAATATGGCAATTGTCCCTAATAAAATAACATTATCTCCATTACAAAAAGTTGCGGATAACCTACTACAAAAGCACCAAGTTTCGCTGAGTATCCAACGCGATGACCTGCTTCACCCTATTATCCATGGTAATAAGTGGCGTAAGCTAAAATATAATTTAGTTCTTTTTAATCAATCGGATAAACAAGAAATACTGACCTTTGGAGGGCCATTCTCCAATCATATTTATGCCTGTGCTGCTGCTAGCAAAATTTTCAAGTTACCCATGCGTGCTATTATTCGCGGCCCAGAGCTCGATGTATCCAATCCGACTCTGCGCTTCGCAAAGTCATGTGGCATGCAACTGCACCCTGTTTCAAGAATCGAGTATCGACAGCGCAACCAGTCTCAATATCTTGAACAATTAAGCAAACGCTATCCCAATGCCTATATCCTCCCAGAGGGTGGTACCAATGCTGGTGCGCTGCGTGGCGTAGCTGAGCTTGCGAATAGCCTTCCCGAGCACGACTACTTACTGTGTCCTACAGGCAGCGGCGGAACCTTAGCAGGCTTAGCGCAGGGTCATACAAAAAAGGAGGTATTGGGTGTCGCAGTATTGAAGAACGCGCATTATCTTATCAATGAAATACGTGCTTTGAGCGGACCCACAGCCACCAAGTGGCAATTGCTGACTGACTATCATGATGGTGGCTATGGCCGCTTCAGCCCAGAACTGTGGCAATTTTGTCAAAAAATGAAGCGCGACCATCACCTGCCTTTAGAGCCCATCTACAGTGGCAAAATGATGTATGCGCTGTGGCAATTGATTGAGCAAGGGTACTTTCCCAGTGGTAGTAAGATTATTGCTGTTCACACCGGAGGGTTACAAGGGCTACAGGGGCTAAAATACCGCGGTTTAATCAATGCGTATTAAACACACTGATTTGATTAATGGCACCAGTAAAGTAGTAACCTTGAGCACCGCGCACCCCCAGCTGTTTTAACACCTGTAGCTGAGCGTGACGCTCTACTCCAACTGCATACACTGGCACCCCGATGGCATGCGCATTGGCAACATAGGTAAGCACTCTTCGCTGTAGCTGCTTATCAGTGTCAATGTGGGCAATCATCTCACTACTGAGTTTGATAGCTCTAATCATGACCGGCACCTTTTTCAAGGCGTCCGCTGGCCATTTGGTTAATTGATCAATGATCACCCCACGGCGCTTACACGCGGCTGAACTGGCCAAGCGTTTCGCAACCAAATGCGGCTGCTTCGCCACTAACGATGCAGGACACTCGAGTACCACTCGCGGATGCGTCAGCAAAAACTCACACAGTTCATCCCAAAAATCATCGTCCCGCCACACATTGGGGTGAATATTCAATGTCACTCCGGCTTGTAGCTCATCGGCACTCAATAGATTATCTAAGCGCTTTAATACTGCTAAATCGATGTTCTTCACGTCCACTTCTGGTTCTTGGTGGCTACTGTGCAACAGATACTCCGGTGATATCAGTCCCAATTGCGGATGGCGAACACGCAGCAAAGTTTCATGGTGTAAAATGTCGTCGTTATGTAAGTCAAATACAGGTTGGAAGAAACAAACGAATTGCTGACGCTCAATCGCATCAATCAATGAGCAGGACTTAGCAGCTAAAAGCAAAGAATGATTATAGCTAAACGCTATGCGATAACAGTGCTTGTCGCGACTTTGCTTAGCTAATGCCAAAGCAGAACACGTTAGCTGATAGACAACAGCCTGGTCCGCACCATTGCGGTAGTTACACACCCCAATTTTCACCTCCCCGTGTTTAATTTCCGGTAACAAGCTACGACAACAGCTCATCACCACGTGTTCGAGTTTCTCTAACTGTGCATCGAGTTCCTCTAATTGAATTTCGTGAACAGTAATGGCCAAACATCCGGAATTGAGCGCGCGCGCCGACAGCCTATGCTGGTGCTCTAAATGCTCTTGCAGCAGAGCCTCAAAAAGATTCACGACTCCCTTGGCAACACCGCACAAGCGCTGGCAATAAACAATGGCGAAGATACTTTGGTAAGGCAATGACACGCCAAACATATCATCATTGACAACAGAGCGCTTTTCACGCGCTAACTGTTTGCGTTTCACTTCTTTCAACTGCCTACGCGCCACAGTGAAAGACCGCCAAAAGAAGGCTATCAACAAACTGTTGATAGCGATAAACCAATAGCTTTTACTCAACCATACTGGTGAACTGTAAATATCAATCGCTGTGGAATGCGTATAGATTTGCTGTTTTGTAGGAACAATAAAACTATTTTGTTGTGGCTCAAGGGAATAACCATAAGGCGCGAGCACACCGATGATCAGGCGCTCATCCATACTACCGAGCTGCTCAACCTGATGCCCTATCGTATGCAGTTGTGCTTGACGCTGCTGAACAAGTGCTACCGCCATCATCACATTAACGATTACCGCTAGGGCGATGCCACAGGCACAGGTCAGAAGGAGCTTTTTATACTTCCTGAAATTAGCCAAACAACGAACCAATTGTGAAAACAAACATGAGTAAAGTGTTGTCTAAGATACCCCGTTGCTCAAGGCCGCAACTGCAAAAAAGTCCCAATTTATGCGCCCTGCAGAAGAAAACCACTGCAAATCAACATAATGTTATAAAGTTATATTTGTTCACAAAACAAACTTGAAAAAATCTGATTTTGGACGTGTGTGATAGAAGCTCATTATTACGTTAGTTAAATACAGAACACACTCAATATTGGTTAGCCCAATCCAATATATTAAGTAATAAAATAATCATGCTCTCCTATAATGAATTGTAGTCTTGTCATTGCGACGTGCTTGGTCATAAAAATATGAATAAACAGCATTATAATCAGAGAGTTAAACTTGCCTTTAAATACATTTTTTGCACAAGTCTGTGTGTGGCTTTTTTCTCTTCAATGTTGTCTGCCTCAGAACCTATAGTTCAAAATAAAGATAAGCTTGAGTTGGTTGCCTTTGATTCATGTCCATATGTTTGTGCCGAAGGACCACAACGAGGAGCCCTAATTGACATAGTTGAAGAAATATTTAGACGTAATAATATGCTCGTTTCAATCACGTTGATGCCGACACAAAGAGCACTCTCCTCCACTCTAGAGGGCAAAAGTGATGGCATTATAGGGATCTTACGCGGACAACTCATTTCGTTAGAGTTTCCTACGCAAAGTATTGGCCAATATCAAAAAATCATGTACGTGAATAGCGATGATTCATGGACTTACACAGGGCTTAACTCTTTAAATAATCGCACGATTGGTGTGGAACTTGGTGAGCCTTATGGCGTCCTAAACCACTATATTACTCGTAATCAAGACAACACAAAAAGAATTCAGAAATTTACCGGAGGGGATACGTTATCTAGAAGGATAAAGTCGTTGCAACTTGGACGCACTAACCTGTTCTTCGCCGATAAAAATGAGGTGGACTACATACTAAAAGCTAATCAACTAAGCCCATCTATCCATGCTGTGGGCGCACTCTCGCCAGATAATATTTATGTGGCGTTTAACCATCCTGAAGCATCCGGTTACGCCCAAATAGTATCTCAAGGGATGATTGCTCTACACAACTCGGGCAAGCTCGAGGAAATATTGAATAATTATGGTATGAGCGATTGGCAAAATTGGTATAGAGATTTCAATACTTTTGAGCCACCCACACGAAAGACTGAGTCAAACATTACAAAAACACAGCGAAATAATGGTATCGACAATGCCGACCTCCAATTCGTTAATGCGGTCGAAAAAGGCTCTGGATACTGGAGATATGCATCTAAGTTCAAAGAGTTAGTTGAGCGTAGATCACATGGAAAGTTGAGAGTGCATATTAGGTCGACTGAAGACTCGGAGCATAATGTGGTGATGGATGTTGCTGATGGCACAGTTCAAATGGGAATGGCCGCAACTAACAATGTAGCTCCCTACGCACCTTCACTAGGTGCACTAACATTGCCTTACCTGTTTGACTCCATTAGCGGTGCAAAAAAACTCCTGCTAAGCGATGCCATGTTTATTTTAGCTGAACGGAGCGCTCAAGAGTCCAACGTACGACCATTAAGTTTTTATATCGGTGGTTACCGACTTATCGCAAATAATGTGCGCCCTGTTACTAAATCTACAGATTTAAGAGGGCTAAAAATTCGCGTGCCAGATAATCAAATAATGGTAGAAGCCTTTCGAGCATGGGGAGTGGAACCAATCCCCCTACCTTGGCCAGAAGTCTTTCCAGCCCTAGAGAACGGATTAATTGATGGAAAAGAGAATCCATTGAATATTATCTTTTCGGGTATAAACCGAAAAAAAGAAGTGTGGGACACGCTCAAATATGTAACCAAAAATCGTTACTTCCTCTTTACCGCACCGCATTTGATTTCAGAATCCTTCTATCAGAGTTTAAGCTCTGATAGTCAGAGAATTATAGAACGGGCTGCACTTGAGGCTGCTCAATATTCATGGCAAGAGACAGCTCAAGAAGAGCAAGCATTAATGAAGCTTGCTAAACAACACGGTATGACTTTTGTTGACGCGGATAATGAGCGCGATGATTGGCAGGCAAAAGCTCAGGCAACTTGGCCCAAGTTATATTTTAAAGTGGGTGGGAAAGCATGGGTTGATAGCATCACGGCAGAGCTCGATAAAGATAAATAGTTCAACGCACTTAACTTCACCCACCATACCGTCAAACCTATTTCCTCTGTGTCTTAACGATAAATATAAAAAAGGCCGCATTTAAGCGGCCTAGGATGTTTTTCAAAACGTAAGATCACGCCTTGGATTAAAACGGAATGTCGTCATCAAAGTCGATTGGTGGTTCCATTGGGTTTGCAGCGCCACCTTGCGGTGCTTGTTGTGGCTTAGGAGCGAAGCCGCCACCTTGCTGGGCACCTTGCTGGGCACCTTGCTGGGCACCTTGCTGGACACCTTGCTGATTACCATAACCGCCTTGGCTCGCTTGCTGCGGAGCTTGTTGCATGCCTTGGTTACCCTGTTGTGCATAACCGCCTTGTTGCGATTGGCTGTAGCCACCAGACTGCTGACTTTGCGCTTGGTTGTTGCCGCTAAAACCGCCTTGCTGTTGGCCGCCTTGATAACCACCACTTTGCGGCGCACTTTGACCTTCACCACGGCCACCTAGCATTTGCATCTTGCCATCAAAACCATCAACAACGATCTCTGTTGTGTATTTTTCTTGACCGCCTTGATCCGTCCACTTACGTGTTTGTAGCTTACCCTCGATATATACTTGCGAACCTTTGCGTAGGTATTCGCCTGCCACTTCTGCAAGTTTGCCGAATAACACAACACGGTGCCATTCAGTACGCTCTTGCATTTGCCCTGTGTTTTTATCTTTCCAGCTATCACTGGTCGCGATGCTAATGTTAGCAACGCCATTGCCGTTTGGCATGTAGCGAACTTCTGGGTCCTGACCCAAATTGCCCACCAAGATCACTTTATTAATACCGCGCGCCATGGATTTATACTCCTACTTTTCTACGCTGAGACGACAAGCTGTTGCGCCGTCTTTAAATCAAATTTCTTATCATCTACCTTAAGGTAGCTGCGATTTTCATCACACACTACAGTGGCCTCCAGTACGCCTGGTAATTCCACTAACTGCGCCGCTAATTGTTGTGCATCATGTTCACTGCTTACTTCGCTAAGCAAACTGATTATTTTACTACGCGGCGGTACTCGCATTTTTACAGCAATGACAAACCATATTACCCCAACCAAGGCGGCTGCCGCAAACACCATCTCAGGTGTACTTCTTTGCGCCACAAAACCACCTAATATGCCACCCAAAAAGGCGCCAATAAATTGCGACGATGAGAACACCCCCATCGCTGAACCCTTCTGATTTGCTGGTGATTGACGCGATACCAATGCTGGCATGGTTGCTTCTAAAAAGTTAAAGGCAACAAAATAAAGCACCATGCAAAATGCGATAAAATAGAGCGAGCTTGCCCCTGCAACCAAACCGATCATACTCACAATCAGCATTAAAATCGCGACTAAAAACAGCGGCTTCTCTTTTTGTTT
Organism: Pseudoalteromonas maris; assembly: GCF_049257235.1. Lineage (NCBI taxonomy): Bacteria > Pseudomonadati > Pseudomonadota > Gammaproteobacteria > Alteromonadales > Pseudoalteromonadaceae > Pseudoalteromonas > Pseudoalteromonas maris. Next base: position 337,384 of record NZ_JBMMUF010000003.1, read on the forward strand.
GGCTACGGCAAAAATCATCATCGGCACCATGAGTACGAAAGACAAAATAAATACCGGAATATACAATTGCCAATGCTTTTGCGCTTCCAAGCCATCAGTGATTAGCTGCGTTGGCAATGATACAAAAATAGTGGTTAGAGTGAGGTGTAAAAACAGCACCCCCAAATCAAGGCGTGCTAAATCCGGATTACGAATTAACTTACCAACATCCGCCAAGGTCACACTCGTTTCTCCCTTGGGCGCTCTGCGTACAGCACTTGGCACAAACCAAAGCACGATACCAATTCCCACCAAAGCAAGTGCTGCGGTAAGCCAAAAAATTCCTGCAACACCAAAGCTGGCGGCAATCATAGGCCCTAGCAGCATAGCGATGGCAAAACTCATACCTATACTCATGCCTATCACTGCCATTACCTTTGGACGCTGCTCGTCACGGCTTAAATCTGCCGCTAATGCCAGCAATGCACTGGCGATAGCTCCCATACCCTGAAGCGCACGCCCAAGGGTTAGCATATACATGGACTCAGCTAGCGCGGCAATGACGGAACCGATGGCAAACACAATCAAGCCACTGATAATAATTCGTTTACGTCCGAATCGATCTGACAACCAACCCATTGGAATTTGCAATACCGCCTGCGTTAAACCATAAGCACCTATGGCTAGACCAATCCACAGAGGTGAAAAGCCGCTCAAATCTTGCCCATAAATAGCCAACACTGGCATAAGCATAAAAAGACCAAGCATACGAAAAGCAAACACGCTGGCAAGCGATAGCGCCGCGCGCTTTTCAACACTGTTTAATTGGGATGCAGACATAGCAAAAATACAATCAGCTGGAACAAAATTATCTTGGCCGGCGATGATAGCATAATCGCCCTAGATTGGGACATGGCTGAATTGCAAATAGCACTGCCATTTGCACAAAGGTGATCCGAACAAAGCGCAAATACATACAAGGTAAGCTTACAAATAACAATGCAAAGGTTGTCGCTAAAGAGCCCCCAAATATGCGATACTTGTGCGTTACTAAACAGCTCGGGTAATAGGCGGAGAATGGATAATATAGAAGTTCGCGGTGCGCGCACCCATAACCTCAAAGACATCAACCTAACCATCCCTAGGGATAAACTGATTGTTATCACAGGTCTGTCAGGCTCAGGTAAGTCATCACTCGCATTTGATACCTTGTATGCAGAAGGGCAACGCCGCTACGTTGAATCACTGTCAGCCTATGCTCGCCAATTCTTATCCTTGATGGAAAAGCCAGACGTTGACCATATAGAAGGCCTTTCTCCGGCCATTTCAATTGAGCAGAAATCTACGTCACACAACCCACGTTCAACGGTGGGTACCATCACCGAAATATACGATTACCTGCGCTTACTGTTTGCTCGCGTAGGGGAACCGCGTTGCCCAACTCATAATTTACCCTTGGCGGCACAAACCATCAGTCAAATGGTTGACCACGTGCTGGCATTACCAGAGGGCAGTAAGCTCATGCTGCTTGCTCCTGTGGTTAACAACCGTAAAGGTGAGCACGTAAAACTCCTCGAACAACTTGCTGCGCAGGGCTACATCCGTGCCCGTATTGATGGCGAGGTATGTGACTTATCCGATCCTCCAACTCTAGAGCTACACAAGAAGCACACCATTGAAGTTGTTGTCGACCGCCTCAAAGTAAAAGAAGGCCAGCAGCAACGCCTTGCGGAATCGTTTGAAACCGCGCTAGAGCTCTCAGGTGGTGTTGCCAAAGTAGCAGCAATGGATGATTCTCTAAGCGAAGAAATGGTCTTCTCTGCCAACTTTGCCTGCCCAAGCTGTGGTTATGCGATGAGCGAGTTAGAGCCACGTTTGTTCTCATTCAACAACCCCGCAGGTGCATGTCAAAGCTGTGATGGCTTGGGCGTACGCCAATACTTCGACCCGCATCGCGTAGTGCAGAATCCAGAGCTGAGCCTTGCTGGCGGTGCGATTAAAGGTTGGGATAAACGCAGCTTTTATTATTTCCAAATGCTGCAATCAGTGGCTGAGCATTATCAGTTCGATTTGCAAACGCCGTTTCAAGACCTAAGTGATGACGCTAAACGCGTGGTCCTTGAGGGCTCTGGCACCGAAAAGCTAGCGTTTAGCTATCGTAATGACCGTGGTGATTTAATCACGCGAAATCATGAATTTGAGGGTGTGCTTAACAATATGCAGCGCCGTTATCATGAGACTGAGTCTAATTCAGTGCGCGAAGAGCTCGCCAAATACCAAACGTCACAAGCATGCCCAAGCTGTAGCGGCTCTCGCTTACGCCAAGAAGCGCGTAACGTGTTTATCGACGACACCAATTTGCCCGCAGTGACGGTGATGAGCATTGGTCAAGCCTTTGACTATTTTGATAGTCTCGAGTTTAGTGGCCAAAAAGCCAAAATTGCCGACAAAATCCTCAAAGAAATCCGTGACCGTTTGTCGTTCTTGGTCAATGTGGGCTTAAACTATCTATCGTTAGAGCGCAGCGCCGACACCTTATCAGGTGGTGAAGCGCAGCGTATTCGCTTAGCCAGTCAAATTGGCGCAGGGCTTGTGGGGGTAATGTACGTTCTTGATGAACCCTCCATTGGTTTGCACCAACGCGATAACGACCGACTACTGCAAACACTGACACGGTTACGTGATTTAGGTAACACCGTACTGGTTGTTGAGCACGACGAAGACGCAATTCGTGCAGCAGACTATATCATCGACATTGGTCCAGGTGCGGGCGTGCACGGTGGTTATGTAGTGGCTGAAGGCTCTCGTGACGACATCATGAATAACCCCGAGTCACTCACAGGCCAATACCTAAGTGGCGTAAAAGCGATTGAAGTGCCAAAACAGCGCCACCCCACAAATGACAAATGGCTAGAGTTATTCGGCGCTACGGGTAACAACCTTAAAAACGTCGATTTGCGTATTCCGTTCGGTTTGATGACCTGTATCACAGGCGTATCAGGCTCAGGAAAATCGACGCTGGTTAACGACACGTTGTTCAAAGTGGCGCATACGGTATTAAACGGTGCAACGGCGGTTGAGCCTGCACCACATGAAGAAATCAAAGGATTAGAGCATTTTGATAAGGTCATTGATATCGACCAAAGTCCGATTGGACGCACGCCACGCTCAAACCCTGCTACCTATACCGGTATTTTTACTGCGATCCGCGAGCTGTTTGCGGGTACTCAAGAGTCCCGCTCTCGTGGTTACAAAGTGGGGCGCTTTAGCTTTAACGTTAAAGGCGGGCGTTGTGAAGCATGCCAAGGCGACGGCGTGATCAAGGTAGAAATGCATTTCTTACCCGATGTATACGTCCCCTGTGATGTCTGTCAGGGCAAACGCTACAACCGTGAGACCTTAGAAGTTTTATACAAGGGTAAGAACATTCACGAAGTGCTAGAAATGACCGTAGAAGACGCGCGCGGTTTCTTCGATGCTATCCCTGCGATTAATCGCAAGTTGCAAACTCTGATGGATGTAGGCTTGTCATACATACGCTTGGGTCAAGCAGCGACCACGCTCTCTGGGGGTGAAGCACAGCGTGTGAAGCTAGCGCGCGAATTATCAAAGCGTGATACGGGTAAAACACTCTACATCTTAGATGAACCCACAACCGGTTTGCACTTTCACGATATTCAACAATTGTTGGCTGTATTGCATCGCTTGCGTGATCACGGCAATACCATCGTGGTGATAGAACACAACCTGGATGTCATAAAAACGGCCGACTGGATTGTAGATTTAGGTCCGGAAGGTGGTAGTGGAGGCGGTGAAATCCTCGTTGCTGGTACACCGGAAGACGTGGCAGAGCATAGTCGTTCACACACAGGGCATTACCTAAAACCATTATTGGCGTAAACGCGATTTAGGGGGTAAAGTCTTAATAAATAAAAAATTAAGGCTTGCGATGAAAGCCCCCTCTGTGTTTATCAAAACAACATTCAGTAACACCACAGGCGCTGCTAAGCAGCGCTTCGATGGTTTTTGGCAATCGCTCAATGCTGTGCAGCGCTTATATGTTATCGCGCTGCTCTTGGCTCCAATTAGTGTGTGGGTCACTACCGTGCTCACTATCGTCGCGCTAACCATGGAGTTTTGGCCGCGCTTTTTAACCTTATTTCACTCATTGCCGGGCAAGGCGCTGCTACTGTTATTTTACGGTACCATTACCAATTTTGTGCTGGCCAATGCTGCCAGTACCGTCAATGAAGTAACCTCGGTGGCCGCAAGCCACTTCAATTACACGCATAACTTTGCCATTTTGCTGTATTTACCCAGTTGGATGTTGGCTTTATCTATCATTGCCTTGTTGCTGTTGCAGCTAGTTATCCCTTTTTATATCCTCACTGTGTTGCTCATTAGGCCATTTCAACGCTTTGGTTTTACCTTACTGGACAATACCAAACGCCCTATTCTTACTGCTATTGCTCGCTTTACGCTGTGCTTCATCATTACCGTTAATATGTTTGTAACGTCGGGAGATTTTGACAATGCCAGCGACGCGATAGATCAGGTCAGTGCCAACTTTGAAAAAGGTGTACAGCAAGGCAAAACGGCCAAATTAGGTACACCAAAAGAAGAGTCTAAAGGAATGCGCTTTGATTCGGGAATTGGTGAGCAAAGTGAAGGCTCAAAAAAGCTAATTAATACCCTCGTTGCCTTGTTTGCTTATCACCTAGAGGCTGACAGCTATTCACGTTGCGCGAAAAGCGATGAAAGCAAAGTGGTAGAACTCAACGATTATGAAATTGTTGAGCTCTTCGAAGATGAAAGTGCCCCTTATGGCATTCGCTTTGAGGTGAAAAAATGTATTTCACCTGCTTTTCCTGCTGCGACAGAGGCACTTTAACACCACTTAGAAGCGCTAACTTTGCGCTTCAAGGTGTAACGCTAGCTGCGCCTTTTCATCATCGCTAAGTGGCTGTGATGTTTTATTCTCAAAATTGTAGCGCACCATGACCGTTTTCCCCTGAGCGCAACACTCTCCGTGCTGCCACGCCTGTTGCTTTATCACAAATGAACTCGAGCCAATACGCTCTATCATGGTTTTAACTTCCACTTCCTGACCGTAAAAAAGCTCACCTAAAAAGGTTACTTCCACCTTAGCAACAATCAAGCGCCATTGGTGTGGGTTCAAGTCAGGCGTAAAGATTTTAAAAATAGGCGTGCGGGCGGCTTCAAACCACACCGGTAGTACGGTATTGTTGATGTGCCCAAGTACATCGGTTTCACTAAATCGGGGCTGAACTTTTTCAACAAGCATAATAATTCCAATAGGTAAGGTTGAAGTCATGACAGACTTTATTGGCGTTTATGATAACGCGCTTAGCGATACTTTTTGTAGTCAGTTTATCGACATGTTCGAACAAAGCCCCCATTTAAAGCAAGGCACCACCTCTGGCGGTATTGATCTGAGCAAAAAAGACAGTAAAGACCTTTACCTCAACGCACACCCTGAATACCAACAACACCTACAACATATTCAGCAAGTAACGGCGCAGCATGTTATGCGCTACGTTGAGGAGCATTTGTTTATGATGATTGGGGCCTTCGGATTGCAGGTATTCCATCCTCAAACAGGTAAACCCGTAGCGCTCACTCAAGATAACTTTAAAGAAGTCGCAGTGCCACAACTGGGCACATTAATGCAGCAGCTTTATCGTTTAGGCAGTATCCAAGCGCAAAAGTATGAAGTTAATAAGGGAGGATACCCTTACTGGCACAGCGAGGTGTATCCTCAAAATGGTCATAATGAAGCGTTGCACCGTGTGTTGTTATTCATGTTTTATTTGAATGATGTGACTGAGGGCGGCGAGACTGAGTTCTTTTATCAAAATAAGAAAATAGCGCCCAAACGCGGCACTATGGTTATTGCACCAGCCTATTTCACTCACACCCACCGTGGTAACAAGCCGCTCTCAAATGATAAGTATATTCTAACGTCTTGGGTGCTGTTTAACCGTGCTGAACAAATTTACGGACAACCGACTAAGTAATCCCATGCTCACAAAAAAAGGCTGCACATGTGCAGCCTTGCTCTGGGATAAAATCACATTAGTGAATTAATTCAGTAGCTGTGCAAAGAGATCAAACAGACGATCAATTTCTTCAATCGTGTTGTAGTGCATACAACCAATACGCACTACTCCGCCTTTATCCATTACACCTAGCTGTTCACACAGCCCTTGTGCGTAGAAATTACCATCCCACACACACACATGATGCTTGCCTAAGAACTCTGAAACCTGACGCGGCTCAAGCCCTGCAAATGTCAGCGCAAATGTTGGTGTACGCTGTGCTAAGCGACGCTCATCTGCAATACCAAAGAGGCTAATTTGCTCAAATTCTTTGAGTCGACGCAAAAAATGCTGGCTCAGAGCCATTTCATGTTCTTTGCTGTTAGCAAACGCCGCTTCAAGGCGTTGGCGACGAGGCACGTTTACATCGAGACCACTCAATGAGGCGATGTAATCTACCGCAGCAACAACGCCGGCTAACCCTTCAAAGCTTTGCGTGCCTGTTTCCCAGCGACCTGGTATTACGTCCTTTGCAGGCTCAACTTTATACGGAGTAAAGTTTTCCAAATGCGCTCGCTTACCATAAACAATGCCCACGTGCGGTCCGAAAAACTTATAGGCAGAACACGCAAGGAAGTCACAATCAAGCGCTTGGACGTCAATCAACTCATGAGGAGCATAGTGCACCGCATCCACGTACACTAACGCACCATATTGGTGTGCCAGTTCGATAATACGTTTTACATCATTAATTGAACCTGTGGTATTTGACGCATACGTCACCGCCACCAACTTGGTGTTGGCGTTCAGTAACGACTCAAAGTGCGCCATATCCAACGTACAGTCATCTTCATTAATACGTAAAGCATGCACCGTAGCGCCTTTATCTTGTGCAGCTTGACGCCACGAAGACACATTCGAGTAATGATCTGCGTTAGTAACGATGATTTCATCACTGGCTTGCCACTGACGAGAAATTGCACGGCTGAAGCTGAAAGTGAGGCTTGTCATGTTAGCGCCAAAAACAATTTGTTCCGCACTTGGGCTATTTAGCAAATCGGCGATGGCCTGACGCGCTTCATTCATCACCGCCACTGTTTTATCGCTTGAGAAGAATGCACCACCAAGGTTTGAGTTGTAAAAACCAAGGTAGGCTGACATTGCCTCTAATACCGACTGTGGTACTTGTGCGCCACCTGGACCATCAAAGAAGATAGGTGAGTGACCATTCACTTCCTGCATTAAAGCAGGAAAATTGCTACGTAGTGCCGATAAATTCATTAGTATTCCTTAAGCGGTAAGCACGAAACAATCAAGGTAACCCGGCTTAGAAGCGTCCAGCTTATTCATCGGTGTTGCGTTGTGCCACACTTGGCGATCATCAATGAGTGCGAACATGCCGTCTTTGATTTCCATCTTAAAACACGGCTTCGCTTCTTTATGTTCATAAACCAGTAGCTCGCCACCAGCAATATTTTCATGCGATACACCACATACACATACATGGTCAAAACCGTCTTGATGAATACCCTCTGGGGCTGGCGGAGTATCATTTTCAATAGCAAGCATACGGAATTGGTGAATTTCGATATCGCGGTCAGCATCAATGCCTGTCATTGAGATAAATTCAGCAACAATGCGCTGCATACCTTCTGAGGCAAGTAACTCAGCATCAAGGTTTTCATAGGTACGCTCAACATTACCTTGGAAAGTATTGATAGAGTCATCTTGAACAAATGCTTTTGTTGGCTGAAGCTTCAACTCACCCTGCTCCACCTTAATGACCGAATAGCGACGCTTGCGAAACGCACCATCTGCATAAGGGTTCTCTGGAAGGTGGTTAAATGAAGGCTTTACTGCGTCAATATGAGACTGGTTAATAAAACGAAGTTGCAGAAGATTCTGGTTATTTAACGAAGTCATATAGATCCTGCCTTGATAATAGAATTGGCGGGGATTTTAAGCTATTTCTGTAGCAGATTTGATTTCATTTATGTGAAGAATGAACGGTTATTGGCATTATTAATTCTTTAATGGCATTAATTTAGCTATAAAAACCAATCTTGATGTTTTTGGTGGGTACAAAATTTATTAAAGCTGATTTATGAGCATAAAAAAGCCCGCTAGTAAGCGGGCTTTTCTGCAATGCGACTGTTACACAGCTTGCTGGATAATTACGTTATCCGCTTTTTGCGTGTACTGAGGCATTTTGTGGAAGTTCAAGTAACGGTAAGTATCAGCCGCTGTTGCGTTGATCTTCTCAGCGTATTCTTGATATTCCGCTGGCGTAGGTAGTTTACCTAGGATAGCTGCTACCGCTGCAAGCTCAGCAGATGCTAGGAATACGTTTGCGCCAGTACCTAAACGGTTCGGGAAGTTACGTGTAGAGGTAGACACAACCGTTGCTTTGTCAGCAACACGTGCTTGGTTACCCATACACAGTGAACATCCTGGAGTTTCGATACGTGCACCTACACGACCAAAGATACCGTAGTAACCTTCGTCAGTAAGCTGGTCTTTATCCATCTTCGTGGGTGGTGCAACCCAAAGTTGTGTTGGTAGACGACCACCGAAGTTATCTAGCAGTTTACCTGCTGCACGGAAGTGACCGATGTTGGTCATACAAGAACCGATGAATACTTCGTCGATCTTCTCACCTGTAACATCAGAAAGTAGACGCGCATCATCTGGGTCATTCGGAGCACATAGAATTGGCTCTTTGATATCCGCTAAGTCAATTTCAATAACGTGCGCGTACTCTGCATCTTTGTCCGCTTCCATTAGCTCAGGGTTAGCCAACCACTCTTGCATTGCATTAATACGACGTTCGATTGTACGTACATCGCCGTAGCCTTCAGCGATCATCCACTTAAGCATCACGATGTTTGACTCAAGGTACTCAGAGATAGACTCTTTGCTTAGCTTAACAGTACAACCTGCCGCGCTGCGCTCTGCTGATGCATCTGATAACTCAAACGCTTGCTCAACTGTAAGGTGCTCAACACCTTCAATCTCTAGGATACGACCAGAGAATTCGTTGATCTTACCTTTTTTCTCAACAGTAAGAAGACCTTGCTTGATGCCGTAGTAAGGGATTGCATGTACAAGGTCACGTAGTGTGATACCTGGCTGCATTTCGCCTTTGAAACGTACCAACACCGACTCAGGCATATCAAGTGGCATTACACCTGTAGCTGCTGCGAATGCAACCGCACCCGAGCCCGCAGGGAATGAAATACCTAGAGGGAAACGTGTATGCGAGTCACCACCTGTACCTACAGTATCAGGTAGAAGCATACGGTTTAGCCAAGAGTGAATTACACCGTCACCTGGACGTAGCGATACACCGCCACGGTTCATGATGAAATCAGGAAGAGTGTGGTGTGTTTTCACGTCAATCGGCTTCGGATATGCTGAAGTGTGACAGAAAGACTGCATTGTTAAATCAGCTGAGAAGCCTAAACATGCTAGATCTTTTAGTTCGTCACGCGTCATTGGACCTGTTGTATCTTGCGAACCAACAGTCGTCATTTTCGGCTCACAGTATTGACCAGGACGTACGCCAGGCATGTTACATGCTTTACCTACCATCTTCTGCGCTAGGGTAAAGCCTTTACCAGAATCAGTGATAAGTGCAGGTTTGCGGAAAATATCTTCTGCTTCCATACCTAGTGATGTACGAGCTTTGTCTGTAAGACCACGACCAATAATCAGTGGAATACGACCACCAGCGCGTACTTCATCTAGAATTACGTCTGATTTAAGCTTGAATGTAGAGATTACTTCATCAGTACCGTGACGCTTCACAACACCTTCGTATGGGAAGATATCGATTTGGTCGCCCATGTTCATGTCATCAACATTCAGCTCGATAGGTAGTGCACCAGAGTCTTCCATCGTGTTGAAGAAAATTGGCGCAATTTTACCGCCAAGACATACACCGCCAACGCGCTTGTTTGGTACGTGAGGAATGTCATCACCCATGAACCAAAGCACAGAGTTTGTCGCTGACTTACGTGATGAACCAGTACCAACAACATCACCCACGTATGCAAGAGGAAGACCTTTGGTCTTAAGCTCTTCTAGCTGTGAAATTGGACCAACTTCACCTGCTTTATCTGGGTTGATACCATCGCGCTCATTTTTAAGCATTGCCAAAGCATGTAGTGGAATATCAGGACGTGACCAAGCATCTGGTGCTGGAGATAGGTCATCTGTATTCGTTTCGCCGGTAACCTTGAATACTGTTACTGAAATCTTCTCAGGAACCTGTGGCTTTTCAAGGAACCACTCAGCGTTTGCCCATGATTCGATGACTTGCTGAGCAAACTTGTTGCCCGCTTTTGCTTTTTCTTCTACGTCGTAGAAAGCGTCGAACATAAGTAACGTGTGTGAAAGACCCTTAACAACGATAGGCGCAAGTGCTTCGTCGTCAAGTAGTGCAATCATAGGTTCGATGTTGTAACCACCTAGCATAGTACCAAGTAGTTCCGCCGCCTTTTCTTTATTGATTAGTGGAGACTGAGCTTCACCTTTTGCAACAGCAGCTAGGAAACCTGCTTTAACATAAGCAGCATCATCAACACCTGGCGGTACACGGTTTACTAGAAGGTCCATGATGAACTCTTCTTCACCTGCCGGTGGATTTTTAATTAATTCGATAAGGTCAGCAGTTTGCTGAGCATCTAGTGGTGCAGGCACAATACCTTGGGCTGCACGCTCTTCAACATGTTTACGATATTCTTGAAGCACAATTATGCCCTCTTGGTGACGTGAAAGTAGGTTGCAAAACTATGCATTAGCCTACTTGTAGAAAATTGACACGATAGCAATTATAAAGGCTTTAAAGGTAGAAGAAAATTAGCCCTTTTGCCTAACTAACATATAGTCACTATAAATTTGATGAATGTAGGTTATTCATCAACTATAGAGTTATGAATATTGATTAAGAATTATTTGCAAAAAGCCCAGCATAAGCTGGGCTTTAAAATTACGTAACGAAAACTAAAAGCGCTTAGTTACGTTTAATTGCAACACGCTCTGTTACTGAGATATGTGCTTCTACACGGCGGTTTTCAGCATGTGCTTCAGCCGTATTTGCTGGGTTAAGTAGACGCTCTTCACCCATACCTACTGTTTCAATACGTGATTCAGAGATACCATCTTTAACAAGCTGAGCAGCTACTTTGTCTGCACGCTTCTTAGAAAGTACTTTGTTGTAACCCGCATCGCCCACTGCTGAAGCGTGACCTTCTAGTTTTACTTCAGTTTCAGGGTACTTAGTCATGAAGTCAGCAACTTTTTGGATATCGTCAGCATAACGTTGGTTCACAGATGAACCATCGTGAGCAAAACGTACCATTAGGCTCACTGTTTCACCTTTTTCCATGTAGCGAGTACAACCAGACTCATCTACCGCATCAGCCATTGGAGTATCGGCACACTTATCGTCTGCATCCATTACCCCGTCTTTGTCTGAGTCTACAGGCTCTGGAGTTGGCTCTGGCTCAACTGGAACTGGAACAGGCGCTGGAGCAGGTGCTGGTTCTGCCGGCTCATCACCGAAGTGATAGCTCAGACCTAGCTTCAAACCAAAGTCAGAGTGATTCTGGTTTAAGCCTTCGTAATAGTTTGCTTCACCAAATAATGCCCAGTTGTAATTTAGGTGGTTACGGAAACCAAAGCCTAAGTTAGCCGCGTTGAAATCGTCGTATACATCAAATTTTTTCGCACCGATCACACCATAGAACATGTCATTAAAGTGATAAAGGAAGTCACCACCCCAACGCTCACCTGTTTTGTGGTTTGCTGTATTTTCTTTATCTAGCTCAAGTGCTGTGAATTCTAGACGTGCAGTCCAGTATTCGTTAAAGCGATAGCCCACTTCAGCACCATAACCAAGAGACTCGCCTAGCTCAACAGCAGCTGGCGCACCTTGAATATTGTCCCAATCAGCAAAGAAATAGTCGCCAAACACACCAATGTGCAGGCCTTGCTCTGGGTGTTTTTGCTCTTCAGCAATGGCAACTTGAGAAGCCAATGCGACAACGATAGCAGCAGAAAGTGATTTGATTTTCATTGTTTCCATCCCATTTTATGATTATCAATCAAGTATTCACCAACCCAATACGGTGTTGCGATACCTGAAGTAAGTTAATATAGCCACTTACTTAAAGTTATCCTGTTCTTAATATCTATTAGTCGGCTCTTTTTGCTTTTGTCTTAAGCGGACTGCTATCCACCTGGCTTAAATCCGTCTAACAGGCTAGTACACTAGAGTGTAGTCTAATTGAGCAAACAAACCGTTAACTCAATTGGGTACAAATAGTAAAACATTATCTGTCTGAATATAAGCTGATTTTAGTATTAAAGTACGATTTTTGGAAAAGAACGCGACAAATAACAAAAAAGCACTCCAAAGAGTGCTTTTTTAAACAATTATAAAGGCTTACTGTTCAAGTAATGAGCCCAGCTTATCAAACATAGCTCGGGTGTAATCAATAAACGCCTGTACTTGCTCTTGCTCTTTATCTTGGTTTAACCACAGCAATAAGCCCGACAGCTCATTCTCTAACCCTAACGTACCCGCTTGATCATACGCATCTTTAAGTTTGTCATTAAATGGCTGCAGTTCTTTTGCTACTTCTTTTGCAGGTGCCGCACGTTCATATTCGCGGATCGCCGCACGGGTCTTTGTCTGGGTCAGGTCCATCGCAAATCCGACCAACTGCTCTGAACTGAGCTTCAACTCTTGCGCCTGTGCGAACGCACTATCGTACTGGCCACTGAAAAACGCTTCGCTCACTCCTTGGAGCTCACTCATCATGTCATTCACAGCTTGCTGCTCCGCTTCGTTCAACTCGCCATTAACCGACAAATTAAACGACAGCTGCTTTTGCTCATACTGACCTTGTGCATAGCCCGATTTCCCGTTGTTCCCATTAGCTTGAGCTGCAGCCGCACCCGCTTCATAATCTTGTGACAAGCTAATAGTCACTTCGTCACCCTCAGCGGTTGTAAAACGATACTCGGCGTTATTCATCATGCTCATATAGCGCGCCTGACTTACCAATACGCCTTTAGTCTTTTCTTGCTCACCAAAGAGAGACTTTTCAAATTCATCAATGCCCTCATTAATGCCTTTTTGCGATTTGGCAATGCCTTCTTTTATCTCGTCATTGAGCACCCCAGATTCATCCAACTCCGAGGTTGCGTCATCCACGCCCATTTGCACCCCTTTGCGGGCCTGCTCCAACATGCTCGTAAGTTTTTCATCTGACGCACCCTCAGCTTTCGCTTTATTCACAGCACTGGTGACAAACTTAAGAACGTTTTTAACAATCGCTTCAAAGTCAAAAAGTGGCTTTTGCTCTTTTTGCTGCTTTGGCTCCATACCAAGGGCCTGCGCAAGCTTGTCTTCAAGCACCTTAGCACCTAATTGCTGACGATTACCCGAATAACTGTCTAAACGAGACAACTGCTCGAGTGCCACAGGGCTCATCTTGCCTGTGCTTTGTTTAACCCCCTTGCCAGCAGGGTTAAACAGTTGATTTATATCATTTACTTTCATAACGTCTTCGCCAAGCCAGTGCTTTCAAAGCACTGACGCACGCTCCTGTAACGGACTATATAATCAGTATATCGGCTGTTTTGAGTAAAACTGTAGAAAAAACACACAAATTATTCGTGTTTGACGCTGGACAATTACCGTTAGCCTCCTACAATAGCGGCGCAGTTAATTTAGTAGAGGTGTTCATGCCAGTTATCGCAATCAATACGTCCGAGTACGATCAGCAATTAGCCCAAAAAGAGCAACGCATTCAAGGGCAGTTTGCACGTTTTGGAGTGTCACAAGTGGAAGTGTATGCTTCTGCACCGAAGCACTATCGTCAACGGGCTGAGTTTCGCGTTTGGCATGAAGGTGATGATCTTTTCCACATCATGTTTGATCAGCAAACGAAAGAGAAAGTAAGAGTAGATACGTTTGATCCAGGCGCAGAGCTCATTAATGAGTTAATGACAGCTATGATTGAGCAACTCAAAGACAATGAAATCTTGCGTCGCAAGCTGTTTCAAATCGATTACCTTACCACGCTAAGTGGCAATGCTTTAGTAAGCTTGCTCTATCACAAGCAGTTGGACGAGCAATGGCTAGCAGAAGCAAATGCGCTGCAAAACCGTCTCCAAAAAACGTTTAACGTAGAGCTTATCGGCCGTGCTCGAAAGCAAAAGCATGTGCTGGGCAATGATTATGTCATTGAACAACTCGACGTAAACGGCCAGCAGTATACCTATCAGCAAGTTGAAAACAGTTTTACGCAACCTAATGCCAAGGTGAACGAAAAGATGTTGGCGTGGGCACAAGATATTTGCGCGCCACTGAGTAATGACCTACTCGAATTGTATTGCGGCAATGGCAACTTCTCTATTGCTCTTGCGGGGTCGTTTGAGAGAGTGCTGGCCACTGAAATTTCTAAATCATCGGTAAAGTCGGCGCAATACAACATCGCGGCTAACAAGGTGGATAATTTAGATATTATTCGCATGAGCTCTGAAGAATTCACCCAAGCCATGCGCAAGGAGAGGACCTTCTCGCGTCTAGGTGACATTGATTTGCACAGTTACAACTGTCAAACAATTTTGGTAGATCCGCCCCGTGCTGGCATGGATGAGCTAACGTGCAAATTGACCAGCGAGTACGACAACATTATCTACATCTCTTGTAACCCAGACACTCTGGAGCGAGATTTAGAGCTACTCAGTCAAACTCACACAATTGCTCGTTTCGCTATTTTTGATCAATTCCCGTATACCCATCATGTGGAATCGGGTGTTTATCTCACGCGAAAATAAACATAAAAAAACCGCATCAGTGATGCGGTTTTTTTTAATCTCAACGGCAATTACTTTTTCGATAAGAAGTTAATTAACGCTGCAATATCGTCTGGCTCAGTCACACCTGATTCACGACCAAGAATCAAACGGTACTTTCCGTTGACGATAAACGTTGGTACGGCTGAAAGCGCACCTTTGCTCTTAAAGTACTCTTGATCGCGCTGCATCTTAGAGGCTTTAGTGCGCACAGCAAAACCAGAGAACAGCTTGTCGAACTTGTCAGCGTCTACGCCATTTGCTACGAAAATATCTTTTACATCAGCAACTTCATTAAACTTAGCGCGCTTGGTGTGAATATGGCTAAAAATAGCACCAACAAGCTGCTCTTTTTGTGGCAACACATCAGCGGTCGCAAGTGCTTGTGAAAGCATATCTTGGTTCTCTGCTGAACGCCCGCCCATAAAGTTTACGTGGCTACGCTTAAATTTAACCTCACTGTCGAGTTTAGGCTTAACATCTAACAGCAGACCTTCATACGCATTACACGCCGGGCAGTAAAATGAAAAGAACTCTTTTACTTCAGGTTTGCGACTTGCGCGCTCTGACACCACTTCATAATGTGTGCCTTCTTCAAACTGTGCCGCCATTGCGGTCAAAGGTAGTGCCAGTGCCATCATGGCTAGGGCAATAAACTTCTTCATACCTTATTCTCCGGGTTATTTTTCTAATAAATGTTTAACAAGTTCGTTCAGTTCTTGCTGAGAGCGCAAGGTATGCACCTGCACTTTGTACTTATCATTGACGATAATGGTCGGCACACCCGTTAACGCTCCTAGCTTGGTAAACTTTTCTTGTGCGGCAATGGCTGCCTGCTCACCTGAAATAACAGGCATGCTTGATGACAACATCGCATATTTTTCAGCACTGATCCCTACATTGGCTAGCAACTGCTCTACTGACTCTTGCGTTTGCAGTGGTTCACGTTGCATGTGAATGCTATTAAAGATAGCCGCCGCAACCTCTTCGCCTTTGCCCTCTTGTTGTGCAATTAAGTACGCTGAGGTCAAACGGTTTTGCGCGGCTTTATCAATGCGCAAAAAGTTTACGTGACTTTTCTCTAGCGGCACTCCCTCAGGAAGAGATGACTCAAGAGCACCAACAATGGGTTCTAATTTAAAACAGTGAGGGCAGTAAAAAGAGAAAAACTCAGTTACTTTATCCGTTTTTGATGCTTCGCTCTCTAGCACTTGGTAATGTTCACCCGCTTTAAATTCAGCAGCAAATGCGGCTAATGGTAAACAAAGTAAAATCAACGAACGCGTTAGTGTTTTTATCATAATCGTCTCTATACAAATCCAGTATTACATCTTAACTAGGGCAATAACTTTAAGGGCGCTTCATCGAGTGCAGCAAGCTGCTCTTTTAAGGCCAAGGTTTGTTGCTCCCAGTATTTGTCTTGTGCGAACCACGAAAAGTTCCGTTCAAATGCCGGATCGCTCCATCGTTTAGCAATCCAGCCCATGTAATGCACCATGCGCATTGCCCGCAGCGGTTCAATCAGGCGTAATTGACTATGGTCAAAATCTGCAAACTCTTCGTACCCACACACTAGGGTATCAAGCTGTAGCAATTGATTCTGTCTATCGCCACTGAGCATCATCCACAAGTCTTGAATGGCAGGTCCTTGGCGACTGTCATCTAAATCAACAAACGTCAGCGTACCATCGGCTGACCATAAAATGTTGCCAGCATGGCAATCTCCATGGAGTCGAATACTATCAACTCCTTCGTATAATTTGCCAGCTTTGTCGATAACTTGATCGAGCACAGTGTAAAAAGGCACTGACATCGCGTCACTCACCAAGTTACTTTGCTGCAAATGAACACGCGCTTGATGTAGGTATTCGTCGCAACTGAAGGTCGGTCGGGTTGTAAACGCCCTTGCTTTGGCAACACTGTGCATACGTCCGATTAAACGTCCAAGCTGTTCTAGCTGATCCAAGTTATCCATCTCGAATTGACGGCCACCCACGCTAGGAAACAAGGTGAAGCGGTATCCTTGGTGTGCAAACAAGGTGCTTTCGTTAAGTTTAAGAGGCGCGACAACCGGCACTTCAGCAGCCATCAATTCAGCACTAAAGTTATGCTCTTCAAGGATTTGCTCATTGCTCCAACGCTCTGGGCGATAGAACTTCACTACATAGCGGCGCTTATCCTCAGCCATAAATTGATAAACTCGATTTTCATAACTGTTGAGAGCGAGTAACCCAGATTCGGCATAAATGCCCACGCTGTCGAGGGCATCTAGAATCGTATCTGGCGTTAACGAGGCAAAACTAAACTCACTCACATTAGCGCGCCTTAAAGAAGTTACTGCTTTGCTTGATTTGCGTATCAGGGTCGCCAAGGGTAGATAACACAAACTCAAACTCGGTCACTGGCTTTTTCAAATCATAGGGGTCGATAATGACCGACAACGGAACATCATGAGAGCGTCCTGGCGCCACTGAAAACTCAAGTTGACCGATTACTTGATAGTTTTCCAAACCGTTAATTGCCACTCGGAAGTTTTGCTCCACTTGTGCTTTGTTCAACACCTTGAGGGTGTAGGTGTTTTCCACCAGACCGTCGAAGTTAGTACGGTACAACTGATTTCTATCGCGAATAATGTCTAAGTCCATAGGAACACGCATGGCAATGTTTGTGCCCAGTGCACCAATTAACACCAACAGTATAATTGAGTAACCGATGAGCTTGCCGCGTACTGGCTTGGTTTTTTCAGCCGATGCCTCTAAGTTGCGCTCTGTGGTGTAAGAAATAAGACCTCGAGGGTAATTCATTTTATCCATCACCCCGTCACAGGCATCAATACATGCACCGCAGTTAATACACTCATACTGCAAGCCATTACGGATATCGATTCCTGTAGGGCAGACCTGCACACACAGATTACAGTCGATACAATCACCTAAACCCAACTCTTTAGGGTCTTGTTTGCGCCCACGGGGACCTCGACTCTCGCCTCGTTTAGCGTCATAACTGACCGTAAACGTATCTTTATCAAACATCGCTGATTGGAAACGCGAATAAGGGCAGATGTGTAAGCACATTATTTCGCGCATCCAGCCCGCATTACCATACGTACAAAAAGTGAATACAATGATGCTCAACAGCGCATAGCCACCCACCGAAAAAGTAACAAAGTCGACAACCAGTTCACGTATCGGCGTGAAGTAGCCAACAAAAGTAATGGAAGTGTACAAAGAGAATAAAATCCAGCTACCGTGTTTAGCTGATTTGCGCCAGAATTTATCAAAGTCCATTGGCCGCTGGTCGAGCTTTTTACGTTGATTTGCTGTGCCTTCGAGTTTTTCTTCAAACCAAATAAAGATAAAGGTCCACACCGTTTGCGGACAGGTGTATCCGCACCATACACGCCCGTAAAACGTCGTCACGAGAAACAGAGCAAAAGCAGCGATCATGAAGATAAACGCGAGAATGGTAAGGTCTTGAGGCCAAAAAGTGAGGCCGAAGATAGTGAACTGCTGATTGAACAGATCGAATAACACCGCCTGCTGACCGTTGTAATTAATCCAAGGCAACAACATAAACGCCAACATGCCGACTAGACCAATGCGATGTCTGAGGATTTGGTGCAATCCGGTAACTGCTCGGACGTAAATTCGGTTTCGTGGATTAAATCTGTCGTATTGAGCCCCAGCTGGTTTTTCAATTTTCACATCGCTGGGAATGTTTTTAACCTTAATTTGCTGCTCTTTATCCATTTTAAATCCTTACTTCCCCACTAACCTTAAAAAATATTTCAGGTACAGCCATAAGTGACGCAAGCCGCACATGCTGTGGCGATTATACCAACTCACACCTAAAAATGATGTACGCATCGCGTTTTAATTTTAGTCACTGCGCATGATGTTGCTTGCTTTTAAAACCTAGAGTTTACTAAACTAAGCGCGACAAGAAGGCCAACTAGATCAAGGTTTTTCCATGAAAAAGCTATTACTGTTCGTAATTGTGTTATTTGCACTGATGAGTATTGACCACCCTGTGATCAAGGAACCAAGAGACAAGCTGCTTGGTACAGTCATGACCGACTTAAGTGAATCAAGTCAGGTTAAACACGAAGTGAAAGCAAAAAAGGCGTTGGCGAGCATCCGCGATGCGATTTCACTTAACTCAGAACAAGACATCCATATCACGCAAAATTTGCGTACCAACGCCAACATGTTTCGCTGGGAAAAACAATATTGTATCAACAAAGAGTTAAACGAATTCTTCTACGGTGATGACTTACTGCAAATATGCCAAATCATTGCCGCGGTGCCTAAATAAGCGATGGATTTTTCAGCGTTAAATAAAAAACAGGCAGATTCATTTGCACAGCAAAAACGCCTGTTACAGCAACTTTCCAAGGGCAAAACCGTTGTATGCCCTACGTGCAATAAGGAAATCAAGCTGGTACTGAGTGAGCCTGGTTATGCGCGCGCCCAATGTCAAAAGGGCTGTACTGACGTGCTGCTGCAACTGGGATAAAGACAAAAATGGCGAGCATTAAACCCGCCATTTTTTGTGTGATAAAAAAGCTTGTACCAATGGTATTAGCCTTGCCAATCACCCTCTTCATCAAACAAGCCACTTTGCACTGCCGCAAGTTCCACTAGCTCTGCAAAACCAAGGCTAAAATCGCCCATCAAATCAATGATGGCATCATGAAACGCTTGCTGTGATTGCTGGTTATTTTGTGCTTGCTGAATAAATTGTTCTTGTGCGCTAAACATCCCCAGCACAGATACCGCATGTGCGAGCATGTCTTTGGTTTGCTCTTCAATCGCAGGGGCGGTCATCAATCCTTCAAGGTAATAGCTCACCCCCTGATTGAAACCGCTGGCCCATAGTTGTGCATCACTACCCGTCGTTAGGTTTTCATGCCAATGGCGGTGAAAGTGGATGTTCTGCGCTAAATTGAACCCCGTTTCGTACACCTGCTCAGCAATAACGTGATGCACATTCATCAGTGCAAACAAAATGCTTTCGTCAGTTGCTGCAGCAGCTTCACCGAGCACATCTTGCAACCACTGTTCAGGTTCAACGGGATCCGGCGCGCAGACAAGGGCAAACAGATAACCTTTCACTTTGCCAAGCTCCATAGCGCCCTTGGTTGATTGCAAATACTGTGCAAGCGCATCAAACTGCGCAAACGGAGTGCTCATTAGAAATTAATCCGATAGCGGCCATCTGCCGTTTGGTTACCAATAAACTGCACCGCATCATGCACATCTTTGGGCAAAGAAGCATCTGGCTTAATAAAACCATTCACCGCAAGCTGCCCGCGGTCATCAAAGCCCGCATCTACTTGTAGCCCAAGTAAATTCTCCTCACTCACTTTGACATTGACACCGCCGTTAACACACGACAAGTCGCCCTCAAGTTCGCCGATACTAAACCAGCCGTTGCGCCCTTTCACGTTGATATCAGCAGAGCTAATAGTACCAGCAAGTTCTTGGCAGTGAGGCTGCCCTAACTGATAATTATCGAGCTCAACAAAGATTCTTCCTTTGGCCTCTGTTGGTACTGGCAAGGTAACTTCTTGCAACACCTGCTGCAAAGAAATTCGAGCTCGCGTGTCATCGAGCTGAACGTGCTTGTTAGTTATGCCATAAGTAACCAGTCCATTTGCAGAGAGCTCTTCACTGTTACGTTTGTTACCTAGAACAAAGTCTGCTTTGAGCTGCATTTTCAACAGCGCATTAGCATGCACATCCCACTGTAACTTACTCACATATTGGCCTTGATAACGTAAGCCATTGACCTGACCTTGCCAAATACTGCCGCTAACAGGGCCCATTTGCAGCCCTTTAGGCAAGTAGTCTTTGCCTAGCTGCACTGCAACTGAAGCTGGAAGCAAGGCAATTGCAAACATCAAAAAGCACACAACAAATACCAAAACAACTGATATTACTTTTTTTACTGACATGCTTACTCCAATACAATACGACTAACGCGGACATGGCCCGGCTTAGGATCTAAAGACAGCTCGATGTTAGTGATGTTTACGCCATGGTTGTGTACAAGCTCATCAAGCCACGCCAGCAATTGGTTAAACGCTACACTGTCGATATTCAAGCGCAAACCATCGCCACTTGGCTGCATGCGGCTAATTTCAATTTGATAACGACTGCGAGTACGGTTTACTACCTGCGTTACATTCGTTGAAGACGCAGCTTTTACATTGCCGCCACTGGCCTTTATTTGCACAATACTTTGCTGCACAAACTGTAATAGTTCTTGCTGTTTAATAACTTGTTGTTTGGCATCATTGACCGCCGCGTTTAACGGGCGGTAGACAACCATAACAAAGAAAAAGATCACAAATACACCGCCAGCAATCGCAAGCAAGCGCTGCTCTTGGGGTTTTAAAGATTGCCAATAGTTCGTCAACGCGTTCATTGTGCCCCCTTAATTCTAAGTTCACCCACAACGCTTTCACCATCGTTATTCAGTGAGCCTTGTTCCACTTCAAAACCGCGTTGCTCCAAGCGAGATTTCACCTGTGCGAAACTTTGAAAGTCTTTTGCTCTGGCTCCTACTCTTAGTTCGTTACGACGCTGGTCAAAACGCAGCGTTTGCGTTACGAACTCCTCACTTTGTTGCACGATATCCGAGAAATCTTGCAACATCCCAAGAAAGTTAACACTGTCACTTTGCCCAGTGTCGCCTAATGCTTTATTGATTTGGCTACGCAACAAATGCGGCCTTACCTTGGTGCCAGGAAACGCTCGTTCGTAAGTAGAGACAACCTGAGTTTGCAAAGACTGTGCTTGTTGCGTGTAGTAGTACCACTGCGCACCTTTGACTGAGAACATGAATACCAAGGTGATCACTGCTGCAGTAATAGCGGGACGCCATATTTTTATCCAACCACTGCTTTTCTTTTTGTAGACAAAAGGTCCTTGGCGCAAATTCAACGCTGAAGCAGCCTTGGCGAACATCGCTAAAGGTAACTCAAATTTGTCTTCATGGCTGCGTAACTCGACATCCTCAAGGTCCACAGGAAGTGGACTGTATAAGTCCAGAGCGCCAATATTGGCAGCGTGTAAGAACTGTCCTGCCCAATTGGGTTCAAGCTGAGCTGCTCGCCAATTTCCGTATCGCACTAAAAAGCTGTCATCACTGAGTGCAATAGCACTGGCACTTTGCGTTTGCGGCTCAGGCAACAACAAGGCATCCACATGCACCTGTGTTGGCATAATATCGACTTGATCACACACATCGAGCCATGCTTGTAACCACTGTTTATCCACCAAGGCGATATTCATGAAGTGCTTATCTTCTTCACTGAACGCATCGCCATGGGCAATGAACAAGCTGTCGATATCCACGGCAACTTGCTCTTCAATCATAAAGGGTA
Organism: Pseudoalteromonas maris; assembly: GCF_049257235.1. Lineage (NCBI taxonomy): Bacteria > Pseudomonadati > Pseudomonadota > Gammaproteobacteria > Alteromonadales > Pseudoalteromonadaceae > Pseudoalteromonas > Pseudoalteromonas maris. The sequence goes on from NZ_JBMMUF010000003.1 coordinate 359,683, forward strand.
ACGCCTGAGCCAATTTACGGTTCCACTTGGTAGGAAGGGTTACCGTATGCAATTGCACTTGAGCACTAGGCAGTACTAGCGTGCATTCGCGGCTTTGCGCTTTTTCAGACAGCTCGTTTAAATGTTCAGCGTCCTTAATTTGACCGCTGCCAATAATCTCATCTTCAGCTGCGTTGTATACCAACCAATTTATTGGCTGGTTTGGGCTTTCACCCACGTGGATCAGTAAGGATTCTCTCACTGCACGCCTCCAAATTTTCGCGCTACTACGGTTATATTTTTGTCATCAACGTACAGTAGCGACGTCATAGTAAATTCAAATTCTAGAAATTTTGCAGTGGTGTTGAGCTGAAAATACTGGCTCTTCACTACAAATCGGCCGTCATCCGCTTTCACGTCACGGCCACCTTGCTGCGTCACTTCATTGACAAAGTCTGCAACAGAGTCAAAACCTTCTTCTGGGCGAGCACTTATTACCGATTGCGCGCCAGACTCGCTGAGGCCATCAATCATCGCCGCCAGCAATAACGCCTGTTCTTCTTTGATGGTATTTACATTCACTGCAAAGAGTTCGTTTTCAGGCAACACACACACCAAAGGTGCTAATTTTTGCATTGCTAAAGGATTAAAACCTTTAACTAAACGCAGTTCAGACACATCTGCAAAATAGTTATTCGCCGTAAGATAAGGCACATCTCGTGATAGATATTCGTCTTCTTCTGCACCAGAGCGCATGGTAATACTGTCTTCATCAAGCCAGTCGAAAACACTATCCGCCATCGCTTCTTCGGATTCTTGCGTTGGCAAGTCGTCCACTTCTTTAAGTAATTCTAACAATGTCTTGTGCGCAGGATTGGTGCGCACATACCCGCCTTGACTACTGCTCGCTTCAGCGCGCAAGGCATTAAGATTCAAACATGCCTGTAAATCGATAATTTCACCACTTATAGTGCCATTATCTACCGGGAATGGCGTATTCGCCGCCAACGCCCAACTTTGCTTTAAATGCGTTTTATCTGGTTCATCGTCAATACTTTCACGCAATACTTTTTGCGCCAACGCTTCAGCGGCATAGGCGTACCATTTAGCCTGACGAAAATCATCATAGTTTGATGACTTTTGGACTTGTACCATGAGGTTAATACTCATTTGCGCAGCAATCGTTGCCCCGAGTGCCACAATAAAGAGCACAATAATAAGCGCCGCACCTTGGTGTGTGTTTCTAGGTGCCATAGGCACCTCCGCGCGAGCCACCGCCGGTTCCACCACCGGTATTTGAGCCCTGACCAGTGTTATTACCACCTTGGCCACCTGAACCACCTTGATTATTACCGCCTTGGTTATTACCTGAATTGCCTGTCTGAGGCGGTTGTGGAGTTGCCCCCTGACCAGAGAGTAAAAACGCACGACGAATTGGCTCGGCGTTTTCTAAGCTGAGGTTAACTGCAACCGCCTTAGGGAGCATTTCTTTTTCCCAGTTCGGTTGCCATTTTTGTGATTCGCCATCGAAAAATTCAAAGCTGAACTCTTCAACGCCTTCGACTAACACCTGCACTCTAGGCTCACTGCCATCGAGTTGATCCACATACAAGCGATACAGCCGCTCTAAGCGGCCCTCTTGAACGCGATAGGCAACAGCCTGCAATTCACTGCGTGGGAGCAAATATCCGGGATTGGTCCAGCCATCGCGAATAAAGGCGATGCCATCAAGCTCGCTGCCAAATAAGTATCGTTCATGCAGCAGGTATTGCTCTTGAGTATCTCCCGCTTCATTGCGTACTTTACGTTTGCTGATTTGGCTAAAATCTTGTTCAAACATGCGAAACACGGTTTGCATGCGCGATAGTTCGCCTAGCGTCTGCTCTGACAACTCTTTTGTTCTATTTGTTGAGTCAAATATTTGGTGCGTAGCGCCGACAATAAAGGCCATCACGGCTAGGGCAACCAGCACTTCGATTAAAGTGAAACCTTGGCTTTTGTGGTTTTGACATTGTTTATGGGCGATACAAAGCATTATTTGCTCGCCTCTTTATCAATGTAGGTCGCCAACTCATAAGCAAATTGTTCACGCTGCTCGTCAGTAAAAACGCTTACCACCACTTTAACGAAACTGCTGTCTGCAGTGCGCACTACGTCTTCTTGCCAATACCAAGTGCGCCCAGCCATATCTGTTTTACCCTTATGGCCATTTTTTGCAGGCCACTTATCACCTTGAGCGCGAATTTCTACTAACTGATTCTCTGCTACCCACGAGGCATAAGTTTGCTCTTCAATAGCACTGAGGTGATTAATGTGCTCGCCACTGATTTGCATAATAGCAATGCCCGCCATGGCACAAATACCCAAGGCAACAAGCACTTCGATAAGAGTAAAGCCTGCTTTTTTAGACATTGATTGACGTGCAAAGCTCACCATTATCTTAACTCATCTCGATACAAGCTAACGGGTGCCATAAACTCACCTTCAACGATATAAGGCAATAGGTCTTCTTCATCGCTCTGCACTTCTATTCGCAGCTGGAATGGGCTGACTTCGCCAGAAGATAGAATCATCACCTGAGGAATGGTCATCTTTTGTAGTTCCAAGAAGTCATCATCGTCAACACCCAGCAATTGCTTCCAGTCTACTTCACTAAGCAAGCTATCTTGCGCCCATGGCAAGTCTTCTTGATTTAACGTAAGTAAAAATGGTGGGGCGAATTCTTTTGCTTTTAAAATACCTTCGGCTTCATCCAGTGGCTGCCATTTTTGATCCGCATACGTCAAAAACTCATACTTGTTATCGTCGACATATAAACCGAGTTGTTTTTGATTCAAAATGGCGTATTCAGAAGCGAAGTTAATACTCGTTTGCAAAGCAAGCGCAGCTTGCTCCAACTCTTCTTCTTGTGAATCATCAATGCTGTAAACCACGAGATTAGCCGTCAGCGCAATAATCACCATCACGAACAGGATCTCAATAATCGTAAAGCCACGCTGATGATTCACACACATTGGTTTTATTGCTCTTCTTCGTCCCAGTTACCGATGTCGTCTTCGGTACCTACTTCGCCATCTGGGCCCATTGAAAATACATCGATTTTACCAATTTCACCTGGATAGATAAGTTGGTAAGGGTTACCCCAAGGATCGTCTGGTAACTTTGAGATGAAACCGCCATCAGGGAAACGCTTTGGAATGGGTTCAATGCTTGTTTTTGTCACTAGCGCTTCTAGGCCCTGCTCCGTTGTCGGATAGGTTTTATTGCGCAGCTTATACATGTTCAACGCATCTTCAATTTGCTGAATATCGATGCGCGCTTTATCAAGCGCAGCTTCTTCTTGTTGTCCCATAATATTCGGCGCTACGATAGCCATGATCATGCCAATAATTACCAGCACCACCATTACCTCTAGTAATGAAAAACCAGATTGCTTTCTCATTGTTCTTACCTCTAATTTACTGAAATCTGTTAGTTCTGTGGCTTGTTATAAGCCTATTGCTTTGTTCATTGCCATGATTGGTTGCAAAATTGCCATCACGATAAATAACACGATTAGGGCCATAGTGGCTATCATTGCCGGCTCTAAAAGTTTGAGCGATACGTTGACCATGCTTTCAAATTCACGATCTTGGTTATCTGCTGCACGCTCAAGCATTTGCTCAAGCTCACCGGATTTCTCACCGCTGGCTATCATGTGCAGCATCATAGGTGGAAAAAGCTTTGTTTGCTCAAGCGCCGCGCGCAAGCTAGCACCTTCACTCACTCGCGTTGCAGCTTCTGCTACTGCCTTCTTAATTTTCTCATTTTCCAAGACTTGCCCAGAGATTTTCATCCCCTCAAGTAAAGGGACTGAGCTAGATGACAAAATGCTGAGAGTACGAGCAAAACGCGCGGTGTTAATACCCCGACTGACTTTACCAAGACCTGGTAGCGACAACAGTCGTGTGTGATACCAAAAACGGATATTCGGCCTTTTTAGCGCCTGCTTTAGGGCATAAGTAACAAGCACAATCACGGCAATACTGCTCAACCAATGATTTTGCACAAAGTTACTTGCCGCCATGACCCATTCTGTAGTCCAAGGTAGCGCTTGTTTTGACTTTTCAAAGGTGGCCAAAATTTTGGGTACTACAGTGCCAAGCAAAATCGAAACGATAGCAATAGCAAAAATCACCAGTATGGTTGGATATACCATGGCTTGGGTAATTTGAGAGCGCATGTATTGACGCTGCTCAGTATAATCAGCCAAGCGATTCAACACTTGGTCAAGATGGCCTGACTTTTCACCCGCCGCAACCATAGAGCGATACAAGTTATCGAATACATGCGGGAATTCAGCTAGACCGTCCGCAAGGGTATAACCTTCCACTACTTTTGAGCGCACCGCCATGAGCATCTTTTTCAAACGCGGCTTTTCGCACTGCTCAGCAACAGCCATCACCGCAGCTTCAACAGGTAAGGCTGACTGAATGAGCGTAGCCAATTGGCGAGTAATTAAGGCTAAGTCAGAAGTCGAAATTTTTGCCTTGAATAGACCGCTAAACACGCCGGTTTTGGCGGCACTGGCTTTCTCTTGAGACGCGGCAAGCTCAACAGCAAGTGGCATCATCCCTTTATCACGTAAAAGTTGACGCACTTGTTTTGCCGTATCGGCTTCTAATAGCCCTTTTTTCTCTTTGCCTTTGCCATCCAAAGCTCGATATTCAAACGCCGCCACTATTGCTCCTCACGGGTAACCCGTAACACTTCTTCCAACGTGGTTTTGCCTGCAAGAACTCGAGTACACCCATCACCACGAATACTCGGGCTGTGTTGGCGAATATACTTTTCTACCGCCTGTTCACCTTTACCATTGTGAATAAGCTCACGAATATGGTCGTCAACAATGAGTAGTTCATGAATACCTGTACGGCCTTTATAACCGTTAAAGTTACATTCTTCACAACCCACTGCGCGGTATATCACTGGAGCTTGCTCAGCGCTCACTCCGAGCAGTTCGCATTCACTGGCATCCGCTTGATGAGGTTGTTTACAACTGTTACATAAGGTGCGCACTAAACGCTGTGATAATACACCCAGTAACGACGATGAAAGCAAGAAGGACTCAACGCCCATGTCTTCCATTCGCGTGATCGCACCAGCGGCAGTATTCGTGTGCAACGTTGACATCACCAAGTGACCCGTCAATGACGCTTGCACGGCAATTTGCGCAGTTTCTAAGTCACGGATCTCACCGACCATCACCACATCAGGGTCTTGTCGTAAGATGGCTCGCAGTCCTCGGGCAAAGGTCATATCTACTTTAGGGTTAACCTGCGTCTGACCAATGCCTGGGATCTCATATTCGATTGGGTCTTCAACAGTAAGAATGTTTCTATCTTTACTGTTGATAGCGCTCATACCTGCATACAAGGTGGTACTTTTACCCGAACCTGTTGGTCCAGTAACCAAAATGATGCCATGAGGTTTGCGTATGAGTTCTGCGAATAATTCTTGGTTATGGGCGGTCATGCCCAAATCTTGAAGGTTCAAGCGCGCGTTATTTTTATCGAGAAGACGCAGCACCACACGCTCGCCGAAACTCGATGGCATGGTTGATACACGCACATCGACAGCGCGACCAGCAATACGCAAACTGATTCGACCATCTTGTGGTACGCGCTTTTCAGCGATATCGAGTTTGGCCATAACTTTGATACGCGATACGAGCAAGGATGAAAGCTTACGATTTGGCTTTAACACCTCTTTTAGCACGCCATCAACACGGAAACGGATCACGAGCGCTTGCTCGAACGTTTCAATGTGGATGTCCGACGCACCTTCTTTAATCGCTTCACCTAACATGGCATTGATTAACTTGATGATAGGCGCATCATCATCGGCAGCTAACAAATCTTCGGTTTGTGGCAGCTCTTCAGCAAGAGAGAATAAATCAGCTTCGTTGCCTATATCTTCCATAATTTGCTGCGTTTCTGAGCTATCGCGTTGATAAGCAGCTTCAAGTAGCAGTTCAAACTTATCTTCTGGAAGTTGCTCGATGTGAAAGCCACGTCCAGCAAAACGACGCACTTCAAGTAACACCTCTGCAACGAGGGCGTTAGCGTGATACAGCACAAGACGCTCATCATTTTCAACCAACAGCACGTTAAAACGTCGGGCAAATGCAAATGGCAAGCGCAGCGGCGCTTGCGCTACCACTTCCGACACTTCCATCAGCTCTTCGTCGCTGACAGGCACGTCGCTGGCCATATCATTGACTACTTGCTCAGTCATTGTTGCGCTCTGCCTTGTTTTGTTCTTTTAAGTATTCTTCGTACGTAGGCGGAAGCACTAATGCATCGTTCCACTCTGGCAACATTGGCACATCTTCGAAAGGCATCAAGTCGATACCATCATCATCTTGCTTCAATTGTTCACCGCGGATGAAGTTGTACTTGCTGTGACTTAGACGGTTCATACTCTCGCTGTCACGTAAAATCGTAGGGCGAATGAATACAATCAAGTTACGCTTACGCTTCGCTGTACTCGTTGACTTGAACAAATGACCCAATACTGGAATGTCACCTAACAAAGGTACTTTAGACACACTCTCTTGTACGTCTTCATCAATTAAGCCACCAAGCACGACCATGCCACCATCATCGGCAAGCACTGTGGTAGTAATAGCACGCTTGTTGATTGAAATATCTACCGCTGTAGAGCCAGCAACATTCGACACTTCTTGCTCAATAGTCAGCTGAACAGCGCTACCATCATTGATTTGTGGTGTTACTTTGAGCTTGATACCCACTTCTTGACGGTCAACCGTTTGGAATGGGTTATCGTTGTTGCTGCCTGTAGAAGAACCCGTGATGATCGGCACTTCCTGACCAACGATCATGGATGCTTCTTCATTATCCATTGTCGTAATCGACGGTGTGGCAAGAATGTTTGAATTGGTGTCATTGGCCACAGCTTGGACAATCGCCCCCCAGTCATTCTTCACAATACCTGCGGCAAGACCGTTAATCCCACCAAGTAGTGCGCCTAGAGGACCTAAATCACCTTCCACCGTACGCTCTAACTGAGTTGCATTACCTGTTTCTGATCCAACTACGTTGTCAGTGATCGTTCTATCACGAGCACGCTCTGCGGCAACCGCCAATGAACCAACAGGTACTGTAGTACCGTTGTTGAATTGCAACATCCCGCCTTCTTCAGTGATCCACTGCAGGCCAAAGTTGATGCCATCACCTTCTGATACCTCGACGATAATTGCCTCTACCAGAACTTGCGCACGACGAATATCGAGGCGTTCAATAACAGACTCAAGCGAGCGCATCATATCGGGTTGTGCAGTGATAACCAGTGAGTTTGAGTCAGCATGAGCCTCAATACTGATGTCTGCGCGACTGCTACGCGAAGAACGTTGTCCGGCGGTGTTACCCTGCTGTTCTTCAGTTAACGACTTACTGACACCTTGAAGTACTTTAACAAGCTCATCGGCTTTAGCATAATTAAGGTAGAAAACCTTAGTGTTGCCGGTCGTTTCTAGCTCATCATCAAGGCGCTTAACCAATTCAATAGCGCGCGTACGCGCTTGTCCTTCACCACTGACAATCACACTGTTCGTACGCTCATCGGCGACGATACGCGGAATAAGGAAGTCAGGGACACTGCCTTTACCGTTGTCTTTAAAGATATTATCAACAACCGACACGACATCTGCCGCTGTTGCATGCTTGAGGCGAACAATATCAACACTCTTATCACCCGCTTGGTCCACAAGGCGAATGATTTCAACCAAACGGTTTACTGACTCGGCATGACCGGTCAGCATCATCACGTTTGATGGGTTGAAGTTGGTTACGTGGCCACCGTCTTTTTGGTCACTAAATTGGCGAATAAGCGGACCAAGCTCTTGTACTGTCACGTTTTTTACACGAACAATACGAGTAACCAACATATCGCCGCCGTAACCACTTTCCTCACCAATTACAGGAACGTTTGATTTCTTGGCGTCAGAGCTTTTCTCTACTTTTAGCACGCCATTTGGCATCTCAACCGCAGCGTATCCGTGCACTTCTAATACGTTCAAGAAAAACTGATAGTACAGCTCTTCATCCATCAACTCATAGCTGCGGACATTGATTTTGCCGCGAACATCCGGGTCGATGATGACTGTCTTATTGAGATTTTTGCCCACGATATTAATGAACTCATTAATATCAGTGCCTTTGAAGTTTGCTGCATATTCAACAGCATACAGGTTAAGGCTGATACCAGCGGCTAAAAAGAGCGCGCCATATTTGGCCAGCCCGCTGGTAATTTTTGTGCGAAGTTTTCCGCCCATTATTCTTCTCTCCACGCTCTTAATTATTGCAGGCTAAATTGCACATCGATCAACTGGCCCTGACGGTTCACGGTAATCGCGGCATCGGTACTTGAACGAAGTTCCTGCAGTGCAGCCATTGCTTGTTTCATATCGGTTAATTGATAACCATTAATAGCAACAGCGATATCATTATTCTCAAGGCCCATTTGCTTAAACAACATAGGATCTTTTCCTGGGCTTAATTTGTAACCTTGCAGCTTACCTTGGTTACGCACTGGACTAACACGTATGTAGTCCGAGAGCTTACCTGGGTCTGCCAATAACTCTTTACGCTTTTGTTGAAGTGCGGCTCTGAGTTGTGGGTTTTTCGTTGGCTCGATTGCAGCGCTTGGACCTGAGCTTGGGGCTGGGCCGCTTGCTGGCACAGGCTTGCTCGCAGGTACTGGCATACTCACTGTTTTGGTGAATGTTAAGCCGTCTAGCATCAGAGTTTCAAAGCGACCATTAACATCAAGAATGGCTCTATCAGGCATGACTTTGGCAAGTTTAGCTCGCGTACCTTGGATAACATCATCGATACCATAAGTCTCTTGCTTACCTTGTGACTCTATAATCGCCAAGCCAGCATTTTTGTCATCTGTTGCTGCCACAACACCCGTAAGGTTGATGCTCAATCGTGTTTCAGGTGCATCACTGATGACCTCTTGCTTCGGCTGCTCTTTGGGCACTGCCGCAGCATCACCAAATAAGTTCACCGCTTCTATCGCGGCAACATTGACCTTATTCGCTTTTGACGATGATGACGTTACAGGTGGAGTAACGGGCGCAGCTTGCTCTTGTGGCCACAACAACCACAATAGAGACGCCGCCAAGTTGCCACAATAAACCGTTGCGGCCAGCACTAATAGCGTCACAATTTTCCGTTGCGGTAGCTGTTTAAGCCTTTGTTGTACTGGGGCTAAATCCAAAACCATTCACTATTATCAATTTGTTAACTAACGCCACATAGTACATTCATCATTTGCGTTCAACAAGCGTGCTCTGTAGCAAACTGTAATTTATGGAGCAATGCGTAAACCATATCTACAACAAGTGTATGTCAAAGTTGCCAACTTTTTTTGCATCTGCATCTATGGTAAATTTCGCCCCTCGCATTTTTGTAAAGTTTAGAGCAAATATCGTGGCAAAGAATCCTGCTCCGCAAACGCAAGGTATACGATTAGACAAGTGGCTATGGGCGGTTCGTCTATACAAAACTCGCTCTATTGCCAGAGAAATGGTGCAAGGCGGTAAAGTGCATTACAACGGCCAACGCTGCAAACCTAGCAGGCAGGTTGATGTCGGCGCCCAAATTCGCCTCGCACAAGGCTTCGATGAGAAACACATTACTGTGCTAAAATTGCTTGAAAAACGGGTCGCCGCCCCCATTGCTGTGACTTGCTATGAGGAAACAGAGCAAAGTAAGCAAAAACGCGAAGAAAATGCGCTAGCTCGGAAAAATAACGCCTTCTTTGCACCGCATCCAGATCACAAGCCTGACAAAAAGCAGCGCCGTGAACTGATGAAGTTAAAAGCTAAATAGAGAAACACATGCAGCAAGATTTATTACACCGCTATATTTTCGATAAGCTCGACGTCCGTGGCGAGCTAGTGCAAGTGAGTGAAGCCTTCAGCAAAATGGTTGAAGGTCGCAATTACCCAGACCCAGTTAAAAAGCTATTAGGTGAATTGTTCGTTACCACTTCATTACTCACCGCCACCTTAAAATTCCAAGGCCACATCAATGTACAAATCCAAGGTGATGGCCCAGTAAAGTTTGCCGCTATTAATGGCGATCATGAACAAAACATGCGCGGTGTTGCGCGCCTTCAAGGTGAAGTAAACAGCGACAACCTGCTAGAGTTGATGGGTAAAGGCCACATGATCATTACCATCACACCTGTTAAAGGTGAGCGCTATCAGGGTATCGTGCCGCTCGAACACGACACCTTAGCTAAATGCGTAGAGCAATATTTCGTGCAATCAGAGCAACTGCAAACTCGGATGTGGTTTGCAACAGATGTAACTGAAGGTGCGGAAAAGGCAACAGGCCTGTTCTTGCAAGTTCTTCCAGTTGATAAAGAGAAATCAGAAGCCGATTTTAGCCATCTTGAAGCCCTGAGCGATACCGTGACAGAAGATGAATTGCTGAATCTAGATGCCCAGACCGTGCTCACGCGTTTGTACCATGAAGACAATCCTCAACTGTTTGAACCACAGCCGGTACAATTTAAGTGTACCTGCAGCCGCGATAAAACAATTGATGCACTTGTGAACATTGGCAAAGACGAATTGCTTGCAGATGTTCAGCAAAATGGTGAGATTGTGATTAGCTGTCATTATTGCATGACCGATTACCGATTTGACGAAGAGCAGGTCAAAGCAATTTTTAATTAATCATTCATACATTTACCCAATAAAGGTAAAGCATAGGCAGTAAACTGATCAATTTACGCCTTTCGTATTAATAAAAAACTCGGGCCTTTAAAACCCGAGTTTTTTTGTACAAATTTATGACACCGGTATCAACGAAACATGTATTTTTCATGACACCGGTATCACTGAAATTATTCATGTTTTTTCATCTAAAACTGCCATTTTTAGGCACTTCAAAGCTCGTATAAGCATAAACCATCTGTTACTATAATTCGCATAAAGCACTCTCACACAGCTTTAGATTAACCCGTTCAATCTCTCACAACTTTTAGGTAAAAAAATGACTTCAAGCGCTACTCGTTTTGTTGATCTTACAACTGCAGAACTAATCGAGCAGGCAATTCGCCGTGGTGAAGGCTCACTTGCTGCTAATGGAGCTTTCGTAGCTAAGACTGGTCGTCGTACTGGCCGCTCTCCTAACGATCGTTTTATCGTAAAAGAGCCTAGCACTGAAAACGACATCCAATGGGGTAACGTTAACCGTCCTTTCGACGCTGACAAGTTCAATGCTCTTTGGGAACGTGTTGAAAACCACGTTAAGCAAAACGACCACTTTGTATCTCACTTAGAAGTAGGTGCAGATCCAGAGCACTATTTACCAATCGTTGTAACCACTGAAACAGCTTGGCACCACGTGTTTGCAAAAAACATGTTCATCGAGCCAGAGCGTTTCAATCATGCGAACATGCCTCAATGGCAAATCTTGAACGTACCATCATTCGTTTGTGAGCCTGAGCGTGATGGCACTAACAGTGACGGAACGGTAATCATCAACTTCGCTGAGCGTAAAGTATTGCTAGCAGGCATGCACTACGCAGGTGAGATGAAAAAATCAATGTTCTCTGTTCAGAACTTCCTACTTCCTGCAAAAGGTGTATTGCCAATGCACTGCTCTGCAAACGTGGGTGAAGCAGGTGATACAGCATTATTCTTCGGCCTATCAGGCACGGGTAAAACAACACTTTCAGCTGATCCGAGCCGTTTCCTAATTGGTGATGACGAGCACGGTTGGGCACCTGGCAGCGTATTCAACATCGAAGGCGGTTGTTACGCAAAATGTATCGACCTATCTCAGAAAAACGAGCCAGTTATTTGGGACGCAATTCGTTTCGGTACAATCCTTGAAAACGTGGTACTAGACGATACTCGTACACCAGACTACACAGATTCATCACTGACGCAGAACACGCGTGCAGCATACCCGCTAGAGCACGTAGCCAAGCGTAAAGTTGAGAACCGTGCAGGTGAGCCAAAAGCAGTAGTGTTCCTTACTTGTGACGTAAGTGGCGTACTACCTCCAGTATCAGTGCTAAGCGAAGAAGCTGCGGCTTATCACTTCCTAAGTGGCTACACTGCAAAAGTAGGTTCAACGGAAATCGGCTCAACATCTGATATCGAGTCAACATTCTCTACCTGTTTCGGCGCACCTTTCTTCCCTCGCCCAGCAGGTGTTTATGCTGAGCTACTAATGAAACGTGTACGTGAGTTTGGCGCTAAAGTGTACCTTGTAAACACGGGTTGGACTGGTGGTCCTTACGGTGTTGGTAAACGCTTTGACATCCCTACAACTCGCGCTGTTGTTGATGCAATCGTATCTGGCGCATTAGCAGATGTTGAAACACAACATATTGACGTGTTAAACCTTGATGTTCCAGTTGCAGTACCGGGTGTAGATAGCCAAGTACTTAACCCAATCAACACATGGGCTGACAAAGAAAAGTACGCAGAATACGCACAGAAACTAGCATCTGATTTCAGTGAAAACTTTGCTAAGTACGATGTGTCTGACGCAATTAAACAAGCTGGCCCTAAAAGCTAAGGGAAAGCTTATTTAACTTAGCCATTGCGCTGAGAATTCAACACCAACGCCAGCATATGCTGGCGTTTTTCATGGCGAAGCAAAAAGTATCTGAACTTAGAGACAAACGGCATCGCACATATATCACATGGTAAGGGTGTTATTGTGGGTGCTTAATTGGCAAGAAGATGGTGGCACATAAGCCGCCGTGTTCGCGATTTTTAAGCTCTACACGACCATTATGCATAGTGACAATGCGTTTAATGATAGCCAAACCTAAGCCGCTCCCCTCACTTCCGCGCGCCTGATCGCCTTGTGTAAATGGTGCAAACACTTTTTCCAGCTCAGACTCTGGAATGCCAGGACCGCGGTCTTTCACGCTCACACATACATGCGTTTTACGAAGACAATAATGAGTTGATACTGCAATGGCGTCATCGGAGTAACGCAGTGCATTCTCAATCATATTAGTGAGCACTCGCTTAATCGCAACGTTGCTCATAGGCACATTTGGCAAACTCGGATTAAGTTCACAGGTAATTTCTCTTCCCTCTTGCTGGCGACCATGCTGCTGCTCAGCATGCACTACTTCAGATACCAAGGCATTGAGATCTTCAGGTTGATAATCGCCTTTATCATGATGGCGCAGATACTCGATAAATTGGTCGATAATGGCATTCATGTCCTCAATGTCATGAATGATACCTTCACGTAAGTAGTCTTCATCGTCAGACATCATTTCCGTTGCCAGACGAATACGAGTAAGAGGTGTACGCAAATCGTGAGACACACCGGCCATAAGCAATCGCCGGTCTTGCTCTAGAGCTGCAATACTGCGCGACATCTGGTTAAAGGCTTTGGTTACCTCCACCATCTCCGTCGCCCCCTCTTCGTTTACGACGGTACTAAAGTCTCCTTTACTCACTTTCGTTGCTGCTTCTTGTAACGCCTTAAGCGGACGGTTCAAATGCCGTGCAAACAGCCATCCGCCAAGCACACTCAAAAAGCCGATACTGGTGAGATAAAATGTGAGGAACTCTATGTTTGCTTCTGTAAAACCAGAAAGTGGCACCTTAACCCAATAGCCTGGTGCTTGTGGTGGCTCAATCCAATAAACCAGTGGGTTAGTTTGGCTAATACGCACACGTGCAGAGCCTTTAAGCTGCTCTGACATGATGTTAGACAACATTGAATATTCACGTGCTTGACCAAGACCATTGATGTAGGCTTCACGCTGCGTCAGTATTTCTATACCAGTGACTTCGAAAAACTTCTTGGACACCTCTTCGCTAACTTCAATGCCATCATCACGGCCAATAAAGACTGTTTTCACTTGCTTCGCAAGCATAATGTTTACTTGCTCTATGGTGGGCTTGACCACATAGAAGCTTACAGCGACATATGAAACGATTTGGTTGATAAGTAAGAGCGCACCCACCAAAAATACGGTTTGCCCGAATGCGCTCCTTGGAAATATACCCATTTAGTTATTGCCATCAGGTACGAAAACGTAGCCTAGCCCCCACACAGTTTGTATATAACGAGGGTTTGCAGCGTCGGCTTCGATCATTCGACGTAAACGCGATACTTGAACATCGATACTACGCTCTAGCGCACTGTAGTCGCGTCCTCGCGCAAGGTTCATAAGCTTATCGCGACTTAGCGGTTCACGAGGATGTGAAACCAATGCTTTTAGTACGGCGAACTCACCGCTTGTGAGGGAAATCACTTCATCGCCACGGGTCATTTCGCGCGTCGCTAAGTTCAACGCAAAATCACCAAACTTGACTTGGTTTTCTTCAGCTGCAGGTGCCCCGGGCACTTCTTTGGCTCGGCGTCTTAAAATTGCTTTAACGCGCGCTAAAAGCTCTCGTGGGTTAAATGGTTTGGGAATATAGTCATCCGCACCTAACTCTAATCCAATGATACGATCAACTTCATCACCTTTGGCGGTGAGCATTACAATCGGGATTTCATTCTCTTTTTGACGTAAACGACGGCAAATAGATAAACCATCTTCACCTGGCAACATGAGATCAAGAACCATTAAATGGAAGTTTTCGCGCTCTAGCAGTTTATCCATTTGCTCTGAATTTGCCGCACTGCGCACAATAAAGCCTTGCTCTACCAAGTAGCGCTCAAGCAACGCGCGCAGACGCATATCGTCATCCACTACGAGAATTTTTGTTGTTTCTTGTCCCATGATAATTGCTTAATTTTTCTTGTTGTGACCTTAACTATAAGCGAATTCATGGACTTGGGAAATGTTGAGTCTCAATAAGATTGTTACATTTGTTGTCAAATTGGTTATTCGCCAACGTTATAGCTTATCCGATTGATATACCAGACCTTACGACCGCTGGGTGTACTGACCCATGCTTCATCATCTACTTCCTTTTTTAACAACGCGCGTGCCATAGGGGCATCAATCGATACAACACCTTTGTTGTCATATATTTCATCTGGGCCAACTATTTGGAAGTTCAGCGTTTCACCGTTTTCATCTTCGACTTCAACAAATGCACCAAAGAATACCTTCCCCTCTTGCTCAGGGCTGTAATCAACGATTCGCAATTCATCTAAACGCTTTTGCAGATAACGTACACGGCGGTCAATTTCTCGTAATCTTTTCTTATTATATTGATAGTCGGCATTCTCAGAACGATCGCCCAAACTTGCAGCCCACGCGACTTTTTTGGTCACTTCAGGGCGCTCAGTTCGCCATAAATGATCTAATTCACTTTGCAGCTGTTGGTAACCTTTGCGGGTAATTAATTTTGTTTTCATTCTTCGGTTCAGTTTTTGTTCATTTTAACAGGACCATAGTTACAGCAGGTAGTAACTAAGAGGTAGGTGTTGATATGCGCAAGTGCAACATGAAATACACCCTACTATTTTTATTCAGTTTGTTTGCGTTCACTGGTTTAGTTGCCAGTACTCACCTTTTTGCAAACGCACCTGTTGCTGCTGATCAGTATACACTGACTATTGAGGTCGACTCATCACAATATGCAAACCAAGAAGCGGATGATGATAACGATCCTGAACACCCCATAAGTAACTCAACATTACGCCAAAGTCATGGTTATCAGCAACCATCTACTGAGCCATCAGATGTGCCTGTTGCTCAGGCCATCCGCGTAGCCCATCAAAGAGCACCACCGTACTTCTCTTAAAATCTGTTTTTATTACATTTTTTTGGAGAATTATCATGACTAATTACACATTTTTGCGCACTCATCATGTTGTTGATGGCGCACCAATCGCCCAATTGACTGAAAATGAACACGCTCTTGAATTGAGCAGTCCAGCAAACACTTTATTACAAGACTTCACTATGCAGACTCCGGTGTGCATTCAAGCTGATACTCCGATTCTCGCAGCTAGAAAGCTCGCCAGCGCAACGCCTACCGATGCATTACTTGTTGTTGATGAGCAAAACAAGCTCATCGGTGTTACATCGAGTGTCGAGCTGCAAAGTGTTCGCGTCACGACTCAAGCACTACAGATGGGCTTAAAGCCCAGTGAATTACTGGTTCATGATGTAATGCGTTCTGTTCATACCTTACCTTGCGTTGCGATGAAAAGTGTTGCTAACACCAATCTAGGTACGGTACTGACAACCATGGAGCATACTGGCAGTTTTTACCTTCTAGTCAGTGAAAATGCCCATATTCGCGGCGTTTTCTGCGCGCGTAAGATTGCCAAAGAGTTAGGGATCGCCTTAGATATCACTCCTGTCGCTCAATCTTTCCATGATGTAGTGGCAAGTGTTGAACATCCTCATTAAGAGTTAGTTACATTCCTATTACGAGTCGCCAAGGATGGCGAAATTTGCCCTTCTGTTCATAAGTAGCTGTGATATTATCCTGTTAATTTACTGGTTACTCGCTCTGATGATGAGCATGACAATAAAAGGTTTTTAATGGGTAATATCACCATGATGCTTGCACAAGAGTTGCAGGCACAAGAGCAACAAGTGCTAGCAGCAACCAAGCTTCTCGATGAAGGTGCCACCGTCCCCTTCATTGCGCGCTATCGTAAAGAAGTAACAGGTGGTTTGGATGACACACAATTACGCACTCTAGAGCAGCGCTTAGGTTACCTTCGCGAACTAGAAGAACGCCGCCAGTTCATTATCAAAACTATTGATGACCAAGAGAAACTCACGCCTCAGTTACAGGCTGAGATCAATGCAGCGACAACAAAAACAGAATTAGAAGATTTATACCTTCCGTATAAACCCAAACGTCGTACCAAAGGGCAAATAGCGATAGAAGCGGGGCTTGAACCTCTTGCTGAATCTTTACTCGCAGACCCGGATCTTGACCCAGAAATCCAAGCAGCCCAATACATTAACAACGATAAAGGCATTGCTGATACCAAGGCAGCTCTAGATGGTGCGCGCTACATTTTGATGGAGCGATTTGCTGAAGATGCCAAGTTACTAGCGAAGTTGCGCCAACAAATTAAACAACACGGGCATATCACTAGCTCCGTTATCGCGGGCCAAGAGAAAGCAGGTGTTAAGTACCAAGATTATTTCGAACACAGTGAAGCGATTGGCTCAATCCCATCACACCGCGCGCTTGCAATGCTGCGCGCTCGCAATGAAGGTGTGTTAAACCTCAACATCAACCCTGATGCCCAAAGTGAAGACGGCCACGCCTTGTGTATAAACATGATTGCCCAACACTTTGACTTATCGATTGAAGGTAAAGCTGCAAGCAAGTGGCTGGCCCAAGTTGCACAGTGGACGTGGAAGGTGAAGTTATCTTTGCACTTAGAAAACGAGTTTTTAGCCTCAATGCGTGAGCTGGCTGAAACCGGCGCAATTGATGTGTTTGCAAAGAACTTAAAAGATTTACTAATGGCTGCTCCTGCGGGTGCCAAAGTAACACTAGGGCTCGACCCTGGTCTGCGCACTGGGTGTAAAATTGCCGTTGTAGACGCAACAGGTAAGCTATTAGCGACCAACACCATCTTCCCGCATGCTCCTCAAAACCAGTGGGAAAAATCACTGCGCACATTAGAGCAGCTATGTCGTCAGCATAAGGTGGAGCTTATTGCCATCGGCAACGGTACAGCTAGCCGTGAAAGTGACAAACTCGTTGGCGAGTTGGTGAAAAGCGTGCCGGAATTGAAAATGAATAAGATCATGGTCAGCGAAGCAGGCGCGTCTGTGTATTCTGCCTCTGAGTTCGCGGCCCAAGAATTCCCAGATCTTGACGTATCGCTACGTGGTGCTGTATCGATCGCTCGTCGTTTACAAGACCCTCTTGCAGAGCTAGTAAAAATTGAGCCTAAATCTATTGGTGTGGGTCAATACCAGCATGACGTATCGCAAAGCCAACTAGGACAAACACTGACTTCAGTTGTTGAGGACTGTGTAAACGCAGTCGGTGTTGACGTAAATACAGCGTCAGTTCCGCTACTTACTCGTGTTTCAGGCTTGAATAAAACTTTGGCGCAGAACATTGTCAATTACCGTGATAGCAATGGCGCCTTTGCCAATCGCAGCCAGCTGAAGAAAGTAGAGCGCTTAGGCCCTAAGGCGTTTGAGCAAAGTGCCGGTTTCTTGCGCATAGTAAATGGCTCAGATCCACTTGATGCGTCTGCGGTTCACCCTGAAGCATATCCAGTGGTGAAGAATATTTGTGCTGCAAATGATCAAGATATATCTGCACTCATCGGCAATGGTCAGGTATTAAAATCTCTTAACCCTCAAGATTATACCGATGAGCAATTCGGTTTACCTACGGTTACCGACATCATCAGTGAGCTCCATAAGCCAGGTCGAGATCCACGCCCTGAGTTTAAAACTGCAGAATTCAAAGCCGGTGTTGAAACAATCAACGACCTCAAACCGGGTATGGTACTCGAAGGAGTGGTGTCAAACGTAGCCAACTTTGGCGCTTTTGTAGATGTAGGCGTACACCAAGATGGTCTAGTACATATCTCAGCGCTGACTGACAAATTCATCAGCGACCCTCGCGAAGTGGTCAAAGCTGGAGACATTGTCAAAGTGAAGGTGCTAGAAGTAGATACTGGGCGTAAACGCATTAGTTTCACGATGCGATTAAACGATGAAGTGCCTGCCAGCTCAGCTAAACCAGAGCACAAACCTGCTGCCAAAAAAGGCTCAACGCCCAAAGCCAAAGGACCAAGTCGCAACCGCCAAGATCAAGGCAACGCGGCAATGGGCAATGCGTTTGCTGAAGCCTTTGCAAAGTTGAAGAAGTAAGCAGTGGCTTGTAAACATATTAAAAAACGCAGCTTAGGCTGCGTTTTTTTGTTTTGGCTTTGAAGGTCTAAACCTGCGTCGATACCGCCGACAACTCCGAAGGCTTACTCACTTGCTGATAAAAGTCTGCGATACGCAGCGCTCGTGATTCAACCGCGTCTTCACGGGTAAAACGCTTTGGCGGCTCACTCACTGAGTATGCCGGTTTGTCGTCATCGCCACTTTGCGCTTCTTCTTTGGTTTGGCTCGCTAACTCTGTTTGCGCTTGCACCAATTTTTGTGTGGCGTCACGTGCAATCGCTCGATCGGCTGCTGAGGGCTCTGCAGGGGCTAAAGCGGCTGCCCGTACTTGCTGCATTTTCTCAATGGTGGCACGAGGATCGCCTGGTACCGCCGCAACATCGATTTGCACTTCACCACCCACCGCATAGTTTTTGCCATCAGGGCCACGCTGGAATTCATAGCTGGGTGATCCGGCATAGCGCCCACCCACGGTTGCATGTGCTTGCTCGTGTAAGCGCACTTCAGAGTCGCGCGAACTGAGCTCCTCGATTTGCTGTTGCTCTTTTTGTTGCTGCTCGTCTTGGCGAGATGAGTCTTGCTGTGACGATTCGTCGTCACGCTCTCCAACAGCACGCTGCTCTTCGTTTTGCGGCTTTAACGAGTCTTGGGATTCTTTTGTTTGTCCGGGGGCTTTGGCTTTATCTGCATCACTGGCAGATTTGTTCTCAGTCGCACTTTTATTGAGTGCTTGAGGCGCGGGAATCACCTCACGAAGTTGATTATCGCGACGCGCACTTTCGGTATAAACATTCGCGGTGTTTAGATTGATAGCGGGGTATGGCGTGACGATGTTCATGGTAACTAAGCACGAATATCAATGATGGTGCCTAGCACCTCATCGGCGGTTTGAATGCTGCGCGCATTTGCTTTGGCACTGAACTCTGCCACTTTGAGGTTCACCACTTCTTCTTCAATACGAGGGGTTTGAGCAACGGGTGCTGTGATGGCTTCATTACTGCCTGCGCCTTGAAGCTGGCGAGCATTTTGCAATTCTTGCTGGTCTTGTTGCTCGGTGGTGGCACGGTTGATATTAACCGTTGCACGTTCAACGTCCTGTTGAGCGCGGCTAAAGCCTTCAACACCATTATTGAAAACAGATCCAATAGGCATACGCTATCCTCACACTCAAACTGATACACTTTTTATCATTATTGCGCAAAAATCATACTAAATAAAGCGAAAGCGCTCTCTATAAAGGGGACTGGCTTCAAAGCATTGATTTAAAAGCGGCTATAAATTCTTCTTTGTGAGAAATAAAAGGCGCATGCGAGGCCTTATCAATCACTGCGATATTTAGTTGCGGGCGCAGCTGCTGCATTTTTCCAATCGCTTTGTAAGGAACCAACGCATCTAAACGGCCAAAAATAGCACCAATTGGCTGACTCAGGCTGGCAAATTCACCGCGCAAGTCATGATGTTCAAGTATGTCTAACCCTTGCTTTAAAACCTCGCTATCTGTAGCCGGTGCTTGCCCTATGAGCGCTCTTAGCTCTTTGATGTCTTGTCGTGCAGACTGACTGCCCATCGCTTGAATAGCTAGGAAGCGTTCTATCGTTTTAGCACTGTTCTCGGTCAGCTGTTTGTTAAACAACTCCAATACATCTAGCTTGATGCCTGGCCAGTCATCACTGTGAGCAAAAAACGGGCTAGATGCTATCAGTATGACTTTGCTTACTTTTTTAGGATAAAAATGGGCTAGATAAAGTGCCACCAAGCCGCCAAGTGACCAGCCAGCAATAACGCTGCCATCCTGTATTTGTTCAGCAAGCTTTTTCGCCATTCCAGCTAAATCGCAGGTGTAATTCGCGGCTTTATCGATCTGATGATATCCATATCCAGGCAAATCTAGGGCTTTCACTTCCCCGTCGAAAATGAAACTCAACTCTGGCTCAATAAGATCCCACACTTCGCGGTTCATTCCCCAACCATGGAGTAATACCAACTGTTTCTGCATTTACCTATCCCAATCAACTATGCTTGAATGACTAACCTGTGACTAAACACAGGCATTATTAACGGGAATATGAGGTTATGCAATGGACGCATACAGGAAATTCGCCGCATGGCTCTTTCCTCAATACTGCCTGCTTTGCCATCAGGGAGTAAATAATGGACAACAGCTCTGCAGCTCTTGCTGCATGTCTTTCACAGGCATTGATGCAAACAACTCATGCAATCTTCTGACTCGAGCTGATATTCAGCGTCAGTTTACACTACCCAATATTGATAAACTCTTTGCAGTAGACTGGTATAAGCCACCGCTGTCGATTTGGCTAAAACGGCTCAAATATCAACAGCGCATGTATTATCAAAAGGCAATAACCCAACTAATTGTCCAACACTTAGCACACGCCTCTACAACCCCTAACTGGCAATGGCCAGATATCATCAGTCCTGTCCCTTGCGCTCCTGCAAAACTACTCTGGCGAGGTTTTAATCAGGTAGCCTCATTGTGGCAGCACGCGCTTCCCAACGAGTTATTCATGACCAACTTACTATCTCGCTCGCACTCATTTCATCCGCAAGCTTCACTTAATGCAGCGCAGCGACGCAAAAATCTGAAGCATGTTTTTAAACTACATGGCGATGTCTCGAATAAGCACGTTGTTTTGGTAGATGACATTTTAACAACAGGCTCCACCGCCAATACGGTAGCAAAACTGCTCAAAGATGCTAACGCCGCAAGCGTTGCTGTGTGGGTGGTATGCCTCACTCCCAAAGAGTAGCATGCATGAAAAAGCCGACTTTAAAGGTCGGCTTTTAATACATCCACTCATATATGCGAATGCTAAGGCGCATCCGCTTCTATGTGTTCACCAAAGAATAAGGCATTACTGAAGATACGACTTGTACCATACCAAAAGCCACGAAATACTGGGTTATCGCTCATTGCTACAACCGCACCGCGACCAACACGGTGCGCCAGCACTGCACCGCCATTGGCTATTTGTGAGACATTGTTATCATGCGTGAAGCCCGCAAGCAGTGGCTTTTGTGTGTACGTTGCCACATTCACAAAAGGCGAGTCTGACTGCTCGAGCAAGAAGGTGCTGTTTTTGAATACAGGCAACTGTTCGCGTGTTAATGAGTAGCTTAACGGATGCGTCAGGTCGACAGAGCTCGCAAAGATGGCTCCCGCGATACGTTGCTGACCGGCCAACTTATCTCTGTCACCGTAATTCATGCCCTCAGTGGAAAACGACGCAGCCATGTCTTTGCGTGTAAGATAAGTAGCCTTGAGGATTTGCTCATCAGCCAAAAACTGCGCTCCCCCTTTTTGACCCCAAACAACACCGCCTTCATTTACCCAGCTTTGTAGCTTAGATTTGAAACCTTTCGACAAGTCCGCGTAACGCCCATGTGCAAATACAATATGTGTGTACTTGTCTAAATCCACGCGGTTGAGATTGTCCGCTTCGATAATACTCGGCGCTAAACCAACATGCCTGTCGAGATAATACCATAGCTCACCCACCTCGTACTGACTCGCAGGCTGACCGCCAACCAACAATACTTTAGGTAAGGTCACTGGAGCCAGCTGGCGAGAACCCAAATCAATACCCTGTCTCGTTAAGCCAGATTCAATGCCATGCATAGCGATAGGGAACTGAGCACTGACGTCCTCAACCACTTTTAACCAGTCATCTCGCTTTTGTACACCCGCAGGAATGACAATAGAACCCGCTGCGAATGCTTTGTTTTTGCCCGCTGTATCTACTGTGAATTCAGCCAGAGCAACACGCGCTTCTATACCGTTTTGTAACAATTTGGTGAGTAATTTCGGGGCATCATAATCAAACCATTCGAATGCATAAGCATAATGACGTGCCAATGGCTGGGCTTGCTGTTGCTGCACTTCTGAAGACCACGCTTGCTGTGCAACACTCACTCCCCACACACTGTCGAGCGGTTTAAATTCGAGGTTAAATGCGTGCGCGAGTGTCCAGCCTGATACGTCATAAAACGTATTATCTATAAAGCTTTGCTGCTCACTAAACATCGCTTTAATTAAGCGATATTGACGCTGCTCGAGCGGCACAAAATACGTGTTTTGCGCTGCAAACTTCTGCTTGTCTACTGTAACACTGTCAGTAAGGGCATAGGCATCCACCTGATGCTGCTCAAGCAGTGATAAAAAGTATCTCAATCTAGTTGCATCTTTTGGAGCGCTTACCAGATACCCTTTGATCTTGTCTTTTTCAGCGAGTTTAGTGGCTTGTTTGAAAAAGTCTTGCTGATAAGCCAGTAATTTTTGGCGATTTTCGAGTACCGCATCAAAAGTAGAAAAGTTAGTTAATAACTGATTTTTAATGGTAAATGGAAACTCCAAACGGCCATTTATGGTGTCTTGTACATGACCTCGGCTACTTGCTTGTTCAAATAGAATGCCCACACTGCCGTTCACGTCAGGATAAGTTGACCCTTTGCCTACATAAAAATCATCAAATGCTTCCTCGGTAAAATAGAGGCGCTCGTGGCTATCTAAAATGCGGGCATGATGCTGTGCAATCGCCTTAGTTAAATCCACATTTTGTTGTGGTGTATGCGGGTTTTTGCGCGAGGGAATGCCGGGCTGGAAAAAGTAAGTGCTATTTGGGCCCATCTCATGAAAGTCAGTCAACACATTCGGTTGCCACGCTTGAAATTGAGCGATGCGCGCACGAGATTCGGGGTGTTGCAGCAACAACCAATCACGATTTAAGTCGAACCAATAATGGTTAGTTCGGCTGCTTGGCCAATTCTCATTGTGCTCTCGAGTGCTGGGATCAGAGCTTGGCACCATTGCTCGGTTAGAGTTAGCCCAGCTTGCAAAGCGCGCTAAACCGTCTGGATTCAAAGAAGGGTCGAGCAGTATTACCGTATCTGCCAATAACTTTTGCACTCGCTCATCTTGCGCTGCTGCCAGATAATAAGCAACTAGCAACGCAGCGTTACTACCTGAAGGTTCATTACCATGCACGCTGTAACCCATGTACATAATCGCTGGTGCATTAGTATCAACTGGCTGCTCGCCATTCACTTGTGCCAAGTGCGCTTTGCGTACCTGTTCAATATTAGCAAGTCGCTCAGGGGCAGCGATGGTGAGCATTACCAATGGGCGTTGCTCATGGGTATAACCAATGGTTTGGATATTGATACGTTCACTGCTATCAGCCAATGCACGCATGTAGTACACCAGTTGGTCGTGACGTACATGCCACTCCCCCACGTTGTAGCCCAATACTGATTGCGGTGTTGGCACACTTGGGTCAAACGTAATCGTGTCGTCAAAATAATAACTCAGTGGCTTAGCACTGACGAAAGAAGATAGGGATAAAAAAAGAAAAACAAATATTGAGCGCATTAGCATAAATTACTCTTTAAAAACCATGCGACAACGCTACCATTGGTTGAAAATTAAGCCAACTTTTTACGTTCAACACTAGCGACAAAGCGACGAGCGGAGTATCATAGCGATTAACCGAGTAAAATAGTCAAGTATAGTGTTGTTACTATGATCACAATTTCAGAAACTGCGCAAAGTCACTTTGCGAAACTACTTTCAGAACAAGCAGATGGAACAAACATCCGCGTTTTCGTTGTTAACCCAGGTACATCTCAAGCTGAGTGCGGCGTGTCTTACTGCCCAGCTGATGCGGTTGAGGAAGATGATATTCGCCTTAACTTTAACGGTTTCGACGCTGTAGTAGACAAAGAAAGCGCGCCTTTCTTAGAAGAAGCAGAAATCGATTTTGTTACCGACAAAATGGGCACGCAGTTAACACTTAAAGCACCCAATGCTAAGGCTCGAAAGCTATCTGATAATGCGTCACTTGAAGAGCGCGTTGAGCACATGCTAGTAACCGAAGTGAACCCACAGCTTGCCAACCATGGCGGTCAGGTTCAACTTGTGGAAATTACTGCTGAAGGTATTGCTGTGCTGCAATTTGGTGGTGGTTGTAACGGGTGTTCAATGATTGATGTGACGCTCAAAGATGGCATTGAAAAAGAAATGATTGCCAAGTTTGAGGAAATTACCGGCGTTCGTGATATCACTGAGCATAGCCGTGGCGAACACTCATACTACTAAGTTCAAAGCTTTGGTTTATCGCTTGGGCTCCCAGCCCAAGCTGAGCCTAAAGCGCTTTTTTATAGGCATTGGCTTATTCGCAGTCGCGGTTGCACTCATATATATTGGCTATCGCTACGAGCCCTTGTGGCAAATCCCTGGTCTAGTCGTCCTCGCGCCCGCACTGTTTTTTGCTATTTGGGGTTATATCGGTATTTTTGCCAATCGCTTTGCCCAAGTTATCTCAGTAACTGATGGGCCTTTACCAGCTGACGATAACGAACTACCAAAGTAATTCCACGCATTGCCATAAAGGTACTCATCGCAGCCCATAGGCCATGATTCCCCCAACTTTGGGTCAATATAAATACGCCAAAGAAACCACCCAAGGCAGATATAATCATGGTATTGCGCATATCTTTCGCGCGCATTAAGCCAACAAACACACCATCAAAGATAAAACAGGCCATTGCCAACAGGGGCATGACTATCAGCCAAGGCAAGTACTGCACAGCCATATTATTCACTGAAGGCACATCTGTGAGTAGACGAATAACCTGTGCTCCCCCCAGCATAAACACCAAGGCATAAACACAGGCAAAAATAACTCCCCAGCGCACACTAATATCAACCCACATGCGCACATCCGCTTCTTTTTTAGCGCCGCGGGCGCCGCCTACTTTGGCTTCTGCCGCATAGGCAATGCCGTCCATTGCAAAGCTAATTAATAATAGAAAGTTCATCAGCACAGCATTAGCAGCAAGCACCACATCACCAATGCGCGCGCCATAAAAGGTCATAAAACTAAAACACAACTGCAACATGAGCGAGCGTAGGAAGATATCACCGTTGAGACGCAGCAACGCACCAATTTGCAGTAAATGTGCGGGCATCGACCAGCGCCACGTTAAGTTTAATTTGCCAAACAAGCGCGATACCAACCACACAGCAAAAACTAGGGCAGTGTAATCCGCTATGACTGAGGCAAGCGCTGCACCTTTTACTTCCATGTTGAGGCCAACTACAAAGAAGATATCAAGAACGATGTTAACGACATTGGTCAACAGCACCAGCAGAAATGGTCCTCGTCCGTACTGCACGCCGAGCATCCACCCAAGCAGAACAAGATTAGTTAATGCCGCAGGGGCGCTGTAAATACGAATGTGGAAATAGGCATAAGCCTGCTCTAACGTCTGCTGCGACGCATTGGATAATTTGGCGATTAATATGGCGATAGGGCTTTGCAGAGCAATCAATAACGAGGCCACCAGCAAGGCTAAAAACACGCTTTTCTGTAGCGCCGTGACCAGCTCGGTATGATCTTGTGCGCCAAATGCAGAGGCGATGAGCCCGGTTGTGCTCATGCGCAAAAATCCAGCTAACCAAAACAACATCGAAATGACTGTTGCACCAAGCGCAATCCCCGCCAAATAATGAGCACTGCCAAGATGCCCAATAACCGCTGTATCGACTAAACCTAGTAAAGGGACGGTAATGTTCGATAGAATCATGGGCCCAGCAAGCAACAACAAGCTTTTATGGTGAGTTTTCTTATGTTTAAAAAATGGTCCCATGTATTTTTCTCTGTGCTAGCCCTGTGTGGTTTTTCTGCGCATGCCGCGGTTATTCTACAGTATCATCATGTAAGTGAAAGCTTACCTAAGGTTACCAGCGTAGAAGCCAATACATTTCGCGCTCACCTGACTTACTTAAAGCAAAATGAGTATAACGTTATAGCGCTCGACACCTTACTTGAAGGACTAAGGGAGCATGCCGACTTCCCTGATAAGACCGTCGCTATCACGTTCGATGATGGCTACGACAACAACATAGAAGAGGCAGCGCCTATTCTTGCTGAATTTGGTTACCCCTACACTATTTTTGTAAACCCAGCATTAATTGATGAACAGCGTGGTTATGTCATGACGTGGGAGCAATTGCGCACACTGGATAAACAAGGGGCATTGATTGCAAACCACAGTAGCCGCCATGAATACTTACATCACAAATTAGATGGCGAGACTCAAACGCAATGGCGTGAGCGCATCAAACAAGACATAGTGTCAGCTGAGAAACGAATCGAAGAAGAGATAGGCTATAGCCTAAAATACTTGGCCTATCCCTATGGCGAGTTTAACCGCGCACTGCAAGACCTTGTTGCTGAGTTAGGTTATGTGGGGATTGGCCAGCACTCCGGTGCGCTCGGCCCACACAATGATGTCACTCGCTTACCTCGCTTCCCCGCCTCGGGCTTTTATGCTGATTTGCAGACCCTTAGTACGAAGTTAGAGTCATTGCCTTTTGACATTACCTCTTTAGATTACAGCGACACAGTAACGTCGCAAACGCAGCCAAAAATCACCATTGAATTTGCCCACACCCCGTTCAATCAAGGACAATTTGCCTGCTATGTATCAGGCCAAGGGCAGGCTAATCTGACATGGGAAGGAAAAAATAAGGTTACTGTGAGTGCAAAGCAGGCGCTTAATAAGGGCCGTTCACGCTACAACTGTACTGCACCAGATAAACGTAATCCTGGACGCTATTTGTGGTTCTCTCAGCCCTGGGTGATCACTTCTTCGCCTGATTAACGAGCCACGCTGCACAATCATTCAATGCCAACGTTGCCTGAGCTGCCCCTAAGTCAATCGCAGCTTTAGGCATCCCCCATACCACAGAGCTAGCTTGGTCTTGTGCCGCTGTGACCGAGCCCGCTTCTCTGAGATTAAGCAGGCCTTTTGCTCCATCAGCTCCCATACCGGTAAGTAACAGTGCACACGTGCGCTTTGCTAAACCTTGATCGACAATTGAATCGAACATCACATCCACTGCTGGGCGGTGACGGTTTACAGGGGGTGTTTGTGACAGCTTGCACACGAGCTTGCCGCCATCACGCTTTATTAATAAATGCTCACCGCCTGGGGCAATATAGATATTACCTATTTTGATCACTTGCCCATCTTCAGCCTCGTGCACCTGCATAGCACATAGGCTATTCATACGCTGTGCAAACGAGTTACTGAACACAGGAGGAATGTGTTGTGTGATCACCACCGGCGGAAAGTTCTTCGGTAACCGCGTGATCACTTCTCTAATAGCCTCTGTTCCGCCAGTTGATGCGCCAATTGCTACCAAATGACTCAACCGAAATTCGATTTCTTGCTGTGGTTTTGCGGGGGCACTTGCTGCAACAGGGCGACGACGAATATTTGCACTCGCCGCTGTGCGCACTTTCTGCTGCAGCAGTTCAGTATAGGCATGCAGCTCGTTAGCAACATTGGTGGTGGGCTTAGCAACAAAATCAACCGCCCCTATTTCAAGTGCTTCAAGAGTAATAGGCGCACCTTGTTGGGTGAGTGTGGAAATCATTACCACAGGCATGGGGCGCAAACGCATTAGGTTCTTCAAAAAACTAATGCCGTCCATTTTGGGCATTTCTACATCTAACGTCAGCACGTCTGGATTCAGTTGTTTGATCATCTCGCGGGCTTGATAAGGATCGCTAGCGCAGCCGACTACTTGCATATCCGGCGCTTGGCTTAAAATCTCTTTAAGCAAGGATTGAATTAGCGGTGAGTCATCAACTATCAGTATCTTTATCATGTGCTATAAACCTCTAGAACAACTCAATATCAGTGCCTGAATCTTGCGTTTCAATGTCGTGCAGATATTTAAGCTCGCGTTTTTGTATCGTGTCATTGTGCATGTTGCGCAGCTTCTTCATCTTCACACTTCCTGTTTCTGGATGAAAGACAATTTTTCTTGGCCACGGTCCACCGACATCATGTGCAACCAAGTTGAGTCCTTCCTCTTGGACATAGGCATTAGCAAAACGAATATTCCCCATTCCGACATCCGTCATAGAGCGGATTATTTTCCCTCCGCCAAACAGTTTTACTTTTAAGTTCTGACGGTTTCCACCATTTTTTATAATTTCATTAAGTAAAATTTCCATCGCCCAGTTACCATAGCGGCAATCTGTATTATCTGGGTCTATATCATCTAACTTAAGTGATGTCGGCAGCATAAAGTGATTCATTCCACCAATTCCCATCACAGGGTCGTAAATACATGCAGAGATGCATGAGCCCAAGACTGTAGAGATAACCTCATCATGCTTTGTCACATAGAACTCTCCGGGTAATACCTTAGCCATCACCGTGTTACGACTGCTATCCCAAAAGCGTTTGATGTGCTCAAACCCTCGCAAAGTGGGTTGAAACTTGTTCATGAATGATGTGCCTTGGCATACATGGTCTTTCCGAGGTTATGAAATTGGTGCTGATCTTTGCCCATACTCTCTGAGTGACCCAAAAAGAGATGCCCATGATTTGCAAGCCTATTTGCAAACTGATCGTATAAATATTCCTTGGTGGTTTTATCAAAGTAGATCACTACATTGCGGCAAAAAATCACATCAAACTTGCCCTTCATAGGCCAAGGTTCAAGCAAATTTAAACGTTTGAAAGTGATGTATTTTTGTAGCCCTGGCTTCACTTTAAGTTGGTCACCATGCTTACTTTTTAAAAACCATTGCTGTACTAGGTTGTCTGGAATACCGTCAATCTGCCGCTGGTTATAAACGCCTTGTTGTGCTGTTGCTAGCACATTCGAGTCTAAGTCGGTGGCAAGGATTTTTATATCCCATCCTGAGCGGGGACATATTTTAGCCACTGACATAGCAATGGAATAAGGCTCCTCTCCGGTAGAACAACCCGCCGACCAAATACGAATCTTTCGTGTCGACGCATTGTCTTTCAATAATTTTGGTAGCAGCACTTTTTCGAGAAAATCGAAATGGTGTTTCTCACGATAAAATGCCGTTAGGTTGGTCGTGATGGCATTGATGAAATTGCTAAATTCCTCATCATTGTTGCCATCAAGATAATCAAGATATTGGTTGAATTGGGTAAAGCCATAAAAACGTAAACGCTTAGCTAAACGGGAGTACACCATTTCCCGTTTATGTGGGCCAAGAACAATGCCACAGGCTTGATACACACGCTCAGAAATATTCTTAAAGTCTTTATCCGTAAAGCTAAATTCTGGCATTTAACTATCTCTACTAATGTATCAAAGCCTGCACATTTGATTGACTAACTTATTTGTTAGAAATCTTCCCATTCATCGCCGTCATCAACAAAGTTATTACCTGATGGTGGCTTTGCTCCTGAAGGAGAAGGACTATTGCTTAAGCGTTTCACTGGCTGTGCCGCGGGGCGATGATCAGGCAACCCTGACGACATATTCACAGAGAAGAAGCTCAGCATTTGACGCATGCTATTTGCTTGCTCAGCCATAGATTCACTGGCCGCAGATGCTTGCTCAACAAGCGCCGCGTTTTGCTGCGTCATTTCATCCATCTGTGCCACCGCTTTATTCACCTGCTCAATGCCTGAGCTTTGCTCTGCTGATGCCTCGGAAATGTCGGCAATCATTTGTGATACCTTCTGCACCGACTCAACGATGTCTTGTAAGGTTGCACCTGACTCATTCACCAAGGTTGAGCCGTCTTCCACCTTACTCACACTGTCGCGGATCAGCTCTTTAATCTCTTTGGCGGCGCCTGCTGAGCGCTGCGCAAGATTACGAACCTCACCGGCAACAACCGCAAAGCCGCGACCTTGTTCGCCCGCACGTGCAGCCTCTACCGCAGCATTGAGTGCTAACAAGTTAGTCTGGAAGGCGATTTCGTCAATAACACCAATGATGTCTGCAATTTTCTTGCTCGATTCATTAATCTCAGCCATACCTGTGACCGCGCGATTCACCACATCACCACCATGTTTGGCTTTGTCACACGTTTGTGATGCAAGCTCACTGGCCACTTTGGCATTATCGGCGTTTTGACGCACCGTACTGGTCATCTCTTCCATACTTGATGCCGTTTCTTCGAGCGATGATGCTTGCTCTTCAGTACGCTGACTCAAGTCGGTATTACCTTGGGAGATTTCTTCTGCACCTGTTGCTACCAAGTTGGCTGAACCGCTCACCTTGTCAATCACTTCGGTAAGCTTGTCTGCGGTGCTGTTAGCATCGCGTTTGAGTTTATCAAAGGCGCCTTGGAAGTTACGTTCAATACGTTTGGTCAAGTCACCGTGAGCTAACGCATCAAGCATGGTCGCTGTTTCTGCTACGGCGTCATCAACCACACTGACTAATTCATTAAGGCCTTCGGTGAGGCGTAAGAAGAAGCCCTCTTTCCCAGTGACTTCAACACG
This sequence comes from Pseudoalteromonas maris, assembly GCF_049257235.1. NCBI lineage: Bacteria > Pseudomonadati > Pseudomonadota > Gammaproteobacteria > Alteromonadales > Pseudoalteromonadaceae > Pseudoalteromonas > Pseudoalteromonas maris. The sequence continues at coordinate 390,829 of NZ_JBMMUF010000003.1, forward strand.
GGCATCGAGTTCGCCACCACGTGCGGCATTAACCAAGGTATTGATTTCACCTTCAATTGCCACCTCAGCGGTTCTATCTGACCACTCTACAACCGTGCCAGCACGCTCACCTTCTTCGGTCATGATTGGGTTAGCAATCAAAGCAAAGGTACGGCCACCGACAACAATTTGCGTGCGATAGGTCGATGTTAGTTTTGCTAACATGCCGCGCTGATGCGCTGGGTTTTTGTGGAAGATATCAATATTTTGCCCAAGTAAATTATTGCTATCGAAGTGAGGTAAGTCTTTACGCAAGTCTTGCTCTGCGGTGCGCAACATATTCATTACCGCTTTGTTAAGGTAAATGATGTTGTGCTCAGCGTCGGCCATCATAGTATTGGTTGCGACGTTATCGAGTGCATGGCGTATGCGCAGGTTCTCTTTGGCAATCTGTTTCTCTTTCTCAGAGCGAGCAAGTTCTTCAGTAATATCTTGCCACTCTACAATCGTACCGAGACGTTCGCCATCGATGTCAAACCAGGGTGTTGCAATCAAGCTGAACGTTAACCCTGCTAGCTTCAAATGCGTTTTATATGGTTCGCGAAGGTTAGCCAACATACCTCGCTGATGCGCTGGGTTGGCGTGGAAGTCATCAACACATGTGCCAATTAACGTGCTCACTTTAAAATTAGGTAGCTTCGTTTGAATCTGCGACTCGCGATTACGCAACATTTCAACCACTTGGTCATTGACATAAACGATGTTCAAATCGTTGTCGGCCATCATCACGCTCGCTTGGCAAACCTTAAGTGCGCTGACTAATTTCGCTGATTCACGCGCTTTGCGTTGTTCGTTAATTTGCTCCGTAATGTCGGTCGCGTACTTAATCACTTTAAACGGCTTGCCATTCATATCTACAATGGGGTTGTAAGACGCCTGAATCCAAATTTCCTTACCGCCTTTACCCACGCGCTGATATTGGCCACTGTCGTATTCACCTCGTCCTAGACGCTGCCAGAATTCGCGATATTCATTGCTGTTGGCATATTCAGGAGTCACAAATATACGGTGATGCTGACCTTTGATTTCATTAAGCTGGTAGCCCATGGCACCTAAGAAGTTATCGTTCGCAGTGAGGATGTTACCATCAAGGTCAAATTCTATAACCGCTTGCGAGCGGCCAATGGCATTAGCTTGGCCTTCAAGGTCGGCAGATCTCAGCTTGCTCTGCGTTATGTCAGTGGCAAACTTCACAACTTTGACAACGCGCCCTTGGTCATCAAGCACAGGGTTGTAAGATGCTTGAATCCACACTTCTTGGCCGCTTTTGGTAATGCGCATGAATTCATCCGATGCGAATTCACCTCGCCCTAAACGTTGCCAAAACTGTGCATATTCCGGGCTTGATGCTTCATTAGCGGCAACAAACATACGGTGGTGCTGGCCGCGAATTTCATCGAGGCGATAACCCATCACATTAAGGAAATTATCATTGGCGGTAATAATCGTACCCGAAGGTTCGAACTCAATCACCGCTTGGGAGCGCTTCAATGCATCTAACACCCTTGCATCATCGCTTGTATCTTTCGATTCCTTACTAAACCAGACCATATTCAGTCCCACCCTATTCGTGCTTATGCTTTATCAACAGTCTAAAATCTTCGGTAAATCGAGCAGAATAACCATCTTCTCTCCTACGTTTACCAACCTATCTATGAATTCATTATCCTTGGAGTCCTGGAATTCAGGTGCCGAGCGTGCCTCATCATTATTTATGGTGTACACATCGGACACGGCATCGACTACTAAACCGATGACCTTTTCTTTATCACCAACGTGCTCTTTGACGATGATCACAACCGTTAGCGGACCATACTCCACCGCTTCAATCGCGAACCGTAAACGCAAGTCGATAATCGGCACTATGGTGCCGCGAAGATTAATCACACCCTTGATATAATCAGGTGCGTTGGGAATTTCTGTAATTTCTTCCCACCCTCTAATTTCTTGTACTTTAAGAATATCGACGCCGTACTCTTCATCTGCCATCATGAAAGTAAGGTATTGCTGAACCTCACCCTGATGGTTTTGCAGTACAACATATTCATCGATTCCTTCCGCCATCATGCCTGCTCCTCTTGTAGCAGCGCTGCATCAATCACGCTCTCTGCAGAGCCTGGCTTTTTCAAACCTACCAGTTTGATTAATCCTGCAATGTCTATAATCAGCGAGACGCGACCGTCACCTAAAATAGTGGCCCCAGAGATACCATCAACACGCTGATAGTTTGCCTCTAAGCTCTTGATAACCACTTGCTGCTGAGCCAACAGGTCATCTACCAGCAAACCCACTTTTTGATTGTCATTTTCGACAACCACGAGCAGCGCTTTGCTGAGCTCGGTAATGGCATCTGGGTGGCTGAAAATTTTATATAGCCGCAAAATAGGAATGTATTCATCACGCAAGCGCAGCACTTCCAAACCGCTGCCCACGGTACTCACTTTGGAGGTGTCGATTTGCAATGATTCGACAATAGAAATCAGTGGCACAATGTAGGTGTGTTTATCAACTCTTACTAACTGACCATCCAAAATTGCTAATGTCAGCGGCAAACGAATGGTAAAGGTAGAGCCTACGCCCGCACTGGAAGCAACTTCAATTGAGCCATTCAAATCAGCAATGTTCTGGCGCACCACATCCATGCCGACACCGCGGCCAGAGATATCACTGACTTCATCGGCAGTAGAAAAGCCAGGTTCAAAAATAAGCTCATGAATTTTCTCTTCACTGAGTTCATCTTCTGGGTTCACTAAACCCGCGGCGATGGCTTTAGATTTAATTTTTTCAGTATTGAGGCCCTTACCATCATCCATAATCTCGATAACAATATTGCCGCCTTGGTGAAATGCATTGAGTGTGACCACACCAATAGGCTCTTTGCCGGCGGCTTCTCGCTCTGCGGGTGTTTCCAAACCGTGATCAAGTGAGTTTCGCACTAAGTGCACCATGGGATCGGAGATTTTCTCCATGACGGTTTTATCAAGTTCCGTATGTTCACCGAGAATTTTGAGCTCTACTTCTTTGTTCAGTTTTTGCGAAATGTCACGCACTAGACGTGGGAAACGACTAAATACGAAGCTAATTGGCAACATGCGAATACGCATGACATTTTCTTGTAAATCTCGGGTGTTGTGCGCAAGTTGCGCTAAACCTTCTTGCAATGCAGCAAGGGTGTTGTCTGTCACTTCTTGCTCACCCAACTGGCTTAACATTGATTGGGTGATCACCAATTCACCGACCATGTTAATTAAGGAGTCTATTTTATCGATTCCCACTCGGATGGACGTTGATTCACTGCTCGATGCTTTCTTCGCTGGCTTGTTCACAGCTTTAGCGGCAACAGGTGCAGCAGCGGCCGCAGCTGCAGAAACGGCTTCATTGGCACTAGCAATGTTTTCTTGTGCTTGTTGTTGGTCGGCTTTGGAAAATACGCCGCCACACAAAGTAATTTCTATGTCAGCGTCATCTTCCACCCATTCAAACACTTCGTGGATCTGTTCTTTTTTCGCGTCGGTTTGTAAGAACATCTGCCACGACATAAAGCATTCATCGCTTTGAATGTCATCGATAGATGGAACACTATTGAGGTCAACATGCACTTCTAAGTGTCCCAAATCAGCAAGATCGCTGATCATGTATAGGGGTTCATTACCCGTTTTGAATAGATGATGATGCGGTTTGAAGTTAATTTGAAAAGTTTGTGTTTCTTTACCCTGATCGGTTGAATCAGTGGTGTTTTGCGGCTCTGGGGTGCTGGATTCAAGCCCCAGAATAACTTCAAATTTTTGCTTTAATTCATACGCTACCGTTAAATCTGGTTCTTGCTCGCTTTGTAGTGCTCTTAGCATTTCTCGCAAACAATCCACAGACTGTAATAACAGATTGACGTGATCTGCCGCTAACTCTCTTTGTCCCTGACGAATTTGGTCGAGAAGCGTTTCTAATACGTGGGTAAAATCAGATACGGAAGTAAAACCAAATGTACCACTGCCGCCTTTAATAGAGTGTGCAGCGCGAAAAATGGTATTGAGTGTTTCACTGTCGGTATCACCTGGAGTCAAGTTAAGAAGCTCTGTCTCCATAGCATCCAAACCCTCAAAGCTTTCCTCGAAGAACACTTCAAAAAACTGACTGAGATCGATGCTCATAAGCTCACACTCTTAACGAATAACTTTTTTAAGGACGGCAAGTAGCTGCTCAGGGTTGAATGGTTTCACTATCCATCCCGTTGCTCCCGCGGCTTTACCTTCTGTTTTCTTATCCAGGCCTGACTCGGTGGTCAGCATCAAAAGGGGAGTAAACTTATACTCGGCTAAACCACGCAGCTCGCGTATTAACGTTATGCCATCCATTATCGGCATATTAACGTCGGATATCACCGCATCGAACGTGTTCTGTTTAGCTATAGCTAGAGCTTCGCTTCCGTCCTTAGCTTCGGTTACATCAAATCCCGCCTTTTTCAGTGTAAAACTGACCATTTGGCGCATAGATGCAGAGTCATCCACAGCTAAAATCTTTTTCATAGACACCCTCTAACAATTATCAATTTCCGTTTAACCCTAGATATTCTGCTACGCCCAACGTTTTACACGCCTGTGTCAAGGCGTCACTAGAACCTTCCCAAACGATGGAGTAGTCCACTAATTGCAGGCTCTTTTGCAGTGCACACAGCAGTTGGATACACGCACTATCGGCCTTGATGACGTCGCTCATATCGAGACATACGTTGTCATCATTGTGTACCTGTGACTGGAGTTCAGTGTGCAAAGCATCGACCTGAGAAATAGTCATTTCACTGGGCAGCTTTAACATAAATTATGCTTTGTAATTGCGTTCTTCTAATAAAAAGCTTAGACCTAGTTAATTAGAATGCCAGTGAATAATCTAAATTTTCTTCAACTAAAGAGGGGCTTAGCTGATCTAAGCCCGTATTGGAAAGGTGTAACTCACGTGGTTATTGAGTTAGCTGGGGTAGTAGTCAATGATTGCGTTTAGATCTTTAATCAACGAGTTTGTATTTATTGTAGGTACGGAACCTATTGTATATTCTGGTTTAAATATTGCCCGGATCCTTCCTAAGGGGTCAACCAAAACGACTGAGGCACTGTGATCAACGAGATAATCACCCGTTTGCTCCTCAGTAATTGCATAAATTAGCCCTAAACTTTGTACAAAAGGATAAAGTTGTTTGTGCGGCGCAGACACTGCTTTGTACTTAGGATTGAAATAATTGATGTACTGTAGACGCTGTTGCGCAGTGTCTCTGTTTGGATCCACCGAGACAAACCACACATTCACATCGTTACCTTGCATCGCCTTTTCGACCTGACGAAGCTTGGCAAGGGTCATAGGGCAGACATCAGGGCAACTGGTGTAACCCAAAAACACCAAGTCCCATTGCCCGTTGAGATCGTTTACCCCGACCTCTTGTTGGTGTTGGTCATACAACAAAAATGGCTTTATTTCTTTTGCAGGCTCATACACTAAGGCATCAACCTGCAATTCCTCTTTAGAGCAGCCAACTAGCAATACGGCACACAGTGCCGTCCATGCCCATTTACGCAACATAAAAGACCCATTTATCAATGAATAATGCCACAAAGAGTAACATTAAATGCAGGATAGAAAACTTAAAAACGGTCATCGCGCTGCGGTGTTCAGGGTCAAATTTTAGGGCCCATGCATAGGCAATAAAAACCCCGTTTAATAGGGTGCTTGCGCATAGATAAAACAGTCCCGACATGCCAATTAAATATGGTAATACACACACCAAGGCGAGGATAACGGTATAACCGAGTACGCATGTTTTGCAAAAATCGATACCATGGGTAACGGGTAACATAGGCACATTAGCGCGACGATAATCAGCTTCTCGCGCAATCGCCAACGCCCAAAAGTGCGGTGGCGTCCACGTGAAAATAATCATCACTAATAACCAAGGTTCCGCAGCAAGTTGGCCTGTTTCGCTGACCCAGCCAAGCAATGGAGGCATGGCGCCAGCAAGCCCGCCAATGACAATGTTCTGCGGTGTAGCGCGTTTCAAAAACATGGTGTAAATCACGGCATAGCCCACCAAGGCAAACAACGTAAGCACAGCCGCTAACCAGTTAGATGATGCAACCAAGGCAACAAAACCCACCGCCCCTATCACAGCGGCGAATGCAAACCCTTTTCCTTCACTCACCTTACCTAGAGCCACAGGACGATGGCGAGTTCGTGCCATTTTAATATCGATTTCTCTGTCGACGATGTGATTTATTACCGCTGCTGCTGCAGAAAGCAGGCCGATGGCAAACAAACTGATTGCTTGTAACACCCAAGAACGCCCCATGTCGGGTGCAAGTGCGACTCCCACCCATGCTGTTAGTACCAGCATCAATACCACTTTGCCTTTACACATAGCGAGGTAGTCGCGCCAGTTGGTTGTGTGCGGCGATGCCGCCGTCATAGATATTGCTTTACTCATAATGAATCTCCTTTTCCAACTAGCACTTGGCTTTTTGTAAATAACACAATCGCACTAAGGTCAGCAGTAACACCAATGCCATAAGGTTGTGGGCCAGTGCGACGAACAGTGGAATTTGCATATAAACCAACACCACACCTAAACACAGCTGTGCACACAAAGCAGCAATGACTGCCAACACTGCACTTTTAATGGTGCGAGAGTAAGCACCTTTAAACACCTGCCACATTGCCGTGCACACCACAAGTAACGTCATGAGTGCGCCAAAGCGATGCAACAAATGAATCGACATACGAGAATCGTAAGACAGCACACCATATTCATAATTTGCATGCTCCATTGGTAAATGGAACACTTTAGACAATGAGAATGCTTCGCTCCCCTCACACATAGGGAAACCCACACAATGCGCGGCGGCGTAATTAGCGGCCAACCACCCACCGAGACCTATTTGCACCACAACCATCACCAAGGCGGTCATGGTCCAACCGCTGAGCGCTTTAGCTCCAGCATCGCCACCGAATACCGGTTGGGTATAGGCGCGCAAATAAAGTAGCCACAACAAGCTAGCAATTGAAAAGCCTCCTAACAGATGCCCCATCACCACCAGTGGCTGCAAGTTCATAGTCACAGTCCACATCCCCAGCATGGCTTGAAAGACCACCAGCAAGAGCAGCACAATAGGTAGTCGCAGTGGCACTTGCGGCAGTCTTGCATTGCGCAGCGCATAAATGGCGATAAACAGAATCAGTACGCCCAACGTGCCCGCAAAATAGCGATGCACCATCTCTTTCATTGCTTTGCCTTGGTGCACTTCCAAACCTGGGAAGCTCTGCTCTGCCTTGGCAATTTCATGGGCTTGATCAGGTACGGTCAAAAAGCCATAACATCCCGGCCAATCTGGACAACCTAACCCTGCATCGCTTAAACGGGTATATGCCCCCAAAGCGACCACCATCACGGCTAATAAAGCCGTTACCATCACCAGACGTTTATAATTTTTAGTCATACTGGCCTCTTTAGCTACTGCGCGAATAATTTAATAGTTTTTTAAGGTCTTTTAATAACCCTTTGTGCACCATACGGTTTTCTTCTTCTACCGGTGCATAGTCATACTCCAAAACCACCAAACCATGGTGATCTATAAGGTATAAATTCCCTGCTTTTAACTGCTGTGGTGCACTCGATATGTGCAAGGTTGGGTGCTCAGATTGCACCGCTTCAGGTTCTTCTCCCAATACAGCTAAACGCACCTTGCCTTGGTTTTTCCCCAAGGCAACGTACAACGACTGTACATCTTGCCACTGGGCCTCGCATGCATCACATTGTGGCGCATTCACCATCGCAATGGTCCATGGTGATAAGGGGTAATCTTGCCACGTTGGCACTTCTACTTGTTCACCCAAAAAGCGGCCATTGTTGCTCTGGGTATCGGGCAGCCAGCCACTTTTTAACACCAGTACAGCAGCCACCAGAGGAATTAAAAAGCAGCCAATGAAAAGATAGAGAGGTTTATTATTCTTCATGTGTTCTCCTCGCACGCCAATAAGCACTCAATGCAATAACCACGGCGGCAAAGGCAATCAAAAACCATTGCAAGGCATAGGCATGATGCTTTTGTGCTGTCATGGTCACAGGTTGGTAATGGGGAATAGCCGCTACAACGTCATTGGGCTTTTGCGCATAGGCCATAAACGCGTGGATTGGCTTTCGGGTTTGCTCAACCATAGCGGTAATATCGATTTGCTGAATACGTTTAGGCCAACCGGACGCTGCCAGTGGGTCGATAATGTCATTATCAAGCGTGATTGAGCCTAATTCGCCTTGTTTTATAAGTGCTTGCGGTAACGTGATTGTAGATGGAAGTGTTACATTGGGTAGCTCGGTACGCAGTGTGGGAGCACGCACAAAACCAAGATTAGTTACTAACCAATGGCTAGAGCCTTGAGGTAAAATAAGCGCGATTACATCATATCCCACCTTGCCTTCGTACACTTGATTATCAAGCAGCCAGTATTGAGGATGCACCTCGCCACTTAGTCTCACTTGCAGGCCTGTTGCATCACCTTGTTGCACAAAACGCATCGCGTCGGCAAACGATAACACCCCACGCTCAGACCATGCATCGAGCATTTGTTGACGCTGTTGCTTTTGGTCGGCACGTTCTAGCTGCCAAAAACCCAAGCTAGTACAGACGGTTACCGCAAGGATAACCAGACCTGACCATAAAATTGCGCTAAGCTTACCTGTAAACACTCAACCACCAACCTCGGAGCATCCAAACTGTGCTTATTAAAATTATAATTATCGCGCTGTTGCTATACGTCATTTACACCCTCTTTAGGGCGCTATTAGCCATGGTAAAATCCGATAACAAAGTGCCAATGTCTCATTTTTTAGGGAAGCGAGTCGCACTGTGTGCGCTCGTCCTTATTGTTATTTTAGTTGCGCAGCAATTTGGGCTGCTGCGCTTTAACCCATCACCTATTACAACACATACACAAACACGAACAGACACAGCCACACTACATCAACAAAGTGCCAGTACCACGCTGCCGCCTGAAATGCGAAGTGCTTTTCACTGCTAAAGTGCCCCTTCAATACACGGATGAACATCACGGTGAGCATGATGGCCCCTAGGGTCACGTGCATACCGTGGAATCCGGTGAGCAAGAAGAAGGTATTGCCGTAAATGCCCGAATCAAGCTTTAAGCCCAAGTCATTATAAGCATGTGCGTATTCGTAGCCTTGTAACACCAAGAACACCGCACCTAAGGCAATGGTCAAAAAGAGAAACAGCTTAAGCGGTCCGCGATTATCTTTTTCCATCGCGACATGGGCATAATGGAGCGTCACCGACGACACCAGAAGAATAATGGTGTTAATCAGTGGTAAGCCTTGCCAGCCCATGGCTTGAGTCGTGGTACCTCCAGGTGTGCTTTCTAGCGGCCACGTTGACGTAAATTCAGGCCACAGCACTTCACCTGTCATCACGTTATTACCGTCACCACCTAACCATGGCACGGCCAACATGCGAGCGTAGAAGAGTGCGCCAAAGAAGGCGGCGAAGAACATGACCTCTGAGAAGATGAACCAACTCATGCCCTGTTTGAAAGAGCGATCCATTTGCGGTGAATAAAGCCCATCATGAGATTCACTGATCACATTCTTAAACCAACCCACCAGCATATATAGCAACACTGCTATACCTGCTAACAGCATATAGGTTCCTGAACTGCCTTCTTGTTCGAGCTGCATTACCGTTAACCCAGCTCCTGCGGCGATAAAGAACATCGCCACTGCACCGACTATTGGCCATGGACTCTGGGCCGGCACATAGTATTTTTCATACTGTTCACTCATATTTATGCCTCATTTGGGTTATCGCGCCGACGCCACCAGTGCTTCGGGGTGTTTAGCGCTGATATCAAAAAGCGTGTATGACAACGTCAGCTCCTCATATTCAGGAGGTAACGCTGGATCGACATAAAACCTTAATTGATATTCTTGTTTTTCATTGGCTTGCATTGTTTGCTGATCAAAGCAAAAGCAAGCCAGCTTGTGTAAGTACTTCGCTGCAAGGCCCGGAGATACAGACGGAATAGCCTGCATCACCCGCGCTTCGTTTGCGGTGTTCGCCGCAGAGAAAGTGACAACACTCATTTCCCCTGGCTTAACCACAACTTCTTGTATTTGTGCATCAACAATGAAAGGCGCACCGCTTTGGGCATGGGTGGTAAAGCTGACCGTTACTTCACGGGCTTCATCCACCACCTCGCTCTGCTGTGCTTGTTCCATTGATGGCTTGCCATTTAGGCCAGTAACATCACAAAACACGTCGTACAGCGGTACCAGTGCGAAAGCAAAGGCGAACATTGCTATCACACTGAGTACGAGTTTTTTTAATAACGGCGCGTGATTCATTACTGCACCTTAGGCGGTGTTTCAAAGGTGTGGTACGGTGCAGGTGATGCAACTTCCCACTCAAGTCCTTCGGCACCTTCCCATACTTTCGCAGGCGCTTTCTCGCCGGCTTTGATGCACTTGTAGACCACTGCAACAAACAACAATTGCGATAAGCCAAAGGCAAAGCCACCAATACTGATAATGGCGTTGAAGTCGGCAAATTGCAGCGCATAATCTGGAATACGGCGTGGCATCCCCGCCAAACCAACAAAGTGCATAGGGAAGAACAACACATTTACACTGATAAGCGACATCCAGAAGTGCCACTTTGCCAATGTGGTGTTGTACATGTGCCCTGTCCACTTAGGTAACCAGTAATAAGCCGCTGCCATGATGGAGAACACCGCACCAGTTACCAATACGTAGTGGAAGTGAGCTACTACGAAGTAAGTATCATGGTATTGGAAATCCACAGGCGTAATTGCCAGCATCAACCCTGAGAAGCCCCCCAGCGTGAACAGCACAATAAAGGCAATGGAGAACATCATGGGTATTTCGAAACTAATGGATCCTCGCCACATGGTCGCTACCCAGTTGAACACCTTCACCCCTGTGGGCACAGATATCAGCATGGTGGAGTACATAAAGAACAACTCCCCGGCCAGCGGCATGCCTGTGGTGAACATGTGGTGCGCCCACACTACAAATGACAACAGGGCAATGGATGCTGTTGCGTACACCATAGATGCATAACCGAATAATTTCTTACGCGAGAAGGTCGGGACTATCGTCGAGATAATACCAAACGCAGGTAGAATCATGATGTATACCTCTGGGTGACCAAAGAACCAGAAGATATGCTGGAACATGACAGGATCACCGCCCCCAGCGGCATTAAAGAAATCAGTACCAAAGTATTTATCGGTCAGTACCATGGTGACCGCACCAGCCAGTACTGGCATTACCGCAATCAGTAAGAACGCGGTGATAAGCCATGTCCAAACAAATAACGGTAGCTTCATCCACGTCATACCCGGTGCACGTAAATTCACTATGGTTACAATCACGTTTATCGCACCCATAATCGAGCTAATACCCATGATGTGCACAGCGAAAACGAACAGTGCCGTATTGTCGTTACTGTAAGTCGTTGACAATGGTGCGTAGAACGTCCAACCAAATGCCGGACCACCACCTTCCATGAATAATGAAAGCAGCAAGATTGCAAAGGCAAATGGCAAGATCCAGAAGCTCCAGTTATTCATGCGTGGCAAAGCCATGTCTGGCGCGCCAATCATCATCGGAATCATCCAGTTTGCTAGGCCTGTAAAGGCAGGCATAACGGCACCGAATACCATGATTAAACCGTGAACTGTGGTCATTTGGTTAAAGAAATGCGGATCAACCAGCTGTAAGCCGGGTTCAAATAATTCCGCACGGATCACCATCGCCATCGCACCGCCGGTTAAGAACATAAGCAGTGAGAACAACAGGTATAGCGTACCTATGTCTTTGTGGTTAGTGGTGAAGAGCCAGCGTTTAATTCCCGTAGCAGGCCCGTGATGTTCATGTGTTGCAGCTGCTGTACTCATTTTTCCTCCCCATCAATAAAGGCCTGAATCGCACTTGGTTGCACAACGTCGCCAGTCTCGTTACCAAAGGCGTTACGTTGATAAGTGACAACCGCTGCCAGTTCTTTAAGCGTGAGCTGGCTTACGAATGCCTGCATCGCTGTGCCTGGCTTACCATTGACGATAATGTCGATATGGTCTTTTACTTCGCCAGTGGCGATTGGGCTGCCTTTAATTGCTGGGAATACCCCAGGTAAACCAAGGCCAGTAGGTTGGTGACATGCTGCACAGCGAGCCATGTAAACTTGCTCACCGGTAGTCATAAGCTCTTCTTGGGAAAGCGTTTGGTCAAGCAATGCTGCGTCTGCTTGCGCTTGTGCTTGTACTGCTTGTTTTTGCTCGGCTAGCCAAACATCAAATGCTTCTGGTGACTTAGCCTCTACCACAACAGGCATAAAGCCATGATCTTTACCACACAGCTCAGCACATTGACCGCGGTACACGCCTTCCTCATTAACGCGTGTCCATGCTTCATTGATAAAGCCTGGGTTTGCGTCCTTTTTCACCGCAAAATCAGGAACCCACCATGAGTGGATAACATCGTCTGAAGTCATTAAGAAACGCACTTTTTTGTCTGTTGGGATCACCAAAGGCTTGTCTACCTCAAGAAGGTAGTTTTCACCCTTGTCTTGTGCGTTTTGAATTTGGTCTTGCGTGGTTGAGAGCAATGAATAAAAGCCTACGTCGTGGCCCATGTATTCGTAATGCCACTTCCATTGCGACCCTGTCACCTTAATAGTGAGATCCGCTTTGGAGGTATCTTCCATCGCAATCAAGGTTTTGGTAGCAGGCACCGCCATACCAATGAGAATTAAAAATGGGATTGCAGTCCAAAGTATTTCAACCTTGGTGCTTTCATGGAAGGAAGCGGGTTTAGCGCCTTTTGATTTACGGTGCCTGAGTAAGGCCCAAAACATGACTGAAAAAACAATCACCCCAATTACACAACAAATGATAAATATCGTCATATGTAACTGGTAAACATTTTCGCTAATGTCTGTTACCCCTGGGCGCAAATTATATTTACTATTTGCAAAAGCCAACTGCGGGGCAAACAAGCATAGCAACATGAGGGAGCACAGCTTCTTCATGTACCATCTCCTTAAATACGCGCAACGCAAAAAGAGAAGAGAAGGCAATTACTGCTAGCCAATCTTCGTTATTATTATGCTTAGAACTGGCCGATTACATTTACTTCTTACAAAGCGGTTAAAAAGCAACCAGCAAAGCCTGCAATATAACCAATTAGTAAAGAATTGCGCATAAAGCAAGAAATTAGCGTGTTTTTGTTTTGCTTTTTAAAATAAATATTTTTTGGAGTTTCAATCTGTTAGCAAACAGAGACAGGAAGATGGAAAGGCGTCTAAAACCCCCAATAAACGGCGTATTGGGGGCCAAATTTTACAGGTACAACTACATCCAATCGGCGTTTCGAATTACACCTACGGCTAAACCCTCAATATTGAAGGATTCGTGCTCTAAATCGACCTCAATAGGAGCGAACTCCTCGTTTTCTGCGTGTAAAAGTACCTTTCTTCCGGCCTTTTCTAAACGTTTAACAGTGACATCGTCACCAACGCGGGCAACCACCACTTGACCGTTTTCAGCAACTTGCGCACGGTGCACAGCAAGCAGATCACCATCCATGATCCCGATGTCTTTCATACTCATACCATCAACACGCAGCAAGTAATCAGCAGCAGGCTTAAACAATAGCGGGTCAATTTGGCAATGACTCTCAATGTGCTCTTGCGCCAAAATAGGCTCACCCGCAGCAACACGGCCAATTAACGGCAAACCTAGTTGCTCAGGCTCTTCCTCTTCAACCAACTGGATACCACGGCTGGCACCGGGTTTCATCTTAATGACGCCTTTTTTTGCTAAGGCTTTGAGGTGTTCTTCAGCGGCGTTGGCACTACGAAACCCTAACGTCTGTGCAATTTCAGCACGCGTAGGCGGCATGCCTGTGTCTTTAATAAATACTTTGATCAGCTCTAAAATTTGCGATTGGCGATTAGTTAAAGGGCGCATACAACTGGGTTTCCATACAGTACATTTAACTGTGAGTATATACAGTTGTCAGAAAATCGCAAATAAAATCAGGCAATTTGCTCACCTCACAGAAATGGTAGTAATTGCTTTAACTGGTCATCACCCAACCTGTTTGCGCTAAATCAACGAAATGAGTCTTATCTGAACAGATAACATTGGTATTGCACTAACATTATTGAATATAAACACGAGGTGAAACGCTTATGTTGAACGTAACCCTAGATGAAGACAAAAACATCGCCATGTTTGAACCGCATGGACCACTGACACAAACCGATTTTGAGTCCGCGGTGCGCATTATTGACCCGTATCTGCAAAGTGTTGGTAAGTTAAAAGGCCTTATCATCGCCACCCCTGATTTTCCGGGCTGGGACTCATTTGCCGCCTTAATAAGTCACTTACGGTTTGTGCATGATCATCACACTAAAGTAGGCAAGGTGGCACTAGTGACCGACTCTTCTATGAGCGCGTTTGGTGAGCATGTGGCTGCACACTTTATTAATGCTGAAATAAAGGCATTTGGCTACACGCATCTACACGATGCCAAACGCTGGGTAGCCGATTAAAAACTGCTACCGGGTTCTCTCAAAAACGCGAGTTCCTCGGCACTTGAATGACGCCCTAGAATGGCATTGCGGTGTGGGTAACGCCCAAAGCGGTCGATAATCTTTTTGTGTGCAACCTCGAATTCATAGTTAGCTAAAGGTTTAAATAACCTCTGTGCTTCTTGGTGGATCACCTTGCTCTCACTGTGCATGTAAGGCATGTACATAAATGGGCGTTCTTGTTCGTTGAGTTGCTGATCAAATCCTTTGGCGATTGCGTGCTGTGCTAAACAAAGCGCTAAGCCATCGAAGGCGAACGCCTGTGGCGTGTCGCGAAACATATTACGTGAGAATTGATCGAGCACGATGATTTCACACAGTGCCCCTTGCGCATACCTGCGCCAATGCACTAACTCCCCTTGCGCCGCAGCACGATGCACCTCAGTAAATAAGGCACTTACCTGCTCATCAAATGCATCACTTTTGTTGAACCAATCTTCTGGCTGACATTTTTTAAACCAAAAGTCATACACGCTTTGAAAGTCCATATTCACTCCTTAATAAAACCATGTACCTTTATTTGAAAACCATCTTAACCGAGGTTGGCTCGTGAGTCTTGCGTTAAAGCATAGTTTACAGTGCCTCTCACATCGCGTGTTTAACTAGACCCAAAACACTTGCAGCCCTTTTACTGGTATCGCACTATGTGAGTCTAGCTGCACTCAGTGCATAACCTAATTCAATAATCAGCAGTACAAGGGAGAGCATTATGAGCACGCGTATTTGGGCGCAAGAGATTGATTTTGACCTATGTAAAAAGCTCGACCTCGGCGTGGGTGAAAAAGGCACCCTAATGACCAAGCTCGGCATTGAAATAAGCGAAATCGGCGACGATTACCTTGTTGCCACCATGCCAGTAACCAACGAATTATATAACCCTATCGGCATCGTCCACGGTGGCGCATACGTGGTATTGGCTGAAACCGTTGCCAGCTACGCCGCCAACTTTGTGGTCGATACCAGCAAATACTACTGCGTCGGCCAAGAGATCAACGCCAACCACCTCAAAGCGTCACGCACCGGCACACTCAAAGCTGTGACCAAACCCGTGCACCTAGGCGGCCGCTCATCGGTATGGGAGATTAAGATTTACAACAGCGCTGGTGATTTGTGTTGTATTTCACGGATGACAGCGGCTGTGGTTGAGAAGACCAAGGGTCGAGGGCTTTAATGCGGGATTGTTTCTGAGCCTTGTCTGTAGGTGAGGCTTTGGCCTTGCGAAAGGCGCTTCGATTTTAGATTTTGTCTTTATGTCAGTTCAAGGGACATGATGATAATTGCAAACCTTACGCCTGTGCAAAGTAAAGAACTTATATAGCTTTCAAACTTATTGCAGTTTGTGGCAGTCTGATATACTTTAATACTTAACAGAACATCACGGCCATATTTGGTCTGAAAGTAGTATTTATAGCTAATAAACATTATGTGTTAACGCTAAGGTTGGCAATCTGTTACTACTCGATATAAGCCATTGCTTAAATAGTGATATTAATTGGGGATTATGCTCTTGCATATCTGGTCCGAATTCTAGGAGCCACTTCCTGACATTCGGCATCAATTATGGATATCACTATGCCTGTAAAAAATATTAAGCCCAAATCAAGTTCTATTAAGCACTACAAAAGCCTTTCATACGAAACTCTAACAGCCAGTTGGTTACTTAATGACGGTTGGGATGTATTCATGCCCATGATTGATCATGGACAGAAGACGGATATCGTCATCTCAGATGGCTCAGAATTCTACAGGATTCAAGTAAAGTCATTAGAAAGCAATGACGAATCTATGTTAGTTGATAACCGCTGGGGCGATGCAGAAATTGACTATGTTGTTTACTTTTCTCGAACAGGTAACTGGGGATATATAGCTCGCCCCTTTTCCCAGAGAAAAAAGAAGTTAAACTCACCTGATAATGTTAGGTTTCATCAGCATCCTAAGCACTTCGTTAGAGCTTTTGAATCAATCTAGTTTAAAAACGACTCCCAAAGTCTGCTTCAAAATTTAAAGTTGGGAACTTGTCGGAGCGACGACTACGACTTAGAGGAAATGCTTGTCCATTTCCTCTAAGAACTCCTAGGACACGCACACAGCGAAGCTCAACATCGTGTATCGATTCACTTAACTCGGCGTCCTGCCTCGTTGTGCTACCCGCCCCACCATGCTCAGCGCAAATGTAAAGGGGTTGGTGATGCCGGTTAGTATAAGAATTTATAAACCTTTCCTTTTTTCAGCCTCACTATTGGAACTCATCTAAACATAATTGAGTGTTAGCTAATTGTTGAGTCCAAAAGCCATGCAATTTACCATTCTTAAAAGAAGCATTTTTAGAACGTAAGTCTTTGATCTTACTCTTTGCTGTATACTGCAAGCTCTCAATTGCAAGAATTCGTGATTCAGCGTCAAGATTTCGCAATACACTGGAAGGAATGAAGTGAGCTCTCAGCCTACCATCCCCCCTTGCATCTGAAACTTTATAATCTCCAGTCATCCTAAAAAGTTTTTTAAATTGAATTTTATCAAAAACTAAGAATCCATTTTCATATGCCTTTTCACCCACAGGGATGAGTTGATCTTCAACTACTAATAACACGCCATCATCAGCCAAAACTGACCTAATAGCAGAATTAGGCCCAAATAATCCTATCCAATGCCTCGGGTCAATTTCATGAAAAACATTACACATAATTATCATATCAATAGAATGCTCAGGAATGCTTTCAATTAATTTTTGCTCATCATCAAAGTATCTGTTTTGATCATTTCCGTAAACCTGAGTTATGACTTGTTCACATTCTTCTTTATCCTCAGAAGGAAGATCAAACGCATAGTAATCAAGCCACTCTCCTACCTCACCCTCTTCGGTTACCGTAAGATCAAAAATAGTCGACAGAAGCCTACCTTTACCAGCACCAAAATCTAGAACACGTATTTTCTGGTTATCAGATTTAAGTTGGTGTATTGATTGAATTATCTGATTTGTTTGTGGATCATCATTGCCTGTGTTAAGGGTTGCAGGCTCTAGTAAACATTCGATTGAGAATTTGGTCGTTGCCATTTGAGAAGGCAACGAAAGAAAATTAGAAAGCCTCTCCACTTCCTCTGAGTCACCAATTAACCCCTTCAGTACTCTCTCTGGAACATTTCCACTAAACTTGATACTACCATGTTCAACATACCAGATATGCTTTTGATCATAATGTGCTAACAGATGTATTGAGTGAGTTGCTATCCATATCTGGCCATTCCTAACAGCACTCATCAATTTATCAACCACTTCTATTAGCGCATTCGGGTGAAGGTGATTTTCTGGTTCATCCATGAAAATAATAAGATCTGATAGTTTTGCCTCTTGAGAAAATAGTGCAACACAGAGTTGTAAAAGGACTTTTTGTCCATCGGATAATCGTGACATACCCAGCCTAAAGCCAAATATCGTCGCGTCACCGTTTTCATCTCTACCAAGGTCTGTATTTAAAAAAGATTTAATATAACTACATAACCTTTCGTAATCTCCAACTATTTCACTTTGTCTTTGAGCAGAAACTGTAGATGCCTGATGGGTCGCGTTAAACCACAGGTTTTGTAAATGTTGTATTTTTGCCAAAGTACTATTGGAAGATTGGCTGACACCAACATTTTCTAAATTACTAGCACTATTTCTAAGCGAATCAATATTATATGTATTGCAATCTACTAGCATCAAATTCTTTGGAACAAAGTCTACACATTGATACTCTTCAGCTAATTCTGACGTCTCGATAAAAGGCCATTCTAAATTTTCCTTGTGGACCTGTAATTGAGTCAGAATATTCTCTCTGTCACTCTCGAGCCTATTAAGCTTATTTTTATGGCGATTATTTACATCTGTAGGAAGGGCGTTTCTAGTAGCTTCTATTGATCTGTCCAAGTCCACAAGTCTGGTATTCAGAGTCCTTATTTCATTATTGCTATGTTTAACTATCGACAAACGGGGCTTTGAAGTGAGAGTGGCTTTTATTTTTGAAAGGATCCGGCTTTTTCCAGAACCATTTTTCCCTGCTATCAATACCAAGTTTTCGGTTCGTGGCATTATTATTTTCCCTAAGCCTGCATCACTATCTGCCGGTATCTCAACTTTTTTTATAATCATATTTCTTGTTCTCTTTCAAAATAATGCATCAAAAGGCGCAGAGTTCGGATTGTTATAGCTGGTTTATTCTTTTTGAACACCACTTCTAACAAATAAACTGGGGCCAGTCCTGCTTACAGGTAAATCCTTTTCACCATATATAAATTTCAAAATAACTTGAGCTTTAAGATACACATCTGAAGCTAATAAAAATAGATTTTATTCTTATAAACATAGACCTACAGGTATCGATTTCCCCGTTTAAATTCGCGCTTTCGATCTCGGCTTTTGCTGCGTAGCGTGGCTAAGACAGCGAGGCACGACGCCGAGCGAGATTTGTCGGCACATGGAAATGCCGTTAAATCGTGTCGCAGCATAAGCGG